>CAZHHK010000006.1:0-47705 GCA_964531405.1 uncultured Spirochaetales bacterium | reverse complement strand
AAGCTTTTTAATTTTTAGACCTTAGGTCACGTATTTGTTACGCTATCAATTTTTTAATGAAAATTATATGTTTCATTTTCATAATTATTAAAAATATAACCGTATCCAAAGTAAAATCCGCCCTCCATAAGCAATTCGAGTTTTTTCCATATTCCTTCATTATCCAATCCGGTATCATAATAAACTCGTGAGTACAATACCATGCCTATTCTTGTTTCTCCAGTAAGATAAAAATTTTTATTATCTTTTCTTTTTTCATAATAAAGAGGGAATACATCAACCCCGCCAATTACATCCAGACCGATCGGGAATCCGTCAATAAACCCTCCGTAAAGTGCTGCGCCGATATAAGGCTCGACAGGATATCCGTAAATCAGGAAATTGTATTTTAGCTGAAATTCTAATGAAGGCATTATGAAATTTGTGAGATTAAGGGAAAATCCTAATGTTATATAACCGATGTCGACATTTTCAGAATTTTTTACCGGTGAAAATTTTATGCCCCAGGCAAAATGTACATCAAAGTTTGATTTGGTTTTTGCTTCAAAAACTCTGGGAAACCTGTGTGGACTTGGTGCGCCATGCTCATCAAGTCCTGTTGGCATTTCATTGTCCTTATTTAAATACATAAAGATAAATCTTAATTTTTCAATGTCTTTAGTATCAAAAATAAGTACATGATGATTATTCTTTTGTGCATATACATTTTTTATAAAATCCGCTTCTGTTTGATCGGTTATTTTGGGCAGGACAAAATTATTAAATCTGTCTGTTGTAAATTTAATCTGATATGTAAAAGCAATATTATATTTTGTGAATATTGCATGAATCTGTTTTAGCTTATTAACGTTATCCGTTATCTCAGGTAATAGTTTGTATTTTCCTGTTTGATTGTCAAGTTTATAATACTTGTACAATAAGATTACACTTTCCTTATCTTTTACATTCGTTATATAAGATTTTTCAAAAATTGCCTGATCGATTTCCAATGGTATTTCATCGGCTCGGGGACCTTTTAACTTGGGATATTTAAAAACAAATGCCGATGCAATATCAATCTTTATTAAATCACCGAGTCTGTTTTGCAGGTAAAATTTATTACTTGCAGATACATCATAAGTTATTAAAAAAAAAGCTAAAAATATTAAAGTTGATTTTTTCATTTTTATCACCTCGTTTTTTATATTCTATTAATTTTATATAAAATCTTAAAATAATTCAATAAAATTAAAATAATTTTTAATTTATAATAATTATTATTTGGTAAATATAATGTAAAAAACAATGATATTAATTATAATCTAAATTAGAATTATTCTAAATTAGGAGGAATAAAATGAAATACATAAAAGTTATAATTTTTTTATTTGTGGTACAGTTTTTATTGGGGTTTGCTTATGTTTACTATTATCAAAAGGATGTAATTGTAAATGGAATAAACATCGATGAAACGTTAAAGATTGCTAAAAATGAACTAAAAAAGGACAGTTTTGACTCTGTACTTGGGATATGGGTGATAAGAGATCAAGTTTTTACAGGAGCACAGGCATCGGAGATTGCTAAGATGTATTTTGATAAGATCGATAAGCTTAACAATGATTTTAGCATATGGCATCTTGCATGGGCAGTAAGCAATATTTACAGAAACGGCAATGATGAAGTAAAGAACGCTATTAATGATGCATATCTTGATGCAGTAAAGAGACCCGAAAGACTAAAAAATTTTAAGAGTATCGCCAATCTTCATATTAATGGAGATAAAATCTACATGGGTGATATACATGGACTTGGCAGAGCTTATGCTCATTCTCATATAATTGCTCCCGGTAATAAAAAGTACTTGCAATCTTATGAGGAATATGAGGAAAAAATATTAAAAAAATAATCGATTTTTATAATATCGATTATTTAGATATAAAAAAAATCAGGAGGATTTATAATGGAGTTTTTTGATCAGGTTAATACTAAAAGTAATTCTAATGAACAGGCAACGAATGAAAAACATCTGCCTTTAATTACAATTGAGGAAACTAAAGACAATAAGCACAGGATCAGGGTTGATGTTGGCGGAGGTAAACATCCTAATGAGATGGATCACTGGATTCAGTGGGTTGAATTAAGAATCAATGATCTTTATATCGGAAGGGCAGAATTTTCTGCTCAGGTTATGGATCCTGTTGCAGAGTTCGTTGTTAAGTGCAATAATCCTTGCTCTATAAGTGCTCTTGCAAGATGCAACAAGCATGGCTTATGGCTGGGCACTGTCAGTTGCAAATCTTAAAAATTTGTGATAATAATTTAGGGGTATTTTATAATACCCCTTTTTTATTATTGGAGCAATATAATGAGAGAAGAGTTAAAACTTGAAACAATAAGATCCAACTTAATACGACAGGAAGAAACAATAATTTTTGCATTGATAGAAAGGGCTCAGTTTGGTAAAAACCTGATAATTTATAAGCCCAAAGGCATAGCAATTCCCGGTTACAACGGCAGCTTTATGGAATATTTTTTGAATGAAACCGAGAAGATTCATGCTAGAGTCAGACGATATACTGCTCCGGATGAGCATGCATTCTCCAAAAATCTTCCCAAGCCTTATTTAACTCCTATGAAATATGAATGGCCGATAAAAAAAACAGATATTAATATAAATGATAAAATATTAAATTTTTATATTGAGAAAATTATTCCAATGATATGTGAAAAGGACGATGATGGCAATTACGGATCATCAGCCGTATGTGATATTAATGCGCTGCAAGCAATATCAAAACGTATTCATTACGGTAAATTTGTAGCCGAGAGCAAGTACCTTCAGGATACTGCAGGATATAATGAACTGATTAAGGCAAATGATAGACAGGGTATTATTGATAAGTTAACCGATAAAGCAGTTGAGGATAAACTGCTTCATAGAGTAGAGATTAAAGCAGGGACTTACGGGCAGGAGCCGGAGGCTGCTAATCCTAATTATAAGATCAATCCGGCTGTGATTAAAAATATTTACAGGGATTATATTATCCCTCTCACAAAAGAAGTAGAGTGCCTTTATTTAATGGAGAGAATGGAATAATATAATCTATTGATAATTTAAATTGACTTAGTGTTATATTTTATTTATAAATAATAATAAATTTAAAAGGAGTTAAGTATTTGATAGCGTAACAAACTTATGACCTCTCATACATCGAAGCAATTATAATAATATGCCCCTCTTATTTTTGCAATAGCAAGAGCACTCTCATCACTCCATTGAGCGATGTTAATCCGCTGATTTACTGTTCGCATTACTCTCTCCAGCAGGCTCGTTGTTCCTCCGGTTATTCGCCGTTCTATTCCGCTGAATATATCTTGTTTCGCAAGTTATTTTTCCAGCTATGTTTATTGTTGATCTTAATTTTGTATCGGTGCCCCAATTAAAAAACAGGAGAGGCAGAATAACTTTAATAAAAGTGGTTTCCTAAAAGGGTACAACTTCCAATATCTGTCGGACAAATGTCGAAAAGATTGAAAATATCGAAAACTTAGTTAATTTAAAATATCTTGATATTGCTTTTACATATATTAGCAAATTAGAGAATTTAGAAAAACTGCATAATTTAACAGGGCTTTCTATACATGAAGGTCAAATAAAAAAAATATCCGAAGAAACATACAATGCTTTAAAAGATAGAATAAAATTTAACAATATAAAATTTGAAGATTGGGTAAAGAAGAATTATATTAAAATAGAAAAAAAGAAATAACTGTTGATGCTAAAAAAATTAAGGCAGCCGGTTCATTAAATCAGCTGCCTTTTTTTATTTTTATAATAATCTACAAATTAATCCTGCCAGTCTTTTTGTTTGAAATTTTCCATATCATTTTTAATAAAATTGATAAGCTCGTCAGTCTTTATTCTTACTTGCTCCATTGAATCCCTGTAACGCAATGTTACTGTGTTGTCTTCTTTTGTCTGATAGTCGATTGTAATGCCGTAAGGTGTGCCTATTTCATCCTGTCTTCTGTATCTTCTGCCTATAGCGCCGGACTCATCATAAAATGTATTAAACTCTTTTCGCAGATTTTTTTCGATATCAAGCGCAAGCTCTTTTAATCCGTCTTTTTTTACAAGAGGGAAAACTCCGATTTTAATTGGAGCAATTTTTGGATGAAAGTGTAGCACTACTCTTGTATCACTGTCTGGCAATTTTTCTTCATGATATGCATCGAGTAAGAATGCGAGTAGAGCTCTGTCCGCGCCTGCAGCAGGCTCAATAACGTAAGGCAGGTATCGCTCGTTAGTCTGATCGTCAAGATAAGCCATGTCTTTGCCGCTGTATTCTTGATGAGTCTTAAGGTCGTAATCAGTCCTGTTAGCGATACCTTCAAGCTCATCCCAGCCCCATGGATAGAGATATTCGACATCCGAACAGGCTTTTGCATAATGTGCGAGTTCGCTTTTTTCATGTTCTCTGATGCGGATATTTTTTTCTCTGATGCCGTATAAAAGATACCATTGTCTGCGGTGCTCGATCCAGTATTTATACCACTTCTCGTCTTCTCCGGGTGGGACAAAAAATTCCATTTCCATTTGTTCAAACTCCCTTGTGCGGAATACAAAATTGCCCGGGGTGATTTCATTCCTGAATGATTTGCCGATTTGCCCTATGCCAAACGGAGGCTTTTTACGTGATGATAAAAGCACGTTCTTAAAATTAACAAAAATTCCCTGCGCTGTTTCAGGTCGCATAAAGACAACTGCCGATGAGTCTTCTACTGCGCCCATGAAGGTCTTAAACATCAGATTAAAATTACGTGCCTCTGTTAATTCTCCGCCACAGTCAGGGCATTTTGTCGGGTCCTCAAGTTTATCCTGTCTCCAGCGTTTTTTGCATTCCTTGCAGTCTACAAGAGGATCTGTGAAATTTTTAAGATGACCCGATGCTTCCCAGACCTTGGGCGACATTAAGATAGAACAATCGACTCCGACTGTATCGTCTCTCCTGTGGATCATGTAATCCCACCATGCATTTTTAACATTACGTTTTAATTCCACTCCGATTGGACCGTAATCCCAGCAGGAGTTTAATCCTCCGTAGATTTCGCTTGATTGAAAAACAAAGCCTCTTCGTTTTGCAAGAGATACTATTTTATCCATAAGATTGTTATTTTGACTATCAGACATGTTTTATTCCTTAAATTTATTTATTAATTTGTTAATTTTTTTATAGCTTCATCAAATCTATACATGATTTTATCAAGCCCAAGTATTTTCATCACAGGGAATAACTCGGGACTTTTATCTGTGCCGGTAATTGCAATCCTTATAGGCATAAAAACTGCACCAGCCTTTACATTATATTTTTTTGCAATATCGTATAACATTGTATGCAGATCTTCATCTGATTTACTGCCAAGATCTTTTAGTACTTCTTTTGAATCTTTTAAAATATTGACTATTGTATTTTTGTCTGTATTCTTGGGGATGATTTTATCCCATGCCCTGTATGGCGGCAGATCACCAAACATGAAATCACTTATTGCCGGCGCATCATTGATAAGCTCGATTCTTTCCTGTATTAATGGAATAATCTTTTTTAAATATTCTATTTCTTCTAGTTTTTGATCTTTACTGATTAAATTTTTTTCTATATAATGCGGCAGCACAAGCTCCAGCAATTTGTCTTTTTCAAGCTTGCGTATATACACACCGTTAAACCATTTTAATTTTGCATAATTAAATACAGCAGGAGCTTTGCCGATCTTATTTATATCAAAAATCTTTTTTAATTCTTCCATCGTGAATAATTCATCCGAATCATTGTATGACCAGCCGAGTAAAACGACAAAATTTATTATCGCCTCGGGCAGATAACCTTGAAGCTTAAACTCCTTGACCTGAGTTGCGCCGTGTCTTTTTGAGAGCTTATGCCCGTCTTCTCCCATGACCATCGGTAGATGGCAAAATAAAGGCGGCTCCCATCCAAATCCTTTATACAATAACACATGGTTTGGTGTAGACGGCAGCCACTCCTGCGCTCTTAATACATGGGTAATCCCCATGATATGGTCGTCTACGATGTTTGCCATATGGTATGTTGGAAATCCGTCGGATTTTATAAGCACAAAGTCCTGCAACGTAGAGTTGTCAACTTCAATCGTGCCAAATAATTTGTCCTCAAAAGACGTCTTGCCTTGAAGAGGAGCTTTAAATCTTATTACGTGTGGAGTGTTTTTATTTAATAATTTTTCAACTTCCTCTTTTGAAAGATTACGGCAATGCCTGTCATAGCCAGGTGCAAGTTTTTTTTCTTCCTGTTCTTTTTTTAAATTCTCAAGTCTTTCACTGGAGCAAAAGCAATAGTAAGCATGGCCTTTGTCTATTAATTCAAGGGCATGTTTTTTGTATAATTCTATACGTTGTGATTGAAAATACGGCTCAAATTGACCACCTTTACCTGGTCCTTCATCGTATTCTATGCCTAGCCATTGGAAGGTTTCAAATATATCCTCAAGGGCTCCTTCAAAATATCTGGATCTATCTGTATCTTCGATCCGCAAGATAAAATCTCCGCCAGAAGCCTTTGCAAATAAAAAATTGAATAGCGCAGTACGAATTCCGCCGATATGCTGATAACCTGTAGGGGATGGGGCATATCTTACTCTAATTTTTTTGTCCATAATTATTTATCCCGATATTATTGATACTGTTTTAAATAGTGTTGAATATAATGTAAAAATTGAAGATTATCAAGTGTTTTAAATAATATTGTAAAAAATCTCTCTTTTGACAGATAGCGAGGCTTTTTAGGGACTTTGGAGCCTCTTCTAAGAAGTCCAGGTCAGCAGACTGGCTGTCTATCGAGAAATTGGTGTCGGGATATTTTATAAAGTTGTTTTTTTTTGAAATTAGAATAAAAGTTTTAACAGAATGGGCAGGATTATTTTCATCCTATCCTGTTTATTAAATTTTTTTTTATCATGTGCATCTTGTATATCCCTGTTAAATCTTTTTAACTCCTTATCCAGATACCCCTCAACATCGGGCTTCCACGAATCAATCACCTCACGGCAACTTAAATCAATCCTTTGCGCAACCCATATATTTTTTTATCTTTTTATCATCGATTATATATGAAAACCCTTTGTTTCCCATTAGCTTCCTTGCATAAGATTATATTTTTAGAATTCGATTTTAAGATTTCTTTTGAATTCTCTTATGTTGCCGTTGTAGTCTTCTACTAAAAGCTTAAAACCAATTACTTTAGGCAATGAAGTAAAATCTGTTAAGAAATAGTCAAAACTTGTGTTATTTGAATAAATACTATTGAGACTTTTACCGTCCTGATTTACATAATTATAATCCAGTTTCAACAGAGAATCAAATTTTAATGTTGCTATTTCGTTGCCGTCTACTATGACAGTTATTTTATATGGCGTGATTTTCCCTTCAGAATCGTTTATTTTATCATAGCAGTTAACAAAAAGTTTTCCACCTTTTTTTATTTTAAAATTTCTAAAATCGGCTATTGAGATTTTTTTGTCGTCATTTAAAAAATATACATCTTCTATAATAGGAGGCAGTGTGTCATTTATTTTGATGATTTCTAGCGGATTTTTGAATTCTTTTGAATCTATTTTTTGCATATCTATGTGAACCACTTGTTTTTCTTCAAAACCGGAATTTCCTGTTATACCGATTTTGTCTCCTTTTTGATAGTATATTTTATCAGTATTTGTGCTATCTTCTTTTAAATGAGAGAAGCAATATCTAAGATCGCTTTTTAGATCCTGAAGAGCAATAAAATTGCCAATACCATAAGTTATACTACCCGATCGGGTTATATTGTGAAATATCAATTCGCCGCTAATAGGTGAAATGATAACATGATTTTTGCCCTGTATATTGATGCCATTATTAAATGAATTAAATCTATAATCACAGAAGCCGCTAACTATATTATTATAATTTAAATTTTCAGAATTTATATAATTTATCAAGATTAAATATAAAATAAGAGCAAAGTACTTTTTCATTTTTTAGCTCCTAAATTCATAATGAATAAATTATTAGATAACTTGAAATAAAAAGTATTGCTTTTATAAAAAAGTATATTATCAATGTTTTCATTGAATTCTTTATAAAATTTTATATAGCCTTTTTGTGAATAAAGAGTCAAACACTTTATATTACCCTTAACGCTGGATACCAGAATATCGCCATAATCATTGATTGATATATCTTTTATCTCTCCGTTTATTTTGATTTTTCCTGATCGATTATTTTTTATATCAAAATATTCTATAGTGCCGTTTCCTTCATAATATACTTTTTTATTCGAAATTTTCATATAGTTGCTGTATCTCAGATTGCTATCGGTTTTAATTTTTTTTATTAATGAAAAATTGTTTTTATTGTAAATTTTTATAAACTCAGGATATAAACCAGATGCGATTGCAAAAAAATTATTATTAAAATCGATTGTATTGGATTTGGCTATGCATATTCTCGAATCACTGGATGTTGTTTCAAAAAGTTGTTTGCCATTTGAGGAATACATAATACTTTCGCCGTCGAGTGTTGACACAAGGATATTATATGATTTATCCATACTGATGGATGTTATTATTGATGGAAAATTTATCTCTTTTACAAGAAGAGTACCATTTATTGAATATATTGAGAATCCCAGACCATTAAGATTTATGACTATTACAAGCGGGAGGTTTTCTATAATATAAGGGTATCCGTAAGTTTTAATATTTGTCATAAATTCATTTTTTGGAGAAAAAACATCTATTGAATTTCCTTCTTTATTATAGATTACATAAAGATATTTATTTGCTTTTATAAATTTCCCTTCTTCTGGCTTAATATGATTGATTACTTCTCCATTATATGTCATATAATAGCATTCATTATTATTTAAAAAATAAAAATCGCAATCTTTATTTTTGTTAATGGTCGTTATTGATTGCATATCAATTATTGATGTTAAGCTATACAAAGATTTCCTGTAAACTTTAATGGGTGTCAAGAAAAAATATATGAATGTTAGTATTATAAATAATAAAATTAATAAAATTAATCGTTTCATAAAATGGTTTCTTGCACGAATATATAATTAATTGTTTTTTTTTACAAGAGGAATTAGAAATTGATGATTCATAATATTTTTAAAAATAATAAATTTAAGATAGACTTTTTAAACTAAATTTTATATTTTAAGAATAATTTTCGGGGCATAGCGCAGCCTGGTAGCGCGCTTCGTTCGGGACGAAGAGGCCGGAGGTTCGAATCCTCTTGTCCCGAAATTTTTATATTAATAAACATATCTATAGTTAAAATCAAAAAATAATATTATTAAAAATATTGGATTCGAAACGAAGTGAATGGCACTAAAAAGCTAATGTTATGAGGTTTTTAGTGCAAAACTGCAAGGATGCAGTTTTAGTGAACGAAGGCGGGTCGGAGCACCGATGCTTTCCCATCCTTGGAGCATCGGCATTTCACACATCCTGTGTTCAAGGAGTTGACAGGAAGGCAACGACTGTAGACCCAAATCCTCTTGTCCCGAAATTTTTATATTTTGTAAGGAACAATCGCGAGTGTTCCTTACATTTTAAAATACAAGCTTTTTATGAATTTCCGGCATGAGTTCGCTGATTTTTATCTTTTGCGGACATTTATCTTCACATATATCGCATTGAATGCATGAGCTTGCCCTGAATTTTTCTGGTGTATGATAATTATAATGAGCTTTGCTTAATTCAAGGTGAATATTCGATTCATTGTATAATTCTAAATTTCTAGGTATATCAACGTCATTCGGACAGGGCATGCAGTATCTGCACTTAGTGCATGGGACATGGTGAAGTTCTTTATACTTTTTTTGCGCAACGGATATTATTTCTTTTTCTTTTCCCGTTAAATTATTAATGCCGGAATTTCCTGCGAATTCTATATTTTGTTTTACCTGCTCAAGATTAGACATGCCGCTTAATACAACTGATATTTCTTGATGATCCCAGAGCCAGCGCAGTGCAAGATCGACAGGATTAAAATTATTCTCATCAAAAATTGATTTTATATGAGGCGGCGGATTGACCAACATACCGCCTAAAAGCGGCTCCATTATTATTAATGAGATATTTTTACCAGCCGCATATTCCAGCCCTTTTTTACCAGCCTGAATATTTTCATTTATATAATTGTATTGTATCTGGCAGAATGACCATTTATCGTAAGTGTCTATTATATTTTTGAATACATCAAAGTTGTCGTGGAATGAGAAACCGAACTGCCCGATTTTTCCTTTTTGTATGGCTTTTTCAGCCCAGTCAAGTACTTTTTGATTATAAACCCTTTCCCATCTTTCGCTGAATAAAGCGTGAAGCATGTAGAAATCAATATGATCGGTTTGTAATCTTTCCAGTTGTTCATTAAAATATTTATCGAAGTCTTCATATTTTTCTATAGACCAGCACGGCATTTTTGTTGCTATTTTAATTTTATTTCGCAAATTATTTTTTTTAAAAATTTTTCCCAAGACGACTTCGCTTAATCCATTATGATAAACGTGGGCTGTGTCAAAATAATTTACACCGTTTTCCACTGCGTAGAGAATCATATTTTCAGTTTCTTTTTCATCAATATTATTTAAATCATTATTTATAACAGGCAAACGCATTGCACCGAAACCCAGAGCCGAAGCTTTGAATCCGTTTTTACCTAATATTCTATAATCCATTTTATTCCTCCGTTATTATTTTGTCCCTTACATTAGCCGCAGCATTTCTAAATGTAATTATTTAGCCGCGAAATGTTCATCTGGCAAATGTAATGCTTTCCAAGTATAATATTTAAAGCACATTAAATCAATTGTTTAAATTTCAATTTTAGTAAATTGATTAATCCATCGTTCGCTCTTTTATCATCAGGCAGGATGTCTTCATTATAAAATAATCCAAACCATTGTTCATTATACGAATGATAAGTGTAATGTATATGATTGTTATTAAAAATATCAATAACATCATTTATCCAGTTTAACCCTCCTTTTCCCTTTTCATAACAATATTTTATTAATCCGAATTCCCCGCAGAATACAGGAGTATTATTTTTATCCTTAAATTTTATAATTTTATCAAGTTCTTTACTAATATAATTATAATTGCAATTGTTAAAAAATTTATTTTTTTCTTCAGGGTAATTATGAGAATTATTCATAAATGGCATCCATGGAGCAAATTGATGTGTAAATTTCAGGGGTTTAAAAAAATGAAACTCATACATCAAATTATCTTCGTCAAACAATATAAATTTTTCACTTAGATCAAGCTTATTGCCGGACTCGATAATCCTTGATATACCTTGAATAATTATAAGATGATTTTTATCTACATCTCGTATCTCATTGATTATTCTGCTGCCAAATTCCTTCCATAGATAATCTTTTTTGTCAGGCGGCTGTGGCTCATGAATCAGATCATAGCCTGCAATTGTTGTTTCATTTTTATATCTTTCTGCAATTATCTTCCATAATGATATTATTCTTTCCTGATATTTTAAATCTGTCCAGAAGGCGTATGATCCTTCATGAATTTTATTATTACCCTGAGGGATATAAAGACTTAAGATTAGATAAATGCCGTTATCTTTTGCCCATTTAATATTTTGATCTAGCCATTTTAACCCGTCTTCCTTGTATACAAAAGGGTTGTTATCATCTTCAAATGTCGAATAATGCATATAAAAGCGCACAATGTTTGAACCCCAATCTTTAATCTGCTTATAATCATTTTCATTATGATGCATTAATGGCAATGATTCATTCTGCCAGACGTTATTGCCAAAACAAATCCCTCTTAATTGTATTTCATTGCCGTTAAAGATCAATTTATTTCCGGATCTTTTAATAAAACCATTCATATTTTTGTTTTCTTACTATTATTATGACCGCTTTAATATTGATTCTATCTCATTCATCTGTTCTGGTGTCAGAGGACCGAATTCCATTGCTTTGGTATTCTCTTCAACCTGAATGACCGTCTTAAATCCCGGCATTGGTATAGTATTTTGACTCTTACCCCATATCCATGCAAGAGCACCTTGCGTTAATGTACGTCCTTTGCTTTTAAGTATCTCTTTGACTGCATCGAGAGCATCAATCCAATCCTTGTTTGGATGACCGTCTTTAAGTCCGCTGAACCATACTGCATGTTTTCGCACATCGTCATTACTGAATCTTGTATTTTCAGTAAATTTTCCGGTAAGTATTCCCATCCCAAGTGGGCTGCGGTTTATGCTCGCCAGATTTAAGTTTTCACAAAGTGATAATAATTCTAGATTGCCGTCTAAAATATTTAAAGCCTGCATGACAACACTACAATTTTGTGAAGAAGCAAATTCTTTTATTGCATCAGTCCGGTCTGTGCTCCATCCGTAAGTACGTATTTTCCCTTCATTTACAAGAGTATCAAGTACTTCACGTGCTTTTAATGCCAGTTCTAATTTTAATCCCCAGATGTGAAGTAAGTAAACATCTATGTAATCCGTCCTCAAACGTTTAAGGCTTTTTTCCAGATCACCGCGAATGTAGCTGGCAATATCGCTGTCTTCTTCACTTTGTCCGTAAGTAAATACTTCCTTATGTGTTTCATCGACATTGTAGCCGAATTTAGTGCAGATTATTATTTTATCACGTTTGCCTTTTATTGCTTCTCCCAGTATTTTCTCACTATGTCCAGCTCCGTAATTTGCAGCGGTGTCAAAAAAATTAATGCCTGATTCAATGGCTTTTTGGATTGCTCTAATTGATTCTGCATCATCAACTTTACTCCAGCCTGCAGGAGTACCGAGAAAATTCCAGATGCCTCCGATAGCCCAGCAGCCTAGCCCGAGTGCGCTTACTTCAATACCTGATCTTCCGAGTTTTCTTGTCATATTTTTAATCATATTGTTATTCTCCTTAGTTTAAATATTTTTAAAAAAATCAATCAAGTGTAAAATATTGATAAAGGTATTAATTATTATCAATTGTTTTAAAAAATCTCTAAAGCTCTGTCCCTCATAATAATCATTTTAATGTATAGCATGAAACAATTTCGCCGTAATACATTACATGATAATGATCGTTTTCTTCTTCATAGGAATCATCTCCGGGAATTTTTTCAACAGGCAGTTTTTGTTTTGCTAATATCTTACATTCATAATATAAACCACAGTCGGCTATTATTGGTGTTTCAACTTTCTGTGATGGTAATAAACTAAAATTGCATTCTTTTACTTTGTCGTATACTCTGCCTGATTTAGTACCGCAAAAGAGAAGCTCTTTATCCATATTTTTATTTATTGGAAAACTCACTGTAAAATTGTCGGTTTTTTCGATTAATGAATATGAATATCTCGAGGTCATTATTAAAATCTGGAAAATCGGTCTGTTCCACATATATCCTGCAAGGCACCAGCCGATTGACATTACGTTAGTTATTCCGCCAGATTTAATCGTCAAAAAAGCCCCTTTTGTTAATTGCGATGTTATTTTATCCAATTCCTTATTATAAGGTATTTCCTGTATTTGCATTTAAACCTCCTTTTGATTTTAAGCTCTGTCCCCGTAAACTGGCGTTCCATCATAAGAAACTTTTGTGAATAATTTATCGATTTCATCCATTTGATCTTTAGTTAATGGACCGAATTCCATCGATTTTGCTATTTCCTCAACCTGTTTGATTTTTGTGAATCCCGGAATCGGTATAGTCTTGTCGCTTTTTGCCCAGAGCCAGCCGATAGCTCCCTGTACCAGATTCCTGCCGTTTGATGTTAAGATATCTTTTGCAGAATTTAATTTATCAAGGAGTTCACAATTGGGTTTGCCTTCCTTGAAATATATCATCCAATCTATATTCTGTCCCCTTAAATCTTCAGGATTGAATTTTGAATCTTTATTGAATTTGCCACTTAATAATCCCATACCGAGGGGTGACCTATTTATACTTGCAAGATTGTATTTTTCACAGGTTTTAAGAATACCATCAGCATTTATAAAAACATTAAATTGATGCTGGATTGAAACTGCATTGGTATTGTTCACGAGAAAATTAATACAGTCCGGATGATCTGTACTCCAGCCGTATTCTCTTATTTTACCTTCCTGTTTTAATGAATCCAGTGTAATAAAAGCAATTTCCGCTTCATCGAGAGGTAATGACCAGATATGACATTGATAAAGATCAATGTAATCAGTGCCAAGACGTCTTAAAGAATTCTCGCATGCTTTACGGATATATGCCGGTGTTGCATCTGTCTTACCGAGGTGTTCCTTTGTTTTTTCATCAAAAACGTGTCCGAATTTTGATGCAATTACGGCTCTGTCCCTCTTTCCTTTAATAGCTTTACCGATAATGGTTTCGCTGTTGCCTGAGCCATAAACATCAGCTGTATCAAAAAAATTAATTCCAAGATCGATAGCTCTTTCAACGGCTTTTAATGATTCTTCATCATTGACATTGCCCATTGTATACATTTTGCCTCCGCCCTGCCATGAGCCGCCAATGGGCCAACAGCCCAGACCAACGGCGCTTACTTCAATTCCGGATTTACCTAATTTTCTGGTCATTCTCATAATTTTATTCTCCTTTTCCCAAACAAACAATTGTTTGATATTTTTATTATTATGATTTATAATGCAAAAAAGTGGTTATTAAAAGTGCCGATTTATAATTATTTTTATAGTACCACTTTTGAGGAATTTAATAATGCTTTGGGTTAAAATCGACAGATCATCGGATGTATCCTTAACAAGACAAATTTTTGAAGATTTAAGATCTAAGATTTTAAACAAGGAGATGATTGCGGGTGAAAAATTACCTTCAACAAGAAAACTGGCTATGGAATTAAAAGTATCAAGGAATATAATCATAGAGGTCTATGAACAGTTGATTGCCGAAGGATACCTTGAAAGCCTCGAAGGCTCTGGCACCTATGTTGCAAAAGGTACATCATTGGAAAGATTCATGAACTATTATACATATGATGTTGCTTATAAAACGGTAAAGGAAAAACAGAATGATACTGCTGATGTAATAAATTTTATAAGTGGGACACCAGATTTATCTTTATTTCCTAAAATCTGGTGGGCAAAATGCATGAAAGAAGCTTGTCTTGATGCAACACCTGATTCTATAAATTACACCAGTTCAGCAGGGATTTATGATTTAAGGAAATCTATTTCAAAATTACTTTTAAGGACAAAGGGGATTAAATGCGAACCAGAAAATATTGTTATAACATCTGGTACGAGTGAAAGTTTTTTGATCCTTTCAAAATTTTTTCAAGGTAAATATGATGAAGCTGTTGTAGAAGATCCTTCATATACAGCAATAAAAAATATTTTTAAATATATGAATATCAATTTGTATGAGGTGCCTGCGGATGACAGAGGAATGAATGTGGAAATGATCCCTGACAATAAAAAATCAAGTTTTATAGTTGTAACACCCTCGCATCATTTCCCGCTGGGCGGAGTACTGCCGATCCAGAGGAGAATAAAGTTAATAGAATATGCAAGGAAAAATAATATATATATAGTTGAGAATGATTATGACAGTGAATTCCGGTATACTGGCTATCCAATAAGTTCTTTGCAGATACTGGATGCAGATCATGTTATCCATGCAGGGACTTTCAGTGAAAGCATGTACCCTTCTATCAGGATTGGTTATCTTGTCGTTCCTCCTAAAATGTCAAGAGATATAAAAATTGTTAAAAGTTATTTAGGGTTGTCTAAATCATCTATAGATCAGATTGCACTGTCTTATTTTATAAAGAGAGGGTATTTCGAACGGCATTTAAATAAAATGAAGAAGATTTATTTTAAAAAACGAGAATCTCTCATTGGCAGTTTAAGAGCATCATTTGGGGACAGAGCTAAAATTTCAGGTGATTCTACCGGATTGTATATTGTTGTGGAATTTGAAGGAATAAATTTTACTGATGAATTATTAAAGAAAATAAAAGATTATGGAGTTAATTTATATGCCATGGATGAGTATGCAAGCGCAAAAGGAATGTATGCTAGTAAAATAATATTTGGATTTGGCAATCTTTCAATCGATCAAATTACTGAAGGCATAGATAGATTGAAAAAAGCTCTTAATTAAAATAAAAAAAGACTAATCCAACAATAAGGATTAGTCTTTTTTATCGCCTAGGGGAATCGGGGTTTCATTCGTCATCTTCCTGATGACTCATTTCACTCCGCCTCCGTTTGCTAATTTGACATCCATGTCAAATTGCGGAAAAAATTTCATATTATGAACTTTTTTCCGCCGCTTACTTCATTTCGATTCCCTATCTATTTTTTTTATTCAAAAAAAAAGACTAATCCATGGAATATGGATTAGTCAAAATCTTTTTTATCGCCTAGGGGAATCGAACCCCTCTTGCCGGGATGAAAACCCGGTGTCCTAACCGATAGACTAAGGCGACTTATCCGACCACTAAATTATTAATATTAATCTACTATCAATTTATTTATTATCTTTTAAATAATCCGATAAAGACTAATTTTTATAATTTAGTGGTCGGATAAATGATCTGTGTTGGTTTCGAACCAACGACCCACGCCTTAAAAGGGCGTTGCTCTACCAGCTGAGCTAACAGATCGAATAGTTTGGAATATATATCATAACATTATTTATATGTCAATCCGTTTTCTAGAAATAATCTACAAGTTTTTAAAATTAAAAAATATACAATTATATATGATGACAAGCGACCTACTTGTTTGCCGGATTTTTTAGCAGGCCTAAATAGTGAAAGAATTAAGATAGTAATAGGCTAATTAATTATTGATTAAACCTTTACTTAATGATATAAAATTACACTAATTTAATTCTATTCGGAGAAAAATTATGCCTTTTAATAAAGTCGATAAGCAGGTTGAATTTCCCAAAATTGAAGAGAAAATAATGAAATTCTGGAATGATAATAGGATTTTTGAAAAAAGTCTTGAAGAGACTAAGGATAAACCTCAGTATGTTTTTTATGATGGTCCTCCTTTTGCAACGGGGCTTCCTCATTATGGTCACATTTTACCTGGTACGATAAAGGATATAATACCTAGGTTTCAGACTATGAAGGGCAGATATGTAGAGAGAGTTTGGGGTTGGGATTGTCATGGATTGCCTGTGGAAAATCTTATCGAGAAAGAATTAAATTTAAATAGTAAGCAAGAAATATTAAAATATGGCATTGATAAATTTAACGAGGCATGCCGAAACAGTGTTTTAAGATATACATCCGAATGGGAGAAGACCATTGATAGAATGGGACGCTGGGTTGATTTTAAAAATGCATACAAAACTATGGATCCTCTTTATATGGAATCAATCTGGTGGGTTTTTAAATCTCTCTGGGAAAAAGGTTTGATCTATGAAGGATTTAAAATATTGCCATATTGTTATCGTTGTGCGACACCTTTGTCTAATTTTGAGACTAATCAGGGGTACAGGGATGTCCAGGACCCTGCAATAACCGTTGCATTCCAGATCAAGGGTCAGGATAACACCTTCATACTTGCATGGACAACTACTCCATGGACATTGCCGTCTAATATGGCTTTGGCTGTCGGTGAAAATATCGATTACGTTAAGGTTGAGGATGATGGCAAATTTTATATTCTCTCAGAAGTTTTACTGCCAAGATATTATAAAGATCTTTCAAAGGTTAAAGTTGTTGATAAATTTAAAGGTGCAAAACTTGTTGGTTTAAAGTATGTGCCTCTTTTTCCATATTTTGAAAAATTTGAATATGAGAATGGATTCAGGATTGTGTTTGGCCATCATGTTTCTACGGAAAGCGGTACAGGTATTGTTCATATTGCACCAGGATTCGGAGAGGATGATGCCGAGATCGGCAGAGTGGAAAAACTTCCAGCAGTATGTCCGATCGATG
The DNA here is from genome assembly GCA_964531405.1 of uncultured Spirochaetales bacterium. Classification (GTDB taxonomy): domain Bacteria; phylum Spirochaetota; class GWE2-31-10; order GWE2-31-10; family JAFGQB01; genus CAZHHK01. Next base: position 29,761 of record CAZHHK010000006.1, on the reverse strand, counting down.
ATGAAGGAAAATTCACTGAAGAAGTTTTTGAATATAAAGGAATTAATGTAAAGGAAGCCGATAAGGCGATTATAAAAAGACTTAAGGAAGAGAAAAAACTTATTAAGCATGAAACTTATCAGCATTCCTATCCACATTGCTGGCGATGTGACGAGCCGTTGATCTACAGGGCAGTTTCAAGCTGGTTTGTCGATATCCAGAAGATCAAGGATAAAATGCTTGATGCAAATTCTAAAATCAATTGGGTGCCGGATCACATTAAAGAGGGAAGGTTTGGTAAGTGGCTTGAGAATGCAAGGGATTGGGCAATAAGCCGTAACAGATATTGGGGCTGTCCGATACCTATCTGGAAATGCGATAAATGCGGAGAGATAAAATGCATCGGTAGCATAAAAGAGCTAGAAGAGCTTTGCGGTAAAAAAGTAAGCGATATACATAAGCATTATGTTGATAGTTTGACTATGAGTTGTCCTAAATGTAAAGGTGAAATGTATAGGGTTGAAGAAGTACTTGATTGCTGGTTTGAGTCCGGCGCAATGCCTTATGCGCAGAGACACTATCCTTTTGAAAATAAAGAGAAATTTGAAAAGACTTATCCTGCTGATTTTATTGCCGAAGGGCTTGATCAAACCAGAGGATGGTTTTATACTCTAGTTGTATTGGGCGCTGCGTTATTCGACAAGAATGCTTTCAAGAATGTTGTAGTAAACGGACTGGTGCTTGCTGAAGATGGTAAGAAGATGTCAAAACGATTGAAGAATTATCCCGAAGTTGATTATATTTTTGATAAATACGGAGCCGATGCTTTAAGATTGTTTTTGATGAATTCAAGTGCTGTTAAAGCGGGTGACTTACTGTTTAGTGAAAGCGGAGTCGAAGAAGTTTTAAGGAATTTTCATCTTGCTCTATGGAATGCTTATTCATTTTTTACAACTTATGCAATAGTAGATAATTGGGATCCAGAAAAGAACATGTCAGAAAAATTAGAAAATCATCTGGATGTATGGCTTACAAGCTATACCGAAAAATTGGTTTTTGATGTTGATAAATATCTGGAAGAGTTTGATTTTCAATCAGCGATAAAAGCTTTGTATAAATATCTTGACGGTCTTACAAACTGGTATATAAGAAGATCAAGAAGAAGATTCTGGAAATCAGAAAATGATAATGATAAAAATCAGGCATATACTACTTTATATAAGGCTCTACTGAAATTTTGTATTACGGCAAGCCCAATTGCTCCTTTTTTGGTGGAAGAAATTTATCAAAATTTAAAAACCAATAATATGCCAGAATCAATCCATCTCAATCCATTTCCTGTTGAGCAAAAAGAATTACGAAATATAGAGCTGGAAAAGGAAATGGAGCTTGTGCAAAGTGCCGTAGAGATGGGCAGAAGTTTAAGGGCAAAAATAAAGATTAATTTAAGAAAACCGTTAAATGCAGTTTTTCTTGTTACTAAGAATAAAAATGAAATTGCTTTATTAAAAAAAATGGAGTCTATCATAAAGGAAGAATTAAATGTTAAATCTGTTATTTATGAAGAGGATGAAGAAAAACTTGTATCTTTGTCATGTAAAGCAAATTTTAGGACTCTTGGCAAAAAAATTGGGAAATATATGAAACAGGCTGGTCAGATGATAACAGAGTTTAAATCTGATCAGATTAAAAAACTTGAAGCAGGAAACAATATAACAATATCTATTGAAGAAAATAATTTTGTACTTACTCCTGAAGATGTGTTAATCGAAAGAAAGGAAAAAGAAGGGCTCTCTGTTATAACGGAAGGTTCATTAACTCTGGCACTTGATACTAATCTAACTCAAGAGCTGATCGAAGAAGGTATTGCCCGTCAGTTTATCCGACATATACAAAATCTTCGCAAGGATAAAGATCTTGATGTTGCTGATAGGATCAATATCTTTTATTCTGCAACCGATGATATTTCAAAAGCTTTAAAAGCCTGGGAAAATGTTATCAAACAGGAAACTCTAGCTATTGAAATTATTTCTTCTGATAAGGCAGATACTGTTGTTAATGTAGAAGATATTGATATTAAAATCGGTTTGGTAAAAAAATGATAAGCACTCTTATATCAGTTGTACTATTGGGATTCGCGCTTGCGATGGATGCATTTAGTATCTGTGTGGGTTTTGGTTGTTGTAATAAAACTTGTTCAAATAAATCAGCGTTCAAGCTTGCATTTTTTACAGGGTTGTTTCAATTTGTAATGCCTCTTGCCGGTTGGTTTATAGGAAATCTAATTGATAAATTTATAAATAATTTTGGACCATGGGCAGCTTTTATTATTTTGTCCGGTATTGGCATAAAAATGATTGTCGAATCTTTCACGAAGAAAGAAGAATGCAATGATAAAGATATCTCAAAAGGCAAAGAGCTTCTTATTGCATGCTTTGCCACATCGATTGATGCATTTATTGCTGGCTTGTCTTTAGGAATATTAAAATTACCGTTATTGATTTCTACCACAATAATCGGTACTATAACTTTTATATTATCATTAATAGGTGTTTATTTAGGAAAATTTATTGGAATGATAATAGGCAGATGGTCTGAAGTACTTGGTGGCATAATTTTGATAACAATTGGACTTAAATTATTGTTAATTAAATAGTTTAACTTAGTTTATAGTTTTTATAAATTTTATGAAATATAATTATTTTTTAGAATAATAAAAATAGCAAAAAAATATTTGTAAAAAGCACAAAAATATTATATCATTATTAACAAATATAATATAATTAAGTAATATCTTAAGTTGAAAAAATAATCTAACATGAGGAATATTATGTCTATTGTGGTTAAATGCGAAGGCTGTGGGCATGAGAGTATTTATGTGTATAAATGTTCAGAATGCGGTGAAATAAGATGTTTTTTCCCGCTTTGTACTGGTAATAAAAATTCTGGTAAAGAGGGAGCGGCAAAAACGGGACAGGTTTGTATAAATTGCGGGAAAGGGACATATATAAAAATTTCTGAATGAATTAAATTGCTGCAATTTTTAAATTTAAAGCTGTTAAAAAGGTTTGCTATTAACTTTTTTAACAGCTTTTTTATTTTTTTAATAAATATTCTTTTAATTCATTATAATTGTTATTTATCTTAATACTATTTTTTGGCCTATCCATTGCTTCTTGAATAACTTTTGGAGTCTCTACTTCTATATTTATTGCCTTTTTAATTATATCATTAAATTTTGCTGGATGAGCGGTTTCCAATAATACAATTGGGTTTTTTTGCTCATTAAATTTTTTAGTATACTTTTCTATTGCCCTATAGCCGACAGCTCCATGCGGATCAAGGACATATTTATATTTATCATAGACCTGCTTGATTGTTTCAAGTGTTTCACTATCAGTTATACTAATTCCAATAATATCTTCTGCCATTTTATCCTTTGTTTTATAAATATCAAGCATTCTGGCAAAATTGGATGGATTGCCAACATCCATTGCATTTGAAAATGTCTGTAGTGAAGGTCGTGGTGAAAATACTCCAGTATCGAGATATTCAGGTACAACATCGTTAATATTTGTTGCCGCAATAAATTTTTTTATATTTATTCCCATGTATTTTGCCAGTATCCCACCGGTTAAGTTGCCAAAATTACCTGATGGAGTGCAAAATATTATTGGGCTTTTTTTGTCATCTATTGTTTGAGTATAAGCCCATATATAATAAAAAGATTGAGGCATTAATCTTGCTATATTAATCGAATTAGCGCTTGATAGGGTTATCTTGCTGTTTAAATCTTTGTCTATAAATGCTTCTTTTACCATGTGCTGGCAGTCATCAAAATTGCCTTTAACTTCAAGAGCACTTATATTTTCGCCTAACGTAGTTAATTGCTTTTCTTGTAGATATGATACTTTACCGCTTGGATACAATATTACTACATCGATATTTGGTACTTTGTAAAAGCCTTTTGCTACAGCCGATCCGGTATCACCGGATGTCGCTACAAGAATTGTTATTTTTTTATTTTCATGTTGCACAAAATAACTCATAATACGAGCCATGAATCTTGCCCCAAAGTCCTTGAATGCAGCAGTAGGACCATGAAATAACTCCAAAATATATATGTTGCTGTGAATGTTTTTTATAGGCACTTCGAAATTCATTGCATCAAAGACGATTGCTTTTAAGTCATTATCATTTATTTCGTCATCAAGAATTATTTTTGAGGCAAGGTAGCACATTTCAGAGAATGATTTAGAATTCAAAACATCATCGGTAAGTTTTACAATTTTTTCAGGCATATATAAACCTTTGTCAGGGGCAAGTCCTGAAATTACCGCTTCTTTAAAGCTTATGTATCTATTTTTATTATTTGTACTATAATATTTAATCATGAATTTTCCTGTTTAATTTATAGGAAAGTTATAATTTTTTTTTTGAAAAAATTCAAGATGATATTTAAATAAAATCAACTAACAATAATAATTGGTTTATTTAATTCAATTAAGATGTCGTCATAAAATTTTTTTGTCAGATTTTTGTTAGAATCATTTTTAAGCCATTTTCCCATTATAATTAAATCAATTTTATTTTCTTCACATGTTTCAAATAATAAGGTAGTGAGGTTACCGCTCTTTAAAATCTTGTTAATTTTGACATTATTTTTCAAAGCTAGTTCTTCTATATAAGATAGTATCATTCGCCCATTAATTTCAAGTTTTTCCTTAAAGTCATTAGATTCTTCTTTGATTATTATTTTTAGCATTGATAATTCATTTAGGATGGTAGTATTTATTACGTATAATGCAAATAATTCGGTTTTTATCGAATCCGATAAATCGATTGCATACTTTGCAGCATTTATTGAAGAGTCTGACCCGTCAACCAATGTTAAAACATTTTTTATTAAGGGATATTCCATATTATATCCTCTTTTAATGAAATAAATCAAGCAATAACTACTTGATATTATTTTTTAAAATTTATATATAAAAATTTTATGATGGGCTCTCATCATTATATTCCTAATATACAACCTCTTGTTTTTACGATCTCTAACGACCAACTATTATTATTCGTATTATTAGGAATGATGGAGCTTGACCAAGCTTTTTCGTAAGAGCTTTTATGCCCACGAGTTTTACGATCTTTGCTCCATCATAAAATTATTTATGCTGTTTTTAATAAATATCTTTCTCTATATTTTAATCCTTCATATTTTCTTTTATCTCTAAACATGGCAAATATTACTTTTATAAACTTTATCCCAACTGCCATTAGAGCTTCTTTCTTTTCAAGAAATCTTCCGTCTCTATTTTTTGTTCTTAATTTGTATTCATAATATGCTTTAAAACCCTCATCTCTATGAACTAATCTCATGCTGATAAAATAAATCATCGTCCGCATAAGATATCTTCCCTTCTTACTTAATTTTATTTTCCCTCTATATTTACCTGAACTTTTCTCTTTTGGATCAAGCCCCGCAAACTTTATTATTTCTTTAGAATCTTTAAAGTTCGATGGCTCTCCTAATTCCCCTAGTAATGTGGCCGCTGTTACAACTCCAACTCCATTTATGCTTTTTAAATATTTCCAGTACTCTATTTGTTCTAATAGCTCTTCCATTTTAATTTTTATTTCTTTTAATTGATTATGAAACATCTCTAAATTACTTATACAATGCATTATATTAAACCTATCAAACTCATTTGACCTTAATCCTATGCTATTTTCACTTGCTTCCCTCAATTTTTGTATCATTTCATTCAATTTTGACTGCTTTAAACCCTGCACTTTTAAAATATCCTTTAATTCTTCATTACTCTTTTGCTTAATATCAGTGGGAAACTGGCATTGCTTCAGTAATCTCCAAAAGCCAACGCTGTCTGTTGCCCAAAATAATTTTAGCAATTCCGGAAAATATAACTGTACAAGCATTGTCAATCTACAAATCATTGATGTTTTCATCTCCATTACTTTAGCTCGCAATTTCCCTATATCCCTTAAGTTTTTAAATACCCCAAACTGTATTTTGCTATCAAGATATTTACCTTCCCTAACTAGACTTGCTATAGTATTTGCATCTCTTATGTCCGTTTTACTCGGAGAACTCTCATCTAATTCTCTTTGCGATTTAACAGCTGTAGTCCTGATAAAATGTATCCTATGCCCGCTCTCACTTAAATGATATATTATATTTTTCCAATAATGACCTGTAGGCTCAAAGCCTATATGTACATTATCTAGATTGTATTTCTCTTTTATTATTAAAATTTTTTTATCTAAATAATCAAATCCTCTTCGTGAATTGTATAAAATATTTATCGAATCTAGAATCATTCCATCTTTATTCTGAAATACAACTGAATGAAATTCCGAACCAATATCAATTCCTACAATTAATGATTTAATTGTTATTTCTTTCTTCCGATTAATAATCTTGAGATTATTTTTTTTCATGGCAATACTCCTTATTTGTTGTTTTTTATATTATCTGGAGTTATTGCCTTTTTTTTATTTCAAAGAACTATTTATTTTCTCTTTATTAATAGCTATTTTGTTTAATTATACGACTTTTCATTTTTAATTTCATCGTTTAATTTTATTATTCAAAATTTATTTAATAATTTGTTTTTTTATTCATTTGTCTTGATATTGAAGGTAAAGATAAACGGGATGCTTTTAAGTGTAAAGTTATACTATAAATTTAGAGATAATGGTGAAAAATTTTATAAAGAAAGAATTTATTTGTTTTTAGCAGGACTTTTTAATAAAATTATGGAGGTAGATACATTTTTGTTTAGGGTTAATTCATTTTTGGATAGGAGGATAAAAAGAATGAACATTGATTTAAAATATTTTAAATTGAAACCGTTGTATATAGTTATTATTATAACAATAATTCTTTTGGTTTATTTTTTTGTTACTACAGGGTATCAGGTTGATAAAGATGAGATGGCTGTAATAACGAGATTCGGTAAATTTATAAGAGACGAAGGTCCTGGACTGCATTTTAAGATTCCTTTTGGTATAGAGAATGTAACTATAGTCCCGGTAAAGAGAGTAATTAAAGAGGAATTTGGTTTTAAAACAATTAAGTCAAGTTCTGGCAGATCGGAATTTTTGAGAGAACCGGAGCATATCGCTGAAGCACGAATGCTTACTGCAGATTTAAAAGTAATACAGATCGAATGGATTGTACAATATCGAATTAATGATCCTAAAAAATATCTTTTTAATGTAAGATATCCTGAAAAATCATTGAGGAAATTTTCAATCATTGCAATGAGTCAGGTTGCAGGAGATTATCTATTTGATGAAATAATCACAATAGCAAAAAATGAGATGACTATAAAAGTAAGAGATCTTCTGCAAAACATTCTTGATAAAACAGGGATGGGGATTACTATTGCTACAATAGAATTAATAAATGTTACTCCGCCGGCTGAAGTTGTTGCTGCTTACAATGAAGTTTTGCAGGCTCAGCAGGAAAAAGATAAAATAATCAATGAAGCAAAACAGGAGTACAATAAAACGGTTATACCTGTAAAGGGACAGGCTGACAGAATGATTGCCGAGGCAGAAGGATACAAGGCTGAAAAGATAAAAACAGCATCAGGCGATGTGGCTTATTTTAATGCTTTATATAGAGAATATTTGAAGGCGCCAGAATTGACTAAAAACAGAATTTATCTTGAAACTATGAGCAAAGTAATACCAAAGATGGATAAAGTATATATTATAGATGAGAAGCAAAGAAATTTGATTCCTTTATTTCAAATGGAAACAATGAATAAGTCGACTTCTACAACAGTGACCAAAGGAGAATAATATGAAAAAACAAAATAAAATAATAATTTTTATAATAATAGGTATTGTAATAATATCTCTTGTAATAAAAACATTTGGACCTTTTTATACATTAAAAGAGTATGAAATGGCGATTATAACAAGATTTGGTAATCCAGTAGGTAATCCTATTAAAGATGCTGGACTGCATATTAAAACTCCGTTTATCGATGAGGTGCATAAATTGCCAAAATGGATACTCGAATGGGACGGTGAGGTAAGACAGTTTCCTACTATCGATAAAAGAATGATACTTGTAGATGCAACTGTGCGTTGGCGGATAAGCGATCCGTTGAGATTTTTTCAAAATCTTACAAATGAAGATGGTGCATTGTCAAAGCTGGACGATATCCTTGATGCTTCATCAAGAGAGGTTGTATCAAAACACAAATTTGAAGAATTAACCCGTGATACACCAAGAATAAATGAGCTTGATGAAAAGACAAAAAAACTTCTTATAGAACAGGGTTATACAGAAGAAGATCTTAAAGAGTTTCCCAGAATTTCTGTCGGACGAAAAGATTTAAATAAAGAGATGAAGGCTTACTCTTCAGAGAGATTGAAAGAATACGGAATCGAAGTAATAGACTTTTTTGTAACAAAGGTAAATTATATAGATGAAAATTTAAAATCTGTCTATGAAAGCATGGCTGCCGAAAGGCAAAAATTTGCTCAGAAGTACAGAGCAGAAGGAGAAAACCAGAGAGAAAAAATTTTGGGCGATATAGATAAAGAATCAAAGATCATAATGGCTGAAGCAATAGAACAGTCTCTTAAAATCAGAGGCGAAGCTGATGCCGAAGCTGCAAGGATTTATAATGAGTCGTATAACAGGTCTGCATCATCAAGGGATTTTTATAATTTCATTAAAAAGATGGAAATGTATAAAGGGGTTTCCTCCAACACTTCTCTTATTATATCAACAGAATCCGATTTCTTTGATATGATGAAAAGATTTAGATGATTGGCTTTATTAAAATAAGGCTGTTTATATTATTTTTTTACAGCCTTATTTTTTATAATTATTTTCTTCATTTGCTAGTAGGATAAGCCCTTTTTTTAATTTAAATTGCAGGAAAAAGCAGAAAAATGATTTGGATATAATATTATAACGCTTTTTATGGATATTTTTTGTCTCTTTATCAAATTTAGAGAAATAAAAAAATGTATTTTTAAAAATATTTAAAATTGAATAGCCTTTTTTTATAATATCACGGAAGATGTTTATAACCTTTTTGTCATCTGTCATTTTTGGATGTATAATATTGATCTGTTTATTATCGGCTATTCTATTTTGTTTTATTAATTTATCGTATAATCTTGTGTTTGGTATTACTTCAAGGGGATTTATTACTGGGAGAATATGAGTTTCCTTGCAAAAAGCAAGTGTGTTATAAAAAGTATCATAGTCATCGTCATCAAAACCTATTGTAAACCATCCGGAAATTATTATTCCCTGATCCTGAATGAATTTTATATTTTCCTTTATTTTTGAAATATAGTCGTCTTTTTTACCTACACCCATTTTTTTTATAGCATTGGATTTAATCTGCATTTTTTTATTTATGGATTCAAGACCGATTGCTGCATAAACAAGACCAGCATCGCGAGCTTTTTTTATCACCTCTCTGCCTTTTGGGTATGACGCGGCATCAAGATTAGCCTGCCCTGTCCAGAAGTGTACTTTTTTGAGTTTTGATATTTTATCGTATAACTCAATGTAATAGTCAAAAGTGTCGGGCCTACCAAAAACGGTATCATCCAGAATATAATAATAACCTTTAAAAGTTTTAATCTCATTTACAACATCATCTATTTTGCGCAATCTTGTTTTATTGCCGAATATTGTTGTTACCGAGCAAAAATCACAATTTATAGGGCAGCCTCTCGCGGCAAAAACCGTATTAAACATATAATTTCGTTTATATAGATTTCTTAATGGTACTGGATAATTTTTAAAATCAGGGTATTTGTTTTTTTGAAATACAGTGTACTGTTTTGTCTTAAACTTTTCAGGGGAGCAGACATAAAAATCTTTTAATTTATTGTTTTTTATATCATTAAGAACTACAGGCCATAATTCTTCTGCCTCACCAATTACCACGCTATCAGCAAATTTTTTTATTGTATCAGGAGAGCATGAGGCTTGAGGTCCACCTATTATGACTTTTGTATTTTTTTTTCTAAATTTATTGCTAATCTGTCTTGCCGTTTCTTCTGCTGTGATTCTTAATGAAATACCCACAACATCATAATTATCATTAAAATTGATTTTATCGTTTGACAACATATCAACAAATGTATATTCATGATCTGGCGCTGTGCTTGCTAAAATTGGAAGAGCTAAAGGCATAAAAGGGTGATTTTTTCTTAATGGGTCCAGAGGACTTGCTGCATTTATTAGTAATATTTTCATAATTTAAGAATGATGATATTATTTTAATATAAATTATTTGTCAATTAAATTTTAAAGTATTTATTTTATAAATTTTTATAATTGAATAATTAAATCTTTTAGCTAAAATTACAAAGAATAAGTAATTCTGTAATAGTCAGAAATTTATTGAAAATATATAATTTATTTATTATACTTTAAAAATATCAAAACTTTTTAAGTATAATATAGAGGAGAGTTGTCAATGGATAATTTTAATCTGGATAATGTAATAAGGAAAGTAAAGGATTTTCCAAAAAAAGGAATATTGTTTTATGATGTGACAAGCATTTTTATGAATCCTAAAGCTTTAAAGTGGATTATTGATAAAGCTGAAGCCTTATATAAAGACAAACAAATAGATGCAATTCTTTCCGTTGAATCAAGGGGATTTATTGTTGCAGCTCCATTAGCTTATAAATTGTCAGTACCTTTAGCTCTTGCCCGTAAAAAAGGTAAACTTCCTGGTGAGACAATTTCACAAAGTTATGCGCTGGAATACGGGGAAGCTACTCTAGAAATACATAAGGCTGATATTAAACCAGGGATGAATGTATTGGTAATTGATGATCTTATTGCTACGGGCGGTACATTAAAGGCTTGCGCAATGATGATAGAAAAACTTGGTGCTAAAGTCGCCGGTTTTTTTGGTATAATAGGATTGCCATTTTTAAATTATGATAATGCTTTAAAAGGCTATGAAATTAATACTTTAATTAATTATCATAATGAATAATTATTGTTTTTGATGAGGATAAGTGGTATTTCTTGTATAAGCTTAACAAAATGAATAACTTTTTAGAGAGTCTCGCGGTAATATTCTAATTTGTCCTGTTATTCCCGCTTTTGATTACCGCTATGCAATTGTTTGAAGAGTTGTAGAGCTTTTCGTATATATTTTTTTCATTTATCTTGATTCGTGAATAAGGAATATCATATTTATCAATTAACAACTCTTTTACCTTGTTTACTCTTTTATAAGACAAAGCATAGTATCTGTTGTCGTCCACATTAATTTTTTGTATAATCATTTTTTTTAATTCTTTATTGCTTAAATCGGCTGGCAGTTTATCGTTTGACAATGTGTTATATACTTTAATAAGTAAATCATGCTCTTCTGGAGAATCTTCTGGGATAATATCGGTTGTCATATCATTTAGCTTCTCGTTTAAAATTTGTTCTTTGATAACTGGGGTATCTTTTTCTTTATCTATAAAAACATTTATCAGGAAAACAATCTTTGATGTTTTAGATTTTTTAGCGACATTATTTAATAATATTGATGATTTATCTATTGTGAATTCATCGCTGCCAGGATAAAATTCCACAATGTCATAATCACCGTCTTCAATAAAATCAAAATATTCGCTGTTTATATCTTTACCCATATTGGCGATTATTTTTAAGAACATATCAAAAAATAATGCCCTAAAATCAATTTCGGGATTGTTTAATTTACCGTTTACAGGGATGTCCAGGATTATTTTTTCCTGATTATCTTTTACTGCCTGTATTATGCCAACTAAATCAATATTGCTTTTTTGTAAGTACTCATTATTTTTGGCAAGTTTTAAATCAATTAATTCCATATGAGTTTTTATATTTAATTCATCTAACGATATCTTAAAGTTCACTCTGATATTCATTGTGCCGGAATTTATCTTATAGCCTAAATAATTATTGGAATAAATTGTTAGAAACGGTAAGTAAATATTTTTTGAATCAATTGTACCTGACAGACCATCGGCAACCGATATGATCCCGGATGAAGTAATTTTATTCCTGTCATTCAACAGGCATTGCAGGTCGTATTTGCCTTCGGGATAAACATTTGAAGGGTAGTGACTTATGTTAAGTGTCAAATCATTCAGATTTGCGTTGAAGGTTTTGTCAAGAGAATAATCGGTGAAGTTTATTTTCCCAGAATTTATATTTATTTTATCAATATTTAACTCTGTGTTATGTTTGGTTTTACTCGAATCAAGACTAATAACCGAAAGCAAATAAAGTTTTTTGTCCTTTTTTACTTCAACCGTAATCTGTGGTGAGTTAATCGTGAGATAGTTGAAATTTATATATAATGGACTGTATTTGATTTTATCTACAGAAGCTTTTATTGAATTGACCTTTAAGACCGGATTGCCTGCATTGAAACAGATAAGATTGGATATATCAACTTTTATTTTTGATTGCAGATTTAACGGGTTTTTATAAATAATATCAAATATCAAATCAATATCAGCGTTTTTAATTTTAAAATCCAGCTTTTTGTCCAATCCGGCATCGTAGATTCCATTTATATTTTTTAGATTAAAAATGTTGTTTATAGAAATTTTATTTTTACTTTTATCAAACTCAATCGAATAAGGATTTGCTTTTTTATCAATCGAGAAGCTTAAATCCTTTAGCGCCAAGGAAGAATCTTTTGACAAAGGAAGATGAGCGATATTACAGTTTAAGTATTCAAATGAAAAATTTTTACTTTTATTGTCGAATTCGTTAAATTTTAATTCTGCATTATTTAATAAAAAATAATTATTGCAAGGAAGTTCAATTTTCATATTACCTAGATTGATCAGTCCTTTTGCAGAATAATTGCCGGGCTCTATCTTTAAATATCCGGCGTATTTATTTATATTTAATGATTTTATTTTGTCATTTATCGAAATTTTAAAAATTTTTGTATCGAGATTGATTATATCAAGATTGTCAAAAATCACTTTTTTTTCTTTAATTACGAAACTGCCGGTGGCTTTGATATTTTCCAGACCAAGAGCAGTTGAGTTTAATTTAAAAATTGAAGGATCGTTTTTGTAATTTGAAAAATTATTAATTAATGCTGACAAACCGAAAAATTCATATGATGAATTATTTATCATGTTGTAAAAGTTTACATTTATGTTGTAAATATTAAATTCTTTAATTTCAGATTTGAATGGTTTTTTTATATTTTTTCTTTTTATAAAAAACGTTGAAGCTTCGTTTTCATTCCTGCTGTAGTATATGTTGCAAATGCCTTCCCTTAATGTTATATTATCAAGTTCAATCTGATTATTAAATACATCATATTTTTTTATCTTTATGCTGCCTTTGCCGTTTGTGATAAAATTTTTGCCGTTATTGAGATCCTTAAGATAAAGATTTTTTACTTCCATGTCGCCACTTATTAAAAGGAAAGGGGCTTTATTTTTTGATGTTATAAAATTGATGTTTATATTTGCATCAGCTATGGCATTTATGATTTTGATTTTGCGTATGTCCGGCAGATACCTTGATATTTCAGACACATCAAAGTCTGTCAGTCTGATGTCAAAAATACTGGATAGTTGATTTTTTGAAATCAGAGTTTTCCCCTTTATATTAAAATCCTTGCCATTGAATTTCCCTCTTATTTCAGGAGATAACTCTTGATTGTGTTTCGAACTTATCCCGGGGACAAAAATATTGAGTTCAGATATAAGTGGTTTTAATTTATTATTTTGTAAAATATCAATATTTGAATTGGTGATTTTGAGTTCTTCAATATTGAATGGCATAGAAAATGTTGTATTTTTTTTTGATACAATAAATGCTGGTAAATTAATAATATTTTCATTACTTATTATAAAAGTACTAAGTCCATCAATAACAACAGACGATGTTGAAAATTTTAAAAATATTATCTTGCTGAAATCAAAATCAATAAAAAGTTTTTTTATTGATAGCAAGTGATCATGATTTTTTGTTTTTAACTCTATGTCGTTTAAAACTAATTCTGTTTTTAAAATTGAATAATCTATTTTTTTTATTGTTAATTCTCTGTCAAATTGTTTGTTAAAAATATAAGGTAAAAAAAAAGATATTAAATATGGCGAGTATAATAATAATATAGAAAAAAATAATAATATTAAAAGCAAAACTATAAAAACATTTTTAAATTTTTTTCTTTTCATAAATTTTTAAAAAAAAAGGAGCTAACCCGTTAGCCCCTGTATAAATAATAATTTTATTGACATTAGTGTTTTTTTTCATTATTTAATTTACAATTTATGCACATTGTTGTCCATGGTATAGTTTCCAGACGATTTTCGGCAATTTTATCGCCACATGATACGCATATTCCAAATGAGTTTTCTGCAATTCTTCTTAAAGCTGCTTCTATTGCCATGATTTTTTCCTGACTGTTTTTTGACATTGTAGCAATTATTGTCTGTGTAACATTATTTGATGCTTCATCAACAAAATCGTTGACGTTATGAAGCTCATCTTCGAGAATATTTCTTACAGATTCGTCGCTTTCCATTAATTCTTCGAGTAACCTTTGCCTTTCATTTAACAATAACTCTTTGTAATGCTGAAGCTTTTGTTTTGTCATAGTTTCTCTCGCATCTTAAAAATTGAAGCAATTAAGTATCATTTATAAAATTATTTGTCAAGTTATTAAAATATGATTATAGCGTAAGATCTGATAAATTCAATATATAATTTACAAAATAAATAAAATTTATAGAAAAAAAACAGCTTATCTTTTAATTTCTACTAAATCAAGATCATACATCTTAAGGGTCAGATAAAATGATTCGGCTTTTTCTCTGTATAAATTTTTTTGATATTCGCTTAGTGAATCATAATCGATTAATGTTGCCAGGCATTTATTACAGTGGACAACATCATTACTTATTTTTGTCTCTTCTTGATCTTCTATTTCTTCAAAATTTGGACATTTTGATGGATGATGATACCCTTGAGATAATTTTTCATCCCTCCATTGATGATATAAAACTTTTGACAAATGCTCAACAATTTTTTCGTTCATTGTTTTCACCTCATTTTAGGGCGTTTAATAACTTTTCGGCTTCTTCAGCCGTAATCTTGCCTTCTTTAAGCATATTTAAAATCATCATCTTTTCATTAGGGGAATTCCCTTTGTCTTTTTTATCTTCCATGTTTGAAAAAGCATTATTAAAGGATTTTGATAATTTCTTACTGAAAGTATCCAACATTTTACCGAAAAATTTAAAACTCTCCTTGAAAGATGATTCTATATCATTTAATAATTCTTCCATATCAGGAGAAATATTCTTTAAATCTTCGCTTTTAGCCACTATTATTTTACAATTTGAAGAAAAGGCTTCAATCTTGTTTTTGCCATCAAGATAATTTATATTTGCAATATTTCCTTCGTTTTTACCTTTAAGAGGGCTGTCAATATAATTCATAATATCAGTCGCTCTAGCAATTATTGTACATGCAGAATCTTTTGATAGACCTATACTTATATTTCCTTTATTAGAATTGATTTTTATATTGTTGGATATTTTTTTTAGACTCAATAATACCTCTCCATTGCCGGTAATTATGCTGCCCATGGCTTTATTCCAGTCGATTATTTTTATGCTTCCTAAATTTGCGTTAAGATCAAGAAAACCGGTAAAATCGTGTATTTTAATATTTCCGCTAAAATTTATAGCAAATAGCTTGCCCTCACTTTTATCAATCTTTATCTCCCCTTTATCCAGCTGCAATTTTATATTGCCTGAAACATTACTTGCGGTGATAGAGCCGTCGGTTACATGAATGTCAAACTCATGGAGTTTTTTTGGGAGATTTAAAATTATTTTTGATTTTACTATTTCAGAATTTTTTAAAATTATATTGTTTTTATCATTGATGAATTGGCTAACCTCTGCATGAATATTGCCGTAAGGAGTGTATTCAATATTTAAATAAGGAGGCTCTTCAGCATTAATTAAAAAAACATCGCCTCTTGTTATTTCAAAAGATAATGGTTTGGCAATATCCAGATCAAGGGGATACTTTTTTGTTTCCATAATTTATTACTATCACTATCATAATTATTTGTAAATAAAAAATTATAAGATTATGTAAACCGTCAGTTTCTTGGGTAAAGACAAGTAAGAGTTTGCTATAATTGTCAAAAGAAGCATAATTTATTCCAAAAAACATTATTGTATATATCTCTCTGTCGGCGCGGTAAAGAGAATCCCGTACCCAATGGTTAATAAACAAGCAATGAGGTGAGGGATTACTCGATAGCAGGTTGAGGTTTCGGTGTGCGATAGGCGACCCAATATCTTCGGTATGAAGAGGAATTTCTGTAAAAAACATAAATAACTTGACATATAAATGAAATTCGTAGACAATAATTTATTATATTTTAAATTTACTTAAGGAGAATTTATGCGATTAATTAAAGTTTTTATGTTTTTATATTTATTTTTCATAATAAATTTATTTATAACGTCTGAACAAAATGAAAATAAAGATGTCTATCTTGTCTTGGACAGATCTTTGTCCATGATTGATAAAATTGATTCGGTTAAAGAATATGTTAAGCAATCTGTAATAAATGATATTTTAAAATCTGGTGATACTTTAACAGTAATAACTTTTTATGGAAAGGCTGAAAATACAATATTACGTCAGCAAGTTGATGAAAGTAATAAATCAAGCATTCAGCAGAAAATTTCTGGTATAAGCGCTTCTGGAAAATTTACAGATATTGGTAATGCACTGGATGAATTAAAAAATATCCTGGCAAATGAAGGAACATCTGACAGACAAAAATATATTTTGCTTGTCACTGATGGCAAACAGGAAGCCCCCAGCACAAGCAAATATTATTCCCCTGACGGTAAATTCAATCATGAATTCATGCAAACCATTAAAGAAGTAAAAGAGATGGAGGGTTGGAAAGTAATGGTCCTTGGGATTGGCAAAAACACAATAACAAAAGAGCTTGCTAATGAGCTTTCAGGAAATTATACTGAAACTTCTGAAAACCCTACTAAAGAAGAGATTGATAATGTAACAAAGAATTATTGGCTTGACATGGAGCTTCAGGGAGAACCATTAATAAAACCGATACCCAAAAATGGAAAAACAAAAATAATCATTAAAGTTTTAAATAAAGATATGAATCAACCAAAGTCAGTCACAATCGACAATATCAAATTAACAGTTGGCGTGCAAACACAGGAAAGGCTAATCGATAAAAATTTTATTTTTATAGTTGAGCCAAATAAAACAGCCATCGCAGAAATCCCCGTACAGATAAACATGGATTTAAAACCAGGCGTTAATATTGGAGAAATCTCTTTTAGATTTCCAAACGATATTGGCTTTTCTCCATCATCCAAAAAAATTAATTTTAAAGTACAGGGATTTATTGGGAACAATATCTGGGTAATACCGGTTGGTATACTACTCTTGCTTGCATTGATTGCTTTTATAGTTTTTATAATTTATACGATTTCATCAACAGTATATTTCAAAATTTTGGCAACCGATGTCTCTTTAAACAAATATTCATTCAGATTAAAGCCCGGCAAGCACCTGTTTATTAATGATAGTAAATTTGGTTTTGATATTACTCCTTCAAGAAATAAAACTGCAATAGCAAGGATTTTAGCACATAAGCATGGAGTGAGTTTATACGCACTGGATCCTAAAAGGATTCAAAATGCAAATAATATCCCAGCTAATGTATTAAATATTTCGATAAATATAATGAAACAAGACGGGAATTATGCCAGCTTAAAATTTGTAAAGTAAGTCAAAAAAGGGGACTGTCTTTTTAAGGGAGTCCCCAAAAATTATTTGCATTGCATCTAATCAGTTATTTTAAAGAACTTAAGCCTTTTTTTACAAAACTTCATTCATTGATAAAATAGGAATTTTTATTCACTAAACTTAGATGTTGACTTTTGTCGATAATAATCTATAATTTTATGATATTATTAATGCATTGTAACCGGGAGCGTTATTATGAAAAAAGCCCTTGCGATTATATTTTTTAGTTTAATTTGTCTTTGCATTTTAACAGGTCTTAAGGTTGATGTTGATGAATTAAAAGGTGCTAAAAAAATAGATTTTGTAAACTATAATGGTCCACATAGAACATATGATACTGCTCGAAGCATAAGGCTCATCGGAGAATTGCTTGTTAATGCTGATAAGCAGGGAGATGCTTTTAGATATCATATGAAATATTCGATCATTCATGCGGTAGACGATACATCAAACGATAAGTTGAATGCGGATATTTTTTCCATTGACAGAGATGCAGAAGTCGATCACATTCGCAATGTCAGACTTATAATATCAGGCTATCTTTCTTATAAATATGGATATTCAACAAGAGATGCAGATACTCTTGCAGTTTTTATTTCATATTATAATGCATTGTACAGGGGAAATATGGAATATTTTTCGTCTAAGTATAAACCTGTTGTAACAAAATATATAAACGAAAAAAATGCTGGTATTTCAACAAAATACTACGAATGGCCTGGCAGGACTAAAATGCTGATTCCTCTGACTCTTAATGCTAAAAAAGGAGATATAAGATCCTTAAATACAGAAGAGATAAGCGATGAAAAGGTAATAGAGGAATTAAAAAAACAGAAAGATAAAGGCATTGACGAACGAAAAGATATGGTTGTTATAAAGGAAAAAGAAATAGAAAAGGATAAAAAAGAAATTGAAGCTGAAAAAAAGCAAGTAGAAAAAGAAAAAGATATTCTTACCAAAGAAAAAGAAATTATAGATAAAAATAAAGAAGAAATAAAAAAAGAGGAAGAAAAAATAACTAAAGAAAAAGAAGAAGCAAAATTGATAAAGGATGATAAAGAAAGAGCGAAGAAAGAAGAAGAAATAAAAAAAGAAGAAAAAAAGCTTGAAGAAAAGAAAAGAGATGTTATTAAAAAAGATGAAGCAGTAAAAAAGAAGGAAGATGTTGTTAATAAAAAAGAAGAAGTTGTAACTAAAAAACAAGAAAATGTAATCAAAAAAGAAGAGGCTGTTAAAAACGAAAAACAAAATATTAAAAAAGATGAGACTAAGATTAAGGAAGAAAAGAAAAAAGAAGAAATAAAAAAGAGCCCTGAAGAAGTAAAAAAAGAACTTGAAACTAAAGAAAAGGAATTGGCTAAAAAAGAAGAAGAGTTAAAAAATAAGGAAAGCGAATTAAAAACAACCCAGCCTGATAAAACGATATTATATGATAAATTTTATTATCTAAAAACTAAGGAATATATGGAAAATGGACACTATAACAATGAATTATATGCAATTGATGCAAAAACACGGAAGTTACTTGTAAAATCTCCTCTTAAAGAGATTTGTGGCAAACGTTATGATGTATTCTCTGAAGGTGTAGTAGTGATTACATATAAAAATACACATGATGCAAATCATTATCTTGCGTTGCTTGATCTGGATAAACTTGAAGTTAAATCAATAGGTAAGGAGAATATATTTTTTAGAAGTTTTGTAGAAGTCAGAGAAAATTTTATTTATGCAATTATAAAGGAAGGAGAGGATTATTATCTTGGAAAATTTAATCCTAATCTTGAATTAATAGCAAAATCTACGGAGACAGTCGATAACAGTACTTTTATTACATTTTATAAAGAATACATATACATAAATAATGCAAAAAAAGATATAGTTGTTTTGAATAAAGATAATTTAAAATTAATAGATACAATTATGCCTTAAAATACTTATTAGCATAATATTATTATTTTAATTTATTCGGTAAGTTTTGGGGAAACAAAGGGTATCGATTGTGATCGACAACCTTTGTTTTTGATAAAGTCATCGATTTTACCATTAAAAGCTGGCTTGATTAGTATTTACCTTGACAATAAGTATAATTCTGTTAAATTAAGCTTCATTTTTAATAATAAATTAAATCTTAAGGGGGACTTTAATGAATATCGAAGTAAAGCAACTCTCCGATGAAGAATTAAAGAAACTTAATGTCAAATCATGGCCGATATGGACAAAAGAAGAGTCTGAATTTGAATGGTTTTATTCTGATAAAGAAAGCTGTTATATAATAGAAGGTGATGTTGAGGTGTCATACGATAATGAAAAAGTCCATTTTAAAGCCGGAGATTTTGTGGTTTTCCCTAAAGGATTAAATTGTTATTGGAAGATAAACAAAGCTGTTAAAAAGCATTATAATTTTGGTTGATATTGCGAGGTTTTAAAATAATGAAACAAATTAATATAGCGTTATTGGGTTGCGGCACTGTAGGAAGCGGTGTTGTAAAAATAATTATGGATTTACAGAATGATATAAATATTCGGGCTAATCATCAAATAGTATTAAAAGAGATTGTAGAGTTAACACCAAAAAAAGCAAGTGAAAAATATAATTTACCGCTCGACATTTTTGCTGGCGGTGGGAAAGACTTATCCAAAGAAGAAGCAATGGGTTATATCAATAAAATAATAAAATCCAATGAAATTGATATTATAGTTGAGACAATCGGGGGGACTTCTGAGTGGCTTTTAAACATAATCTTAGAAGCCTTTAAAAATAAAAAACACGTAATTACTGCAAATAAAGCAATGCTTGCGACTTATGGTACTGAAATATATAAAGCTGCAATATCAAATAACGTTGTTATAGGCTACGAAGCTTCTGTCTGCGGTGCAATCCCTGTTATAAAATCAATTAAAGAGGGATTCACCGGAGATGAAATCATATCAATTTCAGGTATCATGAATGGCACGAGTAATTATATTTTGTCAAAGATGCAGGAGGAAAACCTTGATTTTGACGAAGCTTTAAAACTTGCTCAGCAAAAAGGTTATGCAGAGGCAGACCCCTCGTTTGACATTAATGGCAAGGATGCGGGACATAAATTATTGATTTTAATCAAGCTTGCATTTGGAGTTGATATTAAATTTGAAGATTTGTCAATCGAAGGTATTGAGAATATTTCAAAAGAAGATCTTGATTTTGCAAATGAAATGGACTGCAACATTAAATTGATTTGTTATGCAGAAAAAAAAGATAATAAAATTTATGCTTGTGTAAAACCGATGATGGTCAAAAAGAGCAATTTTTTATCTCAAATTAATATGGCAACAAATGCTGTACAGATTGTCAATAGATATTCGGGACGTCATATGTTTGTTGGTGCTGGAGCAGGATCACTTGAAACTGCAAGCTCGATTGTTGCCGATATAGTTTATATTGCAAGATATAGTGATAGAATACAAAACGAAACTATAAAAAATAATCATGAACTTATTGATCCAAAACATTTTAAATCGCCTTATAATATTACATTTGAAACAGAGGATATTCCAGGTATTACTGGATTGATAACAACCGCAATTGGTAATCAGAATATTAATATAGACACCGTTGGACATAACCGTCATAATAAAGAGAAAGCAGTGTTTTCCGTAGCTACGATGACTTGCACACTTGGACAGATTAATGATGCTATACAGGAAATAAAAATAAAAAGACCGGAGATTCTTATTAATAAACCAAAGGTTATACCGATTTTGTATTAATTATAAAATATTTCTAAAGAGGCATAGTATGTCTATTAATGCAATAAGCCCTATAGATGGAAGATATCATAATAAAACAAAAAAATTGTCAGAATTTTACAGTGAAAAAGCCTTGATTAAATATAGAATATACACGGAAATAAAATATTTGATTATGCTTTCAAAAAGCAATGTTATAAGAGAATTAAGTATCGATGAGCTTCAATATCTACAAAAAATAATCGATATCAAAGATGAAGATGCACAAATCGTCAAAGATATAGAAAACAAAGGCTATAAAGATATACCTGCCACCAACCATGATGTAAAGGCGATAGAATATTTTATAAAATTCAAATTAAAAAATACATCTTTGGAAAATATAACGGAGATGGTCCATTTTTGTCTGACAAGTGAAGATATAAACAACATCGCTTATTCGTTGATGCTTAAAGAAGGTGTAAATCGTGCTGTTATATATGAATTAATCAATGTCTATGATGCAATATGTAACTTTGCATTTTCTCATAAAGACACCGCTATGCTTGCGCGCACACATGGACAGCCTGCAAGTCCTACAACATTTGGTAAAGAGATGATCGTGTTTGCTTCACGCATTAAAGAGGAAATAAAAACGTTGAGCGGTATCCCTTTGTTGGTAAAATTAAACGGTGCAACTGGGAATTATAATGCGCACAACGCTGTTTTCCATGATATTGACTGGCAAAAATTTAGCGAAAAACTTGTAGAGACGATAAATAATGACGATGACTCAAAGCCGGCTAAATATACTTCAAAGCCGTTATTGACATTAAAGCACAATAAGATAACAACGCAGATAGAGTCTCATGACAGTATGGCAAGGGTTTTTGACGGTTACAAAAGGATAAATACAATATTAATCGATTTTTGTCAGGATATCTGGAGGTATATCTCGGATGGCTGGATAAAGCAAAAACCCATTAAAGGCGAGATCGGATCTTCTGCAATGCCTCACAAGGTAAATCCTATTGATTTTGAAAATGCAGAAGGCAACCTTGGTGTAGCCAATGCGCTATTATCATTTTTATCAAATAAACTTTTGATCTCAAGGCTCCAGAGAGATTTAAGCGATAGTACTGTTTTGAGGAATATCGGTACAGCAATGGCTCATTCATTTATCGCATATCAGTCGATTTTAAAAGGCTTAAGTAAAATTGAGATTGATAAAAGTAGTATGACTGAAGCGTTAAACAATGCCCCGGAGGTTATTGCTGAGGCATATCAGAATATCCTCAGGAATGCCGGCGTTGAAAAGCCTTATGAACTTTTAAAAGAATTGACTAGAGGCAAAAAAATTAATCTTAATGATTTCTATAAAATGGCTGAAAAATTAGAAATAAAAAATGAACTAAAAGAAAAATTATTAAGAATCACCCCTGAAAATTATACAGGTATAGCAGCAAAAATAGTTGAGGGATTTGATCCGGTAATTTATTGATATATTATGCTTAAAAGTATTTTTTTTTCATTAAGCTTTAAATAATTATAATTAATTAATTTTTATTAAATTAATTTAAGAAAAATTTTAAATTTGTGTTATAATTATCCAAGATGCAGATGTTTAATAAGAATTTTTTATATTTTATAAATCTTCCTATAATAATTATATTATTGCTATTAAATTGCAATTTAAATTATGATTTAACAGCTTCATTAACCGAAAAAGATGATCAGCAATCTGAACAATCGGTGCGTTATAGTTTTTTTGAAAATTTTGAGAATGGTGATATATCTGGCTGGCAGCATGGGGTTAATTATAGCTATTATACCCTTAGTTTTCCATATGTATCTTCATTGCCCAACGGTAACCTTCCAAAAACATTAAGATGTTTATCAATGTCTAAATCTACTATTACGGGTGATCTTGATGGTATTTATAGAGACCTAGGAGTCTTTAGACCTACCTATATAAGCTTATATATGATGTTTGATAGTACTATGCCTAATACAAGTGGTTATTTCGTTCTTAGTACTAATCATACTTATTCGGATAAATCAATTTATCTTAATTTTTATTATGATGGCACAAACTATTATATTTTTATAAATAATATTTATAATTATCCATGTACTATAAAATGGTGGTATTATATAGAATTTAGAAATATTAATTGGACAGATCATAAATATGATTTATACATAGACGGGGTATATTTAGGGAGTATAAATTTTTTTGTTAATCCACCAAACATTGATTTTTTTAGATATATTGATATTTATAATACAAATCCTAACTGTGCTATTTATATCGATGATATATATATGCGTTTATAAGAGTAGTTTAATCCATTTTTATATTCATCCCCAAAAGCTTAATCATTCATAAAAAAGTAGACAAGTCAAGCGCATTAAAGTATATAATTTATCAAAATTATGAATCGAATAGACAGATTGCAGGCAATATTAATACAGCTCCAGACAAAAAGAATAATTAAAGCAAAAGAAATAGCCGAAAGATTTGAAATAAGTCTAAGGACGGTTTACAGGGATATAAATGCTCTTACAGAAGGCGGTATCCCGATCGGTGCAGAGGCCGGGATCGGTTATTACCTTATGGAAGGATACAGCCTGCCTCCTGTAATGTTTACGCCAGAAGAGGCGGGTTCGCTGATTATGGCAGGTAAACTGTTTGAAAAATACTCGGATAATAATTTAAAAAAACTGTATAAATCTGCTCTTGATAAAATTAAAGCGGTAATGAATTTAAATAGTAAAGATTTTCTGGAAAATCTTGAAAACAGGATTGAAGTCTTTACCTTCAATAAAGATGAAAATAAATCAGACTCATTGATAGGCATACATCAGGCATTATCGGAAAATAAAGTTGCCTTTATAAATTATCAAGCAGGTAATAAGGAAATAACCGAACGTCTTATAGAGCCTATTTATCTGTTTTTTTATTCAAGTAATTGGCATCTACTCGCCTATTGCAGACTCCGCAATGATTACAGGGATTTCAGGGTTGACAGAATCAATAATTTTACCGTTACCAGAGAAAATTTTGATAGAATACGGCATGGCACTATAAATGAGATTTTCAATAAAATTATTTCCGGACTTGATATAATTAAAATTACTTTAAGAATTAAAGATAAAACTTTAATTAACCAGATTAAAGTCAGATTCTATAATGTTATAGAAGAAAATGAAACGAATGATTATCATGAGATTACAGGCATTGTTGACTCAATAGAATATTTTGCAAAAAGCATATTATGCTTTGGCAGCGACATAAAAATAATTACTCCTCATGAATTAAAAGAATATTTAAGAGATTATTCAAAAAAAGTGTCTGAATATTATTCAAATTTATAATCTTTATTTTATAGAACACGAATTTATTATATCATCAAAATATTTTTTGTTTTTTATATATACATTATAATAACAGGAAAGATTAATTATTTTGTATTTTTTACCCCATATTCTTATTGCCTTGCAAATGCTTATATTCCTGATATTGTTTTTTTTTATCGATACATTCATAGTATAGTAAAAAATTATTCCCGTCTTTTTGGATTTTAATGCTTTCCGGATAAATATAATTGTCCACTATAAATAAATAAGCTTTGACAAATTCTTCATAAGAATCAAATCCAAATTTGGAGACATCGCCTTCTTCAAAGTTAATCTGTGCATCACATCTGGTTTTAATAGATATATGTTTGCCATTCAGATATTGGGGGAGATTTTTATTTAATTTATTATTAATCCATTTGTCATCTAAATTCACTTTTACCCCATTTATAATTTCAGTTTTTGTTAAATAATTATTAATTATTACTTCTGGTCCGTCATCACAGGTAGATGGAATCTCTTTTATAAAAAATTTTGAAATGCTATTATCGTCTGTAATTCTTCCAATTAATGCAAGTCTATAGCATTTGTTTTTTTCTTCAAGCAACTCAATGCTCTTTATTTTAAAAAAAGGAATCCAGCTTGAGAATTCGTATTTTAAAGTATACCCAAACTCCGGCCAAGGATCATTAAAAAAAATATCGTCTAATGAATTAAATTTCTGTCTTTTGAAAATTTCGGCATGGTTATACAAATCTGTTAATCCCATTGAAAATAACTTTTGCTGATCTTTATTCTCTGCATTTGTATTACCAGGGATTATTTCAATTTCATTTGATTTTATTGTAATTTTTAATTGCGTTGTAACATCGATATCATTTATCATATCATAAATTCTATAAAAATATATTCCGTTACCTGCATTCATTATACCCACTAATTTTTTCCCATTGGCTCTTGTGTCCAAATAATAAATAAAATTCGAGTAATTATTTTCATCGAATGAAAATAATTTTGCTGATAATAAAAAAATAAAAAGGAATAAAAAAAATATTTTTTTCATGAATCACCTCGCATGGTAATTAATATTATCTTAAAAAAATTTTAATAAAGTAAAGATATTATTTAACTATCATTTTTAAAACAAACGACTCATGGAGTCTCCCGTATTTTTTTCCTGTAATCAAATTTTGCAAGCAAACCCTGAAAGCATCCATCTATTGCAAAACCTAATAATCCGATTGCAATTATTACAGCCATCAACTTGTCGTATTCTATGGAATCCCTCGCGTCGTTTATAAGATAGCCTAGCCCGCTTGAAACACCGAGAAACTCTGCTGGCACGAGTACTATCCATGCTACTCCGACGGCGGTACGTAAGCCGGTAAGCATAAAAGGAATACTTGCTGGGAAAATAACATGAAAAAACAACTGCCTATCATTTAACCCTTGATTACGCGCCATTTTAATCTGGTTTGGATTAACATTTATCACTCCATGAGAAGTGTTTATTATTATGGGCCATACAGTAGATATTGCGATTAGAAAATATATTGCATTCTCAAAATTAGGGAATACGATAAGCGCAATAGGCATCCATGCAAGAGGGCTTATCATTCTCAAAAATTGCATCGGTATATTTGTCAGATTGCGCAGGTTTTCATAAAAACCGATCAATAACCCGAATGGAATTCCTAAAATAACAGCTATTATTAAGCCTATAAATATACGGCTCAGGCTGTGAATCACGGAAAGCCAGAAGTATGGCTTTATTATTATTTTAAAAAATGTTTTAAAAGCAGGGATAGGCAGGAAACCTTTGAAATCGCTTAGATTAGGATTTGATAAAACGATAAATCCTGAGATAAACCATAAAGCAATAAAAATGATTATTCCAAAAAGCATTATGTAGTATTTACTAGCAGGCTTTTTTTTAATCTGATCATTGCATTCTATTTTTTTATTATAAGTTTTATACATAAATTATACACTTTATATTTCAATTATTTCTTCTCTTTCCCATGGAGAAGTTATATCAATTTCAGGAAATTTTGCAACTCCGCCTATGTTATCTATAGCTTTTTTAACGAATCTGTAATCAACCAGATCTTCGACAACAAAATCTGGTTTATATTTCTTTAAAAAACTATTATCGCCTTCCACAATAGTACTGCCTAAAGTCTCATATATGAATTTCGTTGCCGATGGATAAGGATACGGCTGGAATCCAATCCTTTCATTATGCCATTCAGGATGTTTTATTGCCTGAGGCAGATTGCCTTTGCCGTATTTATTTATATCATAATCCTTAAATACCTTCAATGTTACATCTTCGTTAACCGGCAGGTATCCTTTACCGTCCTTGCTTAATATCTTTGCTGTTTTATCTCTGTTTTGTAAAATCCACCCTTGAGCTCTTACTATCGCATTAACCACTTTCTGGGTAAAAACAGGATTGCCCTTAGTCAATTTTTCATTCATAACGATTGTACAGCAGGGATGATTCTTCCATATATCGCCGGTGAATCTTAAAATCTTTGCCTTGATTTTTATTTCTCCCAAAGCATTAAACGGCTCGGCAACAATATAACCGTCGATTTTTTTTGCAGCCAAAGATACTGGCATGTCTGGAGGAGGAAGGATAAACAAATTAACTTCATCATTTTTGATCTTTTCGCTCTGCGGTTTTATGACAGGTTTTAACCCCTCTTTTTTAATACCCATCTGGAGAATCACATTGTGCATGGAATACCAGTAAGGCACTGCTATCTGCTTACCGCCGAGATCGCTAAAATTGTTTATGCCGCTGTCGCTTCTTACCGTGATTGCACTTCCATTGGTATGATCCCACAATACTATTTTAACTTTAGCATTATTGTTATAACGCATCCACATTGGTATGGGCATCAAAAGATGTACAACATTCACCCTCTCAGCTAAAAAAGCTTCTACTAGTGCAGACCAGCTTCGTATTAATACCGGCTCAGCAACACTTAAGCCTTCCTCTTTGTAATAGCCGTTTGCATGAGCTATCAACAGAGGTGTTGCATCGGTAATGGGTATGTATCCAATTTTAACTTTTTCATCGTTTTTGGAACATTTAATATTAAAAAACATTTGAGTCGATAAAGCTGCTGTTATTAATGATTTTTTTATAAAAGCACGTCTGGTAATTTTATCTTTTTTTCCCACTGATTGTTCACCTCACTGTAATATATTTGCCTAAAACGCCTTTGTATTTCATATTTTAAATCAAACAATTGTTTGTTTGTCAAATCCCTTGGATATTTAAGGTCAAGCTCGAAAATATGCTCAATTGTAGATGGTCTTGCACCAAGCAGGATAATCTTGCGTCCAAGAGATAATGCTTCGTCAATATCATGTGTGACAAAAACAATCGCATAGTGTTCGATAAGCCAGTTTCTGATTAATTCCGACTGTATCTTGGCTCTGTTAATCATGTCAAGTCCGGTAAACGGCTCATCCAGTAGGATAATCTCTGGCTTGTTTATCAAAGCTCTTGCAAAAGCAACTCTTTGTCTCATACCGTGCGAAAGCTCATAGGGGTATGATTTCACGAAATTTTTTAAGCCGAGAATCTCTATATATTTTTCAAACCTCTTTATTACTGCCTCGATTTTTTCATTGCGGATTTTGCATCCAAAGAGTATGTTGTCTTTTACATTAAGCCACGGCAATAATGTCGGCTCCTGAAAAATGAATGATCTTGAATGATGTGGACATTTAATTATCTCATTATCGATTTTAATAGTGCCGCGTGAAGGAAACAAAAATCCAGCAATCAAATTCAACAATGTTGTTTTCCCGCAGCCGGATTCCCCAAGGACAACAACAAAATCTCCTTTTTTTATTTCAATATTTATATTTTTAAGTACGGATAATTCTTCACCATTTGAAAGCTTATAGGAGTAATCAAGATTTTCTATTTTTAGTTCATTCATATAGAGTATTTTATAAGATTATAGATTTTTATGCTATTAATTTAATTTTTTTGATAATTTTTATATTAATTACAGACATGCTAAACTCTTCCTGTTCTGGTAAATAAAATATGTCTCCAATAAAGTAGAAATTAAGTTAATCTAAATTAATTGGTTAATTACATCAAGCAGTTTCTGCTGATCGACATCCTTGATTATCCATGCCGTTGCACCGGCTTCTTTGCCTTCTTTCTTTTTTTCGTCTCTTACTTCACTGGATAAAATTATTATGGGCTTACTTGAATATTTTGCATCTTTTCTAAGCTCTTTTGTTAATTCTATACCGTTCATATCTGGCATATTCAAATCCAGCAAAAATAAATCTATGTCATTTGTCTTTACTTTATTCAATGCATCGATTCCATTTTCAGCTTCAAGCACTTCATAAGTTTTTAGCAACAATGTTTTCATTAAATTCCTGCTTATGGGAGAATCATCCACAAGTAAAATTTTTTTCATAATCTTCCTCCTCGTATAATAGATTTGTTAAAATATTTCGATATCGGCACTTTTTTTATTATCTGTCCTATTAATATTAATATTGATTTTAAATTTATCTATTAACTGATTAATGACTTCGACTTCGGACTCAGTGGTAATTTCATTTTGTACACAATTTATAATGGCTTTTAATGCTTCATCTTTTTTATTTTCATCTATTGAGTTAATAACTGCTTCCATGACATTTTTATTTTCATTAAGGAAATTAATTATGATATTGTTTAAATTAGATAATTCCTGCATCGACAGATTACTTGATTGAAAAACAGGGGTAATCTGGTCAATATTTTTATTGATTTGATTTATAACTTCGGAGACCGAGGAAAACAGTGAATTCAAATCGTTATAATAATCTTTT
>CAZHHK010000005.1:0-48137 GCA_964531405.1 uncultured Spirochaetales bacterium | reverse complement strand
AACAATTATTAAAAAAATTCAATAATTTAAGTATAAAATAATATTTTAAAAAAAATATTATTTTATAAAAGAATTCTTATTGACTTTATAATTTAACAGTGTTATACTTAACACTGTTAAATTATATTTAGGGGAAAATTTTGACAAGACTGCCTAATCCGGAACTTATAAAAAAAATAAAGCAGATTACTATAAAAGAAATATTTAAAAATGGCATAGAAAATATTTCGATGAGAAAGCTTGCAAAAAATTTAAAAATAACTCCAACAACGATTTATTATTATTTCAAAAATAAGGAAGAACTCTTTGAAGAAATAAAAAGAGATGGTTTTGATGATTTAAATCGGTTTGTAATTGGTAAAATTAATGAAAATGATAATTATGAAGAGCAATTAAAATGTCTTATTAATAATTTTGTTAAATGGATACTAGATAATAAAAATATAAGTGAACTTATGTTTGATAAGCTTCCCCCAAATATTGAAGCTGATGATAAAAATTTTTTATATTATTATGAGCTTAATCTAAAAGCTATTGATATTCTAAAAAAAGGTAAAAATAATAAAGAATTTGATTTTAAAGATGCTTATATAGAAGCTAATATCGGGTTTGCAATGATATATGGCATTACAAAGTTGCATTTTAATAAAAGATTATCATCTGAATTTTGGGATGATATTAGCCCTCTTGTTGAAAGGATGATTGAGATGATATTTAATTCTTTAAAAAAAAGGATTTAAAAAATATGAAAATAACAGCAATTGTAGGAAGTTCTAAAAAAAATGGTAAAACATCATCGATAGTAAAGGAAATCATTAATGGCGCCGTATCAAAAAATCATCAATGTAAGATATTACATATTTCTGATTTACATATCAGTGACTGTACCGGATGCATGAAATGTCAAAAAGCCGGTAAATGTATTATACGCGATGACATAGCAATAATTGAAAATGAAATAATGGATAGCGACGTGATAATCTGGGCTTCTCCCGTCAGATGGGGTAATATATCAGGCTATCTGCTTAAAGTTATTGAGAGATTGTTTGGTTTTTTGATTAAAGAGCAGAAGAATGGATTCCCATTGAAAAAAAATGCAAAAGGTAAAAAGGCTATTCTTGTTACTTCATGCAGCACATCATCGCCGTTTGATTATATATTTAATCAATCAAGATCATGTCTAAACAGGATGAAGGAAATGACAATTTATAGCGGTCAGAAAATCATTAAAACTTTTGTATTACCCGGGACTTTTGGCATGAAAGAAATCCCTGATAAATTTATTAAAAAAGCAAGACGTATTGGGGAATCATTATAATGGAAAAAGGTTTAAAAACATACAGATGCTTGTTTTAAATCTTTTTGGAGGAAAAATATTTTGAAAACATTTTTGAAATTTATACCAATGATTGTATTGATTGTATCAGGCTTTGTCCGAATGAAGCTTTGAGTTTGTCATTATGGCATGATGCAGGGGTCAAAGAAAAATTAATCAGGAAAAATAAAATTTAAATATTAAGAGGTAATAATTATGAATAAAAGAATTTTAATAATATTGATTGTATTAATCAGTGTATTAAACTCAATAAGTTGTGCATCAAAAAAAATTATAATCAAAGTGAATAAGGGCGCTAATTATATGCATAATTATAAATATGGGTTAATTAATTTAAAAGTTATCCCACAGATTGCGATTTGGGCAGAGGATAAATATGGTAATTTCTTGAAAACTATTTATGTTACGGATAGATCGGCAAAATCAAATTGGCTTGGCGGGGCAAATATTTCAAGACCTTCGTCTCTTCCTGTGTGGTCACATAAAAGAGGAGTTAAGGATAAAAACGGTATATATATGCCCACAAAAAATAGTCCGTTGCCTGACAGTGAAACCGGTGCTACTCCTAAAGATTCATTTGTAAGGGAGTTTATAGTTCCTGAGGATTATAAAGCTGATGAAATAATAATTAAACTTGAGGTTAACAAATCGTTTGATTATAATAATGTTTATTCTAAAGATTTAAAAAAGGATGATATTTATTATAACGATGTCAACGGTCAACCATCATTGATTTATATGGTTAAATTAAAATTAGCCAATAATTCTAAAAATAAAATGGAGTTAGTCGGCTGTGGTAATCCAATGGGTAGTGATGGAATAATTAATGAGGATCTAAAATTTATAACTGACGCAAGACAAATCCTTGATTCTGTAGAAGTAATATGTGAATGAAATGTTTATAGATGTTTTAAAATAAGTCAGCTATTTAAAAAAATTATTAGACTAACCTTTTTTTTCGACTTTTTCAATTACCTTAGATGAAATTTTATTGCCGCGTGCTGAAGCACTTTTTATTTCTACCTCTTTAAAATCAAATATCTCCTCATTTACCTTTTGTTTTGCTTTTTTTACATAAGTAATTTTTACTTTATCGGAAGGTTCGGTTGAGAGATAGTTAATATTCATTTTTTCATAAGGACCTATATTATATATCTTATTTGTTATAAATTTTTCAATCCTGAATTTTTTTACATAAGAAATATTTGAATCAAGATCGGTATAAATACATGAAAAAACTTTTTTAGGGTCTATTTTGTCAATATATAAAACATTTGTGTCAACGAATATTTTATCATCAACATTGACGACTTTATATAATCCGTTGGCATTTATTACTAAAAATTTATCAAAATCAGATGCTGTAAAATAAGTCTCCCCTTTAACTTCCGTGCCGAAGAAACCT
Organism: uncultured Spirochaetales bacterium; assembly: GCA_964531405.1. Taxonomy (GTDB): domain Bacteria; phylum Spirochaetota; class GWE2-31-10; order GWE2-31-10; family JAFGQB01; genus CAZHHK01. The sequence continues at coordinate 45,396 of CAZHHK010000005.1, read as the reverse complement.
CCCTGCCTATCAAAATAAACTTTTAAATCAGACCTTGATATTTCCTTTATAGATATAGTTTCAATTTTATCGATTTTTGTTTTTCTGGGATAAAAGCTGCCGTATTTTTCCAGAATATTACTGATATATGTTATTGTATACTTTGTAACATTTTTTAAATTGTTCTCAACTTCTTTTAGCTGACGTACAATATCATCCTTTATCTTTCGATGATTCTTAATATCAAACATAGATATACGCTTGATCTTAATCTGCAAAAGTTTTTCAATATCATCAATTACTAGTTCCCTTATGAATAATTTATTAAATTTATTCATCTCTTTTTTGACAGTTGATAAAACAGCTTCATAAGTTTCAAGCTCTTCTATTTTTTTATAAATTCTGTTTTCAATAAATATTTGTTCTAAAGTAAGATCATGAAGTTTGTCAATAAGCTTGTTTTTTTCAATCTCAAGTTCTTTCTTTAAATCACTAACGAGTTTTTTAGTATTATATTCAAGTACTTGATTGACATTTAAATGCTTTGGTTTATTATCTACAATTGTAATAAGATTAACCGATATTGAAACTTCACAGTCTGAATAAGCGTATAATTCTTTTAAAACATCTTTGGCTTCTTCTCCTCTGGATGTTTTAAGCTCTATCTCGACTTTTTCTGCTGTAAAATCATTAATTGCGCTTATCTTGATTTTTCCTTTTTTAACACCATTTTCAATTGAGGTAATAAGAGACTGTGTTGTAGTACCATATGGTATTTCTCTAATAACAAGTGTTTTGCTATCTTTTATATCGATTACAGCTCTGACTCTTACCTTGCCATTGCCTTTATTGTATTCCGATACATCGATAAGGCCTCCCTGCTGAAAATCAGGGTAGAGTACGTATTTTTCGCCTTTTAATATTTTAATTTGAGCTTCAAGAAGTTCATTAAAGTTATGTGGAAGTATTTTTGTTGACATGCCAACAGCTATGCCTTCTGCACCGAGCAAAAGAAGGTTTGGTATTTTTGCAGGAAGAGTAACTGGCTCTTTGTTTCTTCCGTCATAGCTGTCGATATATTCGGTAATATCACTGTTAAAAAGAACTTCTTTAGCCAGTGGACTCAAGCGGCATTCTATATATCTTGCTGCTGACGCTTCATCACCAGTGTATATATTCCCAAAATTTCCTTGTCTCTCGATGAAGAATTCCTTATTTGCAAGCACGACAAGCGATGAGTATATTGAAGCATCTCCATGAGGGTGATATTTCATAGTATTACCGACGACATTGGCAACCTTATTAAATTTGCCATCATCAACTTCATACAATGAATGAAGTATACGCCTCTGGACAGGTTTTAATCCGTCATTGATATCAGGTATTGCTCTGTCTTTTATAACATAAGATGCATATTCTATAAAGTTATTACTGATTAAGGATTTTACATAACCCATAGCCGTCTCCGCTAATTAAACAAGATTTTTCATAATAAAAGTCTTTCTTTCAGGTGTGTTTTTACCCATGAAAAACGCTAAGGCTTTTCGTACTTCGCTCATGTGTTCGATTTTGACATTGACTAATTTTATATCCTTGCCTATAAACTGTCCAAATTCTTTAGGTGAGATTTCGCCTAACCCTTTAAATCTAGTAATTTCAACACCAGTTGCTAATTTTTTTATTGCTTTTTCTTTTTCCTCATCGCTATAGCAGTATATTGTCTCTTTTTTGTTGCGTACTCTAAAAAGCGGTGTTTCCAGTATATATACATGTCCTGCAACAACAACGGGTTCAAAGAATGCAAGGAAAAACGTCATCATGAGATTACGGATATGAAGACCATCAACATCCGAATCTGTTGCAATAATTATTTTGTTGTATCTTAAGCCTTCTATGCCGTTTTCAATGCCAAGAGCTTTCATTAAATTATACATCTCTTCATTTTTATAAATTATATCTTTTTTAAAACCGTAAACATTTAAAGGCTTTCCTCTAAGAGAAAATATCGCCTGAGTAAGCACATCACGGCATGAAACCATACTGCCAGAAGCAGATTGCCCTTCTGTTATGAAAATCATGGTCTTATCAGCAAATTTGGAATTTTCATCAAAGTGATGTTTACAGTCTTTTAGATTTGGAATTTTTAAAGCAATCTTTTTTAATTTTTCTCTAGCTTCCTTACGTACAGCTTGCATGTCATTACGTAATGACTCATTGCTTTTTATTTTTTCGATTATTATTTTTGCAACTTCCTTATTGCGGTGTAGATACTTTACAACCCCATCCTTGACCTTAGTTACGAGCTCTGCTTTGATATCAGCATTACCTAATTTGTTTTTTGTTTGAGATTCAAATATTGGATCTTTCAATTTTATTGATATTGCACCAACTATTCCTTCCCTTACATCGACTCCGTTGTAATTTTTTTCAGCATATTCATTTATACCCTTTAACACACCTTCCCTGAATGCGGATTGATGCGTTCCGCCGTCACTGGTATGCTGTCCATTCACAAAAGAGAAATAGGTTTCGCCATATTCAGGTGTATGACAAAATGCGAATTCCAGTTTGTCTTCCTTATGATGAATAATATCATACAGATTTTCTCCATTTACTTCAGAATTAAGCAAATCTTTTATACCATTTTTACTTTCGATTAATTTTTTGTTATAATATATTTTTAATCCACTATTAAGATAAGCATAATGCCATAGTCTTTTCTCAATATATTCTTCTTCAAATTTAAATTTACCAAAAATTTCCGGATCTGGAGAAAATTGTATTAAAGTCCCGTCTGGCTTGTCATCTTTTTTTTCGGATTCTGTGACAAGCTTGCCTCTTTCAAAAATTGCAATTCTCACTTTGCCGTCACGGTATGTAGCTGCGATAAATTTTTTAGAAAGAGCATTTACTGCTTTTGTGCCGACTCCGTTTAGTCCTACAGAAAACTGGAAAACATCATCATTATATTTTGCTCCGGTGTTTATAACTGACACACATTCTATCAGTTTGCCAAATGGTATGCCACGTCCGTAATCTCTAACGGTGATGGAATTATCTTTTAATTCGACAATAATTTTGTCACCAAATCCCATGATGTATTCATCTATGGAATTATCTATGACTTCCTTCATTAAAATATAGATGCCGTCATCATAGTTTGATCCGTCACCAAGTCTGCCTACATACATACCGCTTCTTAAACGAATATGTTCCAGAGAGCTTAGTGTTTTAATCTTGGCTTCATCATAATTATGTTTTTTTTTGGTATCCATTATGACAACCTGATATATAAATTTTTTAGGGGAATTTATTTAAAGAAATGATTAAAAAAATCCCCCTCCCAGAGGTTAAATAATAACAAATACAAATTTGTTTGTCAAACACAAATATTTTCCAGAATTGTCAAAAAAAAACGGCTCTGTCCCCGAATTTTTTTAAAAAAAGCGCATGATTTTGGGAAATAGTCAGATTTTATATATAGAAAAGGAGCGAAAAATGCAAAAAGAAATAGAAAAACAGATATTTGAAGATCTTAATAGAAAGCTCAAAGAATTAAATAAATTAAAGATATTAAACAAAATCGTTAAAGAAATGTTTTTTAGCTTGTTGATAACGATATTCATTAGCGAAATTTTATTATTTGCAACAAGTAGTGAATTTTATTTCAATGAGCCTCCCCGCAACAAAATGACGAGGTATCTGAAAATTTTGTATCATGGACCGGACTATCCCACACCCTGCAATTATGAAGCAAGTTTTGTTGAATTAAATCTGTAGAGATTATGATAAGGTTAAGCATATTTATATAAAGCGACGGGTAGATGGTATAAGTCTATTGTGCATACTTTTTAATAAAGGTTACTAGATGTTACCAGGATAATTAAAATTAAGCCCGTGGGTGGGTACAATATTACTTCTTTGCAAGTAATAGTGCAATATTTAGGATATTTTTAAATATAAATAACCATTGTTTATATTTTTAATGATTTTTTAATACTTCATTAATAAAATCAGATTTGCCGCTTGTATATAAATCCCTATTATCTTTGTGTTTTTCTTTTAATCTTTCTTTAAGCTTTTCGTATTTTGTTTTTAAATCATCATTATTGTTTAATAGATCCCGAAATCTTATATGTTTATTCCAAAAATCAGATCCATACTGAACTACGTGCAGATGATGAGTCGTTATATCATGTTTTGATTTTGTAAAAAAAATTCGGTTTGGTATTCCGTATTCGCCTTTATTTATATACCCTGAAGATTCTAGGATTTTGGAGCATTTTGTTATATCGTTAAAGTCTTTAAGTCCGATCATCAAATCTATAATCGGCTTTGCTTTAATGTTTTTAATCGAAGTACTTCCAATATGCTCTATACTTTTTATGTATTGTCCAATTTTTTTTTGTAAGATTGCTTTTTCTTTTTTAAATTCTAAAGCCCAGGTTGGAGAAAAATCAACAAGTTTAATTATGCCGTTTTTTAAACCCAACATCTCAATTAATTACTATTTCCCTTCAAGTTTTGTAATATCGGCGATAAAGATATTTTTTAGAGCTTCTTTTAATTGGATTTCATCATCTGCCGAAGTTACTCTTGCTCCCAAATTTTTTAATGAAACAAAATGATCAGAGTCAATATCGAAGCCGATAAAACTTACAAGAATATTATCCGTTATTACTGGAAAATCAACGGTAGATTTATTATTAAGGTTATTTACGATTGCTGTCATAGAATCCTCAGGGCTCACTCCTATAGTATTTTGACCATCGGTAATTACTATAAGGCTTTTAAAAATTGTCCCGGACTGAGCAAGTATTTCAGCGCCTTTTTCAAGTGTTTTGCCTATGGCAGTTTTATAAGTTGGTAAAAAGTTATTTGTATCTGATGTGATTCTTTTTAAATTTTCAAAGGCGGTTTTATCCATTTCGGTCAGATTAAAAAGCACTTCCGTATCGCTTGAAAATTTTATCAATCCTAGCTTTAATATATAGCCCTCTTTTTTGACCTTTGTCATGTAGAAATTTTCAAGAAAATTTATAATATCGGTCAACGATTTTGATGCGATTATATATTTTTTGTTTTCTCTTGCAGAGTTTGCCGGATAATCATCCATTGATCCCGAACAGTCTATTGCAACTATTATTGATATGCCTAAATTGTCTTCTGTATTTAAGCCTACTTTGAAGTCATCAGAGAAATTAAGTATATATCTTTTGTCATCTAATTTTGTATTATAATTTGATGTATTGTTTTGTGAAATATTTGAGTTTCTATTTTTATTCATATTTTTTATATATTTTGAGCACATCTGAGGTAAAAAGATAAATGCAATTGCGGCTATTGTTATAATAATGCCAACCGGATTTGATTTTTTATATGCAGCACTCACACAGTATCTCCTTTATGCAGTGAGATATAAAATTTGTTTATTTCTTCATTTGATGCTTCAAGATTTTTAATTTTATCCATAACATTGGCTATGGTATCCTTTGAATACATATCTGTTGATATATCATCTGCGAGTATCAATACCGCCTGTGCCTGTATAGAATCAAATGAATTAATTATATCATCATTAAGCTTCCTGTATTTCAGATTAACCTCGTTAAGTTGTTTTAACTTATTATCTGTGGAATTTAACTTATAATTTTTTTTGTTTAAAAAATCTTCAATAAATTTAAGCTTAACGGAATTATTTGCATATTTTTGAATAAGATCGTTGAAATTTATAAGATGTATTTTTTCTATTAAGCCTTGTTTTGATTGATTCAAATTTGATTTTTTTAATATTTTTTTTATATCATTACGTGTATGAAATAATCTTTCAAGATTATTTTTATCAATAGGAAGAATAATACCAAAGTATTTTGATTTGAGATCATAATCAAAAATTTCATCTTCAATGTTATCACTGTTGATTGATTTTAATGTAATATATGCAATTATAATCGTAGCCGGAATTAATAAAATCGTGAAGATATTTAAGACACTTGAAATATTAAAAAAAATTTTAACGCCAATTAATGATATAAAATATAATAAAATTAAAATTAAAAACAGAGGCTTTCTTAAAAGTTTTAATAATTGCCATATTATATTGTTCATTACTTTTCCTTTTTTATCTCCAGATTATCAATTTTTTCATTGAAATATGAAACAATATCAAGAAATTTTTTTTTGCTTTGAGCAATTCTTGCAGGATCTTCGGGTCTATCTATAAATTTTTGTTCACAGATATTTCCTTTGTCTATTATCCAGATCCTGTCTCCTAGAAATACTGCTTCCGGTATATCGTGTGTTACGAATATTACGGTAATCTCTTGTATCGGCTTTAAGAATATGATTTCTGCCATTAAATCCTGCATTTCCCATCTTATTTTCCTATCCAGCGCTCCGAATGGTTCATCCATTAATATCATTCTGGCGTCCATGCATAGAGTGCGCGCTATTGCAACTCTTTGCTGCATGCCACCGGACAGTTGATGGGGGAATTTATATTCGGCGCCTGACAGGCACATTTTGTCGATCCAGTATTTTGCCTTATCATACGAATCTTTTTTTTTCATCTTTTTGACCTGTCTTAATGGATAAGATATATTATCTATCACATTTAAAAAAGGGAATGATGAATATTTCTGGAATATCATCCCTCTGTCCATACCAGGTCCTTCAATTTTTTTACCCATAGTATAGAGCTCTCCGCTTGTTGGTGGAATAAGCCCTGCAATGAGGTTTAATATGGTAGATTTGCCGCACCCGGAAGGTCCAAGCATTGTTATGATTTCAGATTTACCTTCAATATCTTCGATTGTGAAATTGAGATTAGGGATTACAATATTATTATCGAATTGCTTCATAACATTTACTGCTTTTAATACAGGGGTTTCTCTGGTTTTTTCTTCACTACGTTTTATATTAATACTTTGAAATTCATGAAATACAGCCGGATCAATTAAAGGGCTTATGTTAAAATCATGTTCTTCATTAATTTTTTTATCTTTCATTTGTGAGGATGCCTCTCGTGTTTAAATAATATTTTTGATAGAAGATCAAATAGATAAGAAAACAGGAATGCCAGGAAAATAATTACAAAAAATATTGCATACATATCTGGTATCTGACCTCTTCTTTTACGTGCAATAAAAAGCCAGCCTATTCCGTTTATAATATCACTAGAGCCTTGATTGATCATTTCGGCAAATATTATATAACCCCAGCCGAGTCCAAATACGGCGGCAAAATGCTTCCATATTCTAGGCAGTGCAATCGGGAAATTTATCAAAAATACAGTTTTAATTTGTGAGAATCCAAGCGTATAGGCTGTTTGTAGATATATTTCATCAACCTCGTCCATTTCTTTCATTACAAGAGCAAGCAATACAAAAAACATTCCGAGCGACAGGAATACGATTTTTTGGGTTTCGCCAATCCCAAAAAATGCTTGAGTCAGAGGGATTAAAGCGGCAATTGGTATGAAAGTACCGACAACGAGAAATGGCATGTAAAAAGCTCTTATATACCCGTTGACACTCATAAAAATTCCTAAAAGTAGGGCAAAGATGATAACGATAATAAAGGAAACTATCTCCCTTGTCAGACTTACCCCTATTGCAAAAAGCAATGAATTTTCCCAAACGATACCTTTGCCTGTTGTGCCTTTAATTAAAACAGGAAATGCTTTAATAACATCAAATGGATGAGGCAGTATGTTTAATTCTATAATGGGATTGGGGATATTGCTTTTTATAATCTTTGACGTTTTAAGGGAATTCCAGACAATAAGTTTTTGCTTTGTAGTAAGATTATTTTTTAATATAAATTTACCGTTTGTTTCTTTGTAGTAATTATCAAATAGTATTTTTGCTTCATCTGGATAAACAGTATTTATATAATCATAATTAGACTTGTTTAATTCTCTTACTGGCATTCTGACATAAGTGATTGTTATCCAGACAATTAATGAGAGCAATATTCCCAGGGATCCTACAAAAAATTTTGTTGAAGCAGATATTTTTTTACGTATCCATATTTTTTTCATTTATAGTAAATCCTATTTTTAAAGTATAAAAATCATTCTAGAGAAATAAATTTAACTTCGACTCTTCTATTTTTAGTTTGATCAGCCGGATCAACGGGATTATCCCATCCCATGCCCTTTGTCATTATTCTATCTGCAGGACAATTATATTTTTCAATTAATAATTGTTTTATAAATTCTGCTCTTTTTTTAGAAAGAAGCCGTGCCTGTGCTTTAGCTTCAAGATAAACCTGCTGTCCCTGAGCCTTGAATTCTTCCTCTTTTGTAGTATCAAGATGTCCGATTAGCATTACTATTGTTGTTCCCATTATATTCATCTGTTCGGCGATTTTGCTTAAATAATCTTTATTCTGCTTGACTTGATTACTTGCTTCATTAAAATTAAAATCGGTTTTTTGAGGATCAAAGTAAATTTGAATATCTTTTGACAAGACAACATTTTTTGATTCAAGATCGGCTATGTCAAAACTTCCTTTTTGAGTTGAAGAATCTTTTATACTGTTAGTCTGATATGCAAATAGATTTTTGGATTTCAAGCTCTCCAGACTTTTTGTGTAAATACAGTATTCGGGGTCATAATTTACATCCTGAGGCAGAATACCGTCGCTTTTATAATATTCCTGCGAGAGAATAAAAATTTTAAATGCACTTGCCGAGTTATTAAAGTCAAAAAACATTAAGTTTTCCGGAAAATTCGGAATGTGTACATCCGATAGCATCGCTTCGGCATCATTTGCTCCACCGGGCAGTTTGAATAATGTTGCGACATTCTTGAATACGATTTGTTTGTTAGTTTGCAAAAGGTCGTAGCCTTCCATCATTGATTTATTAAATGCTTCGATAATTTCCGGATGTTCGCTTATAAAATCAGCTCTTGCTATGTAACAGTCAGCGATTAACTGATTTGCATCTCTTGAAGTAATCAGTACTCTTGAGTTTTCAACATAGGATTTTGATGAAGGATTTGTTAACTCCTGATAAAACGGAGACCATGTAACGCATACGTCAATTGATTTGTCCTGGTAGAAAGCCTCATAAGCTTTTACGGCATCATCGGTGTATTTGATCACAACTTCACTGGGTTTAATGTTAAGCTGTGCCAGATACCAGAGTAAGAAAAAATTTGACGGAGTATTGGCTGATGTAACAATTGTTTTGCCTTTGATATCTTTGTGAGTTTTAATCCTGTCTCTTACAACGATTGCATCACCGCCTTTAGACCAGTCAAATAATCCAAACACCATTGGGCGCGATCTTTTATCCTGTCTTAATGCATGATACAACAATGGCATCATATCCATTGTAGACCATATTACAGGATAGGTGCCGTTTGCAAAATTTTGAAGATGTACGTTAGGGTCTTCTTCCTTGATAAGCTCGACTACGAATTTACCGTTTTTATAAAATAAAGAATTTTTTGATGGTTTTATTCCATCGTTTGCTGCGAATAACGCAGAGTATCCACCCCATGTTACCAGAGGTATTTTCAATATAGGGATCTGTTCTCCGTCAATATTTATTTTTTCAAGCTTGTATCCGCTGAAGTTTTTTATTGCGAATAATTCAGGCTTGGTGTTGTATAAAGTTGTTTTACTTACGGTAATTCCGCTTTTATCAACTTTACCACCTTTAATAAAACCAATATAAATGAATACTATCAGCACCAGCACTAAAATTATTACAACAATTGTTGTTATTGCTTTTTTATTCATAAATTTATCCTTCGATTATTGATTTGCAGCTTTAAGTATGAAACTGCCGTCAATCACAATATCAGGATTTAGTTTAAAACTCGGCTGGAGTTTACCTTCTTTTTTGTATAATTCTGTTGAGAGATTAATTATATTATAAGCTGAGAATTTATTATTTTTGTCAAAAAGTTTTTTGTTTTCTTCTTTGCCTCCTATTACGACATCATTGAACATTCCCATAACTTCATCAGCACCGCCTTTGATCCCAAAGAGGTTTGCGATTTCACCTGCTATTTTTTTAGGGTTCTTTTTAAAAAGATCATACCCTTCAATCATTGCCTTGGAGAATGCATCCAGTAATTGCGAGTTTTCTTTTACAAAATCCGTTCTTGCCAGATATACGTCCGCAATAAGACCGTGCGCAGGACTATCGACTTTTGAAGTCATAATTAATTTTGATCCGGCAACATAACTTTCTTTTGATGGATCGGTTATGTCATAAATGAATGGGGACCATGTAACACATGCTGATATATCTTTATTAGCGATAAATGTGTCTTTGGCAAGTATTGCATCTTCAACATAAATCATATTTACATCTTTTGTTGATAAACCGTTTTCATTAAGAAACCACAAAATAAAAAAATGTGACGGTGTGTATTGTGATGTTACAATTTTTTTTCCTTTTAAATCAGTACCTGTGTTTATTCCTTTGCGGACAATAATACCATCACCACCTGCAGAATAATCGAAAATGCCGATTACTTTAGGTGATGTTTTTGGATCTTTAGATAAAGAGTCGTATAAAAGAGGTACCATATCAACCGTTGACCAGATAATCGGATAATCGCCTTTTGCAAAACCTGTTAAATGTCCTGAAGAATCTTCCATCTGGATTAATTTTACTTTAAAATGTCCGTACTTGTAAAACAAAGAATCTTCATTTGGCTCAGCGCCATTATTGGCGGCAAATAAAGCGGCATAACCTCCCCAGGTAACCAGAGGGATTGTTATAATTTTATCTTTATTGGCTTTACCACATCCAGTAATAAATAAAATCAAAATAATTAGGGAAGAAATAAATATTTTTGAGATATTTCCTATTTTTTTCATTTTCGAACCTCTTTATTATTTATTGATTGAGTCATTAGTAAAATAGTAACATAAAATATTTCTTATCACAACAATTATATAAATATTAGATTGAGTAAAAAAATATCTATTTTGGGGGACAGAGCTTTGTTTATTAAAAATAACAAGTGGGCTGTCCCAAAAACTTTTGAGACAGTCCCTTGTGCCTGCGTATATTTTATTATTCTTCTTCTTCGGTTTTATTTACTTTTGCTTTTGCTATTATATCATCTGCTATTTTACCTGTTAGATGCTGATAATGGCTGAATTTCATTTCGAAACTTCCCTGACCGGAGGTAATCGATTTTAAATCGATCGAATATCTCATCAGTTCATTTTGAGGTACTAAAGCCTTGATTAATTCTATACCACCGCCTAAAGATTCCTGCCCAAGGACCTTGCCTCTTTTTGAAGAAATATCTGACAAAATATCTCCAACAAATTTACTGTCAGCATAAACACTTAATTCCATGATAGGTTCGAGTAAAACAGGACCTGCTTGCTTCATAGCTTCTTTGAATGCCATTCTTGAAGCAATTTTAAATGACATTTCTGATGAATCAACAGGGTGTTCCTTGCCGTCAAAAAGCTTAATGCCGACGTCGACAACTTTATAACCTGCGAGTACTCCACTTTCCATTGCTTCGTGGAACCCTTTTTCACATCCAGGGATATAACCTTTACTTATAACACCGCCAACAATTGCATTAATGAATTCATACTGTTTGCCTTCTTCTAATGGAAATATTTCTATTGCAACCTTACCATATTGCCCATGCCCTCCGGATTGTTTTTTATGGGTATATTCTGCTACGGCTCTTTTTCTAATTGTTTCACGATATGCAATTTTTGGCTCAGACAGTTGTGTTTCGATTTTATTTTTTTCCTTTATTTTATCCAGAATTAACTTTATCTGCTTTTCACCCATACCACTTATTACATTCTCTTTTGTTTCAGAATTAAATTGGATTTTAAAAGTAGGATCTTCTTCTGCTGCTTTTTGAAGTAGAGAGATAAGTTTTTCTTCATCCTTTTTATTTGGAGTAGTTATAGTTTGTGAGAATACAGGTTGCGGCAGTTCCAGTTTATTCAATGTAACTATATTTGAAGGGTCGCTTAATGTTGTATTTGTATGGATGTCTTCTATCTTTACGAAGGCGCCGATATCACCTGAATTCAGTGTATCAAAATCTTTTAAATTTTTGCCGATTACTTTGTATAATTTCCCGCATTTATGTTTTGAATGTCTGTCTGAATTATATAATTCAGCATCATTTTTTATCTGTCCCCTTCTTACTCTGAAATATGAGATTTTACCTGTAAATTGATCGATAGTAGTTTTAAAAACAAATAATACTGTGCTTTTGGTATTATCAGGCTCAATCATTATATCTTTATTGGCCTGGTCTTTACCCGGCACTGGACCTACAGTATCAGGAGAAGGCATGTAGTTAACGATACTATCTAAAAGCAAAGGGATTCCGGAATTTTCAAGAGCATCACCGCAAATTACAGGGATTATAGAACCTGAAACTATAGACTTTTTTAAACCAGTAACAATTTCATCATGGGATATTTCTTTGCCTTCAAAATATTTATTCATTAAATTTTCATCTGATTCAACGGCTGTCTCAAGCATTTGTTTGAAATATTCATCAAGTCCCTTGATATCACCTGGAGCTTTTTCCCTCCTGATAGTTTTACCGTCATTCTCAAAATATCTTGCTTCTTTATCGATTAAATCCACGACTCCTTTAAAAGACTTGCCTGCTCCGATCGGCAATGTGATCGGAATGAAAGTTTTGTCCTTGAAATTTTCTTTTAAGTGAGCCATGCATTTTTCAAAATCTGCGTTATCTTTGTGCATTTTATTGATAAAAACAAGCTTCGGTGAATTGCATTTTCTCCAGTTTTTGATAACTTCCATCTCTACGCCCTGCTCGCCATTGATGACGAATACTGCAGAGTCGGTTGCTTGAATTCCGGCGATGACCTCCCCGACGAAATCTGGAGCCCCGGGAGTATCGATAAAATTTATTAAAACATTATTCCATTCGGTATAGCAGACAGAAGCGTGAATCGACATTTTTTTTTCAATTTCCTGTTCATTAAAATCACTAACAGTTTTACCGTTTTCAACTGTACCCATAACAGGTATTTCATGACCGCAAAAGAGCATGGCTTCAGTCAAAGTAGTTTTTCCTGAACCACCATGCCCTATTAAGACAATATTGCGGATGTCTTTTGTATCATAAGTCATAATCTTCTCCTTCTTTTAAATATTAGTATAGTACCTAAAAGTATCAATAAATATGATACAATATTCGAATTAAATGTATTTTTCAACAAAAATATTTATTAACTGTTAAAATTTTTATAAAAACTGATGAAAAAGATTATTAATTTTGATATTAATAGGTATATGAATAATAAATGTCTGATATTCGCTTGTTTAATGACTATAATCGTGTTTTTTTTATTAGATTCTTGCGGTGCTATTTTAGAAGAAACAAGAATTGTCGGTAAATGGAAATTGACAGGAGCAGAGTTTTATGCAAAAGAGAGCAGTGTCGATGCTTTAAAAATTTATACAGGGGTTGCTAAAGATAACCCCGATAGCTCTCATCCTATAATCTATGCTTTTTTTTGTGGTGACAAAGATACCTATGTAATAGATTTTTATCAGGACAAAACATTGAAAATAATAAGAAAAAGTGAACCCGAATATGTACTGGTTGATATAACAGATGGTAGATGGAGCATGGATTCTTATGAGAATTCTCTTACGATTAAGATAAAGAGTAATTCCACCGGATATGGCTTCTGGCAGGAATCTTTTAAATTTACCAATTCTTGGCCTATGAAAAATTATGAAACTCTTGAACTTACGTTAAAAGCTTCGGATACAGGGAGAAATAATTTTAAGATTGATTTAAAAAATAAGACTATACAAGCTGAGTCTATGAAGGCAACTTTTACAAAGCAATGATTTGTAAAACTATCAGCGATTATTTCTTAAGATTACTGGAAAGTATTAGTTAAGATTCAATATGAAATTTTTATCAAGGCAAAAGTTTCTTTTTGCATCTTTCAGGAATTCTCCTATGGATGTTTTTAATTCATTGTATGCTGATTTTATAAAATCGGCAAATAAGAATTCATCATAGGCGAGTTCAAAAGGGATATTGATACGTTTGGTTACACGTTTTAATATATTTATAATGCATTCATCATTAATGTATTCTTTTAAAAAAGAGGAATGCGATACATCATGGCTTAACTTTAAGAATTTTTCTTTATCAAAGTTTTTTAATCCTTCAAATAAATTAGCTGCATCATTAAAGTCGAATTTTTTATAACTTTCATAAAACCTGTCCGCTATATCTGGTTCGATGCCTAAGAGGTATCTGTCTATAAGTATTTCCATAATTATATGTGCATAAAATTGAGGAAGTATGTCTTTATTATATGTTTTGTCGTTGTATTTATTCTGCAGGTATACGAGTTTTTCTTTAAAATAATCAGTATTATGAAACCATTTATCTGTTTCCAGATGTATAATCATGCCTGAAGATAGAGATTTTATTTTTTTATCCGCAATAGTATTAATTATATTTATTAAATAATTTTTAGTTATTCTGATTTTTTTAGAATGAAATCCTAAAAGATCGGGTAATGTTAATCCAACGGTAAAATAATTGTCTTCTTTATCATTGTGGAGATAAAAATGTGATAGAAAATTCATAGTACTCTTTTAAAATTATTCCGATATATCCATATATAATACCACATAAAACGATAATTATAAAGAGTTTAATTAAAATATATTTTGACATTTTATTTATTAAAAATGATATATATTGATAAACTTTTAAAATTTTGCAATAATAATTAAGAGGAGGAGCGGATTTGCGGCTTAAATTAATTATTGTGGGCGTATTAATAATTATATTTGCTCAATGTCAGTGTATAAAAAAACCTGAAGTTAAAAACGAAAATGAGTCAAATTACATGAGTAATGATAACAATACTGGTATTGATTTTGATGCCATGAAAAGAAAAATTGATGAGTCTAAACAGATGGATATAGATGTTTTTTTTGCGATTTCTGTTTTACATAAAAAATATATTAGTCAGTTTGCAGAAGAGACGGCGTCTATGACAGAGGAAGAACAGAAGAAATTTTATAATGATAAGAAAGTTGAATTTTTTAAAACTATAAAATATACTGAAAATGAATATGAAAATTTTATGAAAACTCATTTAAATGAGATGAATGAATATATAAATAATCATAAAGCAATAGCGGATTATTTGATAAGCATTAATTAAAGTCATTCTTCATCTTTTTTCTTTATATAAGGCTCTTTTATATAAAGATCGTCTTTTTTGCTTAAATCAAGTACTTCGCCTTCATTCTCAGCTTCAACTATTTTTACAATAGGTTTCATTGGTACACCTGATGTACCAACTACTCTTGCAATTTTTGTATTTGATAATATGACCAGGCTGCCTATAGGATAAAAAGATATATTCTTAATCAATTCTTTTAAAATTGAAGGATCATAAGCAGATCCTCCGCCGCGGAGTAAATCCTGAATAACTTCCTTGCCATGAAGATTTGTTTCTTTATATGGCTTGTTTGCTATTGCCGCAGAGTAAGCATCTACGATTGAAATGATTTTTGCTATTCCGGTGATTTTTTCTCCTGTAATACCATTTGGATATCCCATGCCATCGATTCGTTCGTGGTGCTGTAATGCACCTGAAGCAATTATTGGTGAATATTTTACTTCTCTTAGCAGTTTAAATCCCTGAATCGTGTGCTCTTTTATAATTGATATTTCCTGAGATGTAAGGGAATCTTTTTTATCCAGTATAACTCGTGGTACTTTAAGCATACCGATATCATGAAATAATGCCGCAACCAGAAGGTTAAAAATTTCTAGTTGAGTCAGATTCAAACTGTTGCCTATGATATAGCTTGATATAATAGTTTCTAAGGTTTGTGGATAAACATAGAGGATGTTTTCGAATTTTTTCCCAAAAAGCATCAATGCATTGTTTATATTTTTATTAACATTTGTTGTTATTTCGAGGAGAAATACTTTAACCAGATCTTTGTTTATAGTATTTTTAGTAATAATGTCATTAAAAAATGAATATATTTTTTTTATCCAGGTTTTATAGGATTCAAGAAAACTTTTAACAGACCCATCAAGCAATGCGGTTGTATCAATTTTTGATGTGACAAAATCCATGTTCTGGTAATCATCTTCGAGTTTTTCTTTTATACTTTTTGTAAGTTCATTATGAATATCTGCATTCGTAATATTTTTCTTGAGATATTCTTTTTCTTTCTGAAGTGTTTTTATGCCGCTTTCATTTGCTTCACCTTCGGTGGCTATTTTGTCGATTGACCATTGGTTTAATATTTTTATATGATAATCCTGTATAGGGAAATTTTTAGGCAGGAAGAATAGATCGTCTAGAATATATGCATCTTCAGAAAACACAGTGCCGCTGGAAATGTCTTCTAGTTTTATTATGTTCATTTTTATTCCTTATAAATACATTTTCGTAATATTTTATCATTAAATTTAAATTTATCGATTTCCCCATAAATTTCATTGACAATTGTCCTATATTCAATTAATATTGCCTAAAAAATAGCAGGTGTTAAATTTTAAACATTTTTTTATCATCCTGATTGCAATATTATCATTGTTTTATCTGCATTATTTATTAATTATATTATAATCAAAAGAAGGAGTCAACTATGAAGAAAACTATAAAAGATGTTGATTTAAAAAATAAAAAGGTAATCATGAGGGTTGATTTTAATGTCCCTTTAAAAAACGGTAAGATTACCGATGATACGAGGATAAGAGAAGCGATGCCGAGTATTAAATATATTTTAGAACAAAGCGGAGCTTCATTGATATTAATGAGTCATCTTGGAAGACCGGATGGACAGGTTAAACCTGAAATGAGCCTTAAGCCAGCAGCGGATAGAGTAAGCGAATTACTTGGTAAACCTGTTAAAATGCTCGGCGATTGTATTGGTCCTGATGTTGAAAAAGCCTGCAAAGAGTTAAAAGCAGGTGAAGTTATTATGCTTGAAAATTTAAGATTTCATCCTGAGGAAGATACAAAGGATAAGGAAAAACGAAGTGAATTCGCAAAAAAACTGGCAGCTTTAGCTGATGTTTATGTAAATGATGCATTTGGGACTGCTCACAGGGAGCATGCTTCTACAGCAACGATTGCAAGATTCATGACTGTATCTGTAAGCGGCTTTTTAATGGAAAAAGAAATCAAATATTTTGAGAAACTTTTAAAAGATCCTGATAGACCACTGGTTGCAATTTTGGGAGGAGCAAAAGTTTCATCAAAAATCGGTGTAATAACAAACTTATTAAAAATAGCAAACACTATTGTAATAGGCGGTGGCATGAGTTACACTTTCTTTAAGGCAATGGGCAAAAAGATTGGTAATTCATTATTTGCAGAGGAAGATCTTCCTATCGCTGAAAATATTTTGAAGGAAGCAAAAGCTAAGAATGTTGAGCTTTTGTTGCCGGTAGATAATGTTATAACAAATCAGAAAGTCGGTGATATGTTTAAAGACGCAAGTCTTGTTGACAAGGCAGAAACAAAAGTTGTCGAAGGTGATATACCTGACGGTTGGGAAGGAGTTGATATTGGTCCAAAAACAATTGCCAAGATAAGCGATGTTTTAAATAAGGCAAAAACTGTTGTCTGGAATGGACCAATGGGTGTTTTTGAATTTGATAAATTTGCAGCAGGGACATGCGAAATAGCAAAAAAACTTGCGGATTTAAATGCAACAACAGTAATCGGCGGTGGAGACAGTGTTGCGGCTGTTAATAAATTTAACCTTGCAAGTAAGATGAGCCATGTTTCTACAGGCGGCGGAGCAAGCCTTGAATACCTTGAAGGCAAAGTATTGCCGGGTGTTGATCTGTTGAATGATAAATAAAAACAGGTTATTCCCCGTTTTTCTTAAAGAGAAGGCAATGTCTTGTCTTTATATTGATATAAAAAAGTAGCAATTTTTTAATAAAAGGATACGATTATGGCTAGAGTATTTAATTTTAATGCTGGTCCTGCAACTATACCGTTACAGGCATTAGAAGAAGCGGCAAAAGAGCTTGTTGATTTTAAAGGCACTGGCATGTCTATAATGGAAGCCACTCACAGGGGCAAGGATTATGAAGCAGTGCATAATGAAACTATTGAGTTGATTAAGTCAATATATGGTGTGCCAGAAAATTATAATATCTTATTCTTGCAAGGAGGAGCTTCATCTCAATTTTTTATGGTACCTATGAACCTTATCGGTCCAAATGAAAGTGCAGATTATATAAGCACAGGTGAATGGTCTGAGAAAGCAATTAAAGAAGCTAAAATACTTGGCAAGAATATAAATATAATTGCGTCAAGCAAAGAGACAAAATTTGATAGAATTCCGAAAGATTTCACGATTTCTAAAGGTGCAGTTTATGTTCACATGACCAGTAATAATACTATCTATGGCACACAATATAAGTCATATCCTGAAACAAACGGTATACCTCTTGTAATAGATGCATCAAGCGATGTATTTTCGTATCCTTTGGATTGGGAAAATATTGGTATGCTTTATGCTGGAGCTCAAAAGAATGCAGGTCCGGCAGGTGTGACAATTGTCATTATAAGGAAAGATCTCTGTGTTGATAAAAACGAAAAAATACCAACAATCCTGAGATATTCCACACATGCAGATAATAATTCTTTATACAATACTCCTCCTACGTTTATAATTTATATGATTAATCTTACATTAAAATGGTTGAAACAGGCTGGGGGGATACAAAAGATAAATGAAATTAATAAGAAAAAAGCTGGTTTGATTTATGATGCTATAGACTCAAGCGATGGTTATTATAAAGGTCATGCTCAGAAGGATTCGCGATCATTGATGAATATTACATTTAATCTTAAGACACCTGAGCTTGAAGAAAAATTTGTTAAGGAAACCAAAAATGCTGGACTTGTTGGTCTAAAGGGGCATAGGTCGGTAGGTGGCATCAGAGCATCGATTTATAATGCTATGCCTATTGAAGGCTGTGAGAAATTAGCCAAGTTTATGGCAGATTTTAAGAAGAATAATTAATTTATAATATTGTTGAATAAAAATGGGCGGTTTTGATACCGCCTTTTTTGTTTTCATTTATAGAAAAAAAATTAATTTATCCGTTTATTTATGATATAGTAAATAAAAAATATTAAGGGGCAATCAATGCTGGAATTAAAACAAATGGATTTGGCAGGATTATTGGATAAAACTTTTAAGCTGTCATTTACGAAGAATGTCTTTAAAGTTGCAGGCTTAACATTTGGGATTTTGCTTGCCGGTTTATTGCTTATAGGTTTTTATTTTTACAATATTTTTCATGGTGCATTCTCTGATATTTCCGAAGCAAGAATTATGTCAAATTTAGTAACCATAATCCCTGTTTCCATTATTGCAGTATTATTTGTTTTTGTTATATATATTTATTATTTTGGAATATTGACTGATTTATTTGGTAAAAATTTTATTGAGAAAGAATGGTTTTTAAAAGAATCTGTTATAAATGTTACAAAAAAATTAGGTTATATTATAGTCAATTGTGTTATATTGGCAATCATATATTCCATAATTTATTTAATAATGTTTGGTTTCCAATTTTTTTTTGTTTCATTATTTAATAATCATAATAGTTTAATACTATTGCCTTTGTCAATAGTATTAAATTTAGCTACTATTGCCGGATCTGTTTTAGTAATATTCTGTATGCCTGCAATAATACTTGAAGGTAAGGATGGTATAAATTCAATTAATAGGTCATTCAAGCTTGTTATTTATAATTATTGGCGGGTTTTAGGTTCATATTTGTTGTTTAATATTTTATTTATTTTTATTTTTTATATTCTACTTATTGTATTATCAATAATTGTTATAATTGTACTACTAATTATTTTTGCACTTTTTCATATTAATTTTAATACTTCAAATAATACGTTGATGGGCATGGTTATTGTAGGTATTATTTTTAGTATCATGGGGATTTTATTGCATTTTATCTCAAGTGTAGCTATAGCATTTAATACCTGTTTGTTTTTCAACCAGAAGATTAAGAATGAAAATTATGGTGTCGAAGTAATGGCAGAGGCAATGATCGGCGAGGCAGGGGAGGGTGAATCTATATCCGAAACTACTGCCGGGGATAGTGAAATAAAAAATATGCCGGATAATAATATTCAAAAAGAAGATCAATCACAGGCAATAGAAGATAATGAATCTGCTATAATTGAAGATAAAAAAGAGGATGGCGGCTCTGCAGAAAATGGATCGAATCAATAAAATTTTAATATTATTTCTTATAGTAATATTACTGGCAGGGTGTTCCAGATTATTCAATTTAAAACCTCCGGATGATAAAAGGGTGAGAGAAGCTGTAAGCCAGATAAAAAATGAAGAAATAGCTAAAAACAAAGCCAATAATTTTGCCTCCCAATTAATTGATGATATTTCAAAATGGTTAAAAAGTAATTCTTTCTGGATAAAAATGGTAGCCGTTGCCATGTCTATAGCGGTATTAATAGTAATTGTTTTTTTTGTAGTAAGACACATTTTCTCTCAAAAATATGTCTATCAAAGAAATATTGAACTTAAAAAGGAAATATCAAGTATTAATTATGATGAAAAATATCTGAATAAACTGATTTCCGATAGAGATTATTCTAAGGCATTGCTCTATCTGCATCATTATTCAATATTCTATCTCGTTACAAATAAAATTACTTATAAAAAAAATATGACCAATAGGGATTTTTATAAAAAAATTAAAGATAAAAATCAGGCGATGGTATTTAAAAAAATATATTTGATATGCGAAAAAATATTATTTGATGACTATAAAGCTACAGAATACGATTATGATAAATGCTATAAAGAATTCAATAAATATTATTTAATGAAGCAGGTTGTTTAAAAACTATAATATGAAAAAGATTGTATTTCTAGCAGGGGCATGTTTGATTTTGTCTATTTTTATTTTAATTATATACAGGATAGCAATTTATGTTAGAAACTATAAATCTCCTGAAACAGTTTATGATGAGAATTTAAATTCTTATCAATATGATATTATTAATAGGATTGTGTCCAAATTACATTATTTAAAAAAATATAAAGATTTTAATTATAAAAAAAATGAATACAGTATAATAGTATCGATGATACCAATAGATGAAAAGATCATTGATAATTGGAGAAAATGGGCAATAAAAGGCAAACGTGCAATAGTATTTTATAACAGACGTTACAATGCTAAAAAAAAAGAGTATGAAAATTATAGCGGAGAGGATATAAAATCTTACTCTGTAAAAAATGTCAAAATTAATGATATGAAGTTTAAAAATATAAAAAAAATATTCTTAAATAGTGATAAAACGTTATATAAAGGAGACCCGATCTTTTCAAAACCTCTGGAAAATTTGATTATTGCGGATAACTCTATTGTAATGGCTAAAGAAATCTGTGCAGCTGGAGGCGAGATAATTTATATTGCAGATCAACGTATTTTCAGTGATTATGCGATATTAAAGGCAGATAATGCATTGCTTTTGAATGATCTATTAATGGATTATTATAATAAAACAATTGTTTTCGATAATTATATTGAGTATGACAATAATTATGTAAGTGATATTAAAAATCCGTTTTTCTTATTTATGGGTAATTTTAATTTTATTTTCTGGCAGATTATTATCATAATCATTGCATTTTTTATTGCAAATATTAAAAGATTTGGTCCCTGGCTTGATAAGGATAAATTTGAAAGAAGATCGCTTGTAAAGCACATTGAAGCAGTCGGGTTTTTTTATGAAAAATCAAAAAACCCGTTTGTTTATGTTAACATTCTTGACAGATATTTTTTTATGAGACTTAAAAATATTATAAGGATAAGATACAATAAAAGAAACGACATTATCAACGAGGTTAAAAAAAGATACGGTTTAAGCAGGGAAGAAGAAGAAATATTTTTGACAAATGATTATAAAAATATTGTAAAAAAAGAAATTATGAGGGAAAAATTTATAAGAAAACTTAAAGGGTTATGATGTTAAATTTATCACTATAGATTTAAGTTTATAAAATAACATTAAACGAGGTAAATTATGGGTACAAAAAAGACTCCAAAGGATTTCGGTGAATTATACCAAAATATTACAAGAGAATTATCAAAGGTTGTCAAAGGGCAGAGTGAGGTAATTCAGTTTGTCGTTATTGCACTCTTGACAGACGGACATATTTTATTGGAAGGACTTCCAGGGCTTGGGAAAACATTGATAGCCAATGCTTTAAGCAGGATAATTGATGCTGATTTTAAAAGAATCCAGTTTACTCCTGATCTCATGCCTTCGGATATCATCGGTACAACAATTTTTAATTATGAAAAAAATGATTTTGTTGTTAAGAAAGGTCCGGTGTTTACTAATTTTCTTTTAGCTGATGAAATAAACAGGACTCCGGCAAAAACTCAGGCTGCTCTTCTTGAAGTAATGCAGGAAAAACAGGTTACTATTGATGGAGTTAATTATATCCTTGATGAGCCTTTTATAACAATTGCCACTCAAAATCCGATAGAGCTGGAAGGTACCTATCCATTGCCTGAAGCCCAACTTGATAGATTTATGTTTAAAGTACTTATAAAGTATCCAGACCTAGAGGATGAAAAAAATATGCTTGTTATGTTTAAAGACGGATTTGATTCTAAAAAACTTGATGAAGCTGGAATGATTAAAGTATGTACCAAAAAGGAATTTAATCTATATAAAAATTCTTTAGATACGGTTAATGTTGATGAGAAGATTATAGATTATATAATCCAAATTATAGATACAACGAGAAAAACCCCAGGTATAGATGTAGGTGCTTCTCCAAGGGCAACGATCGCACTGTTAAAATCTTCAAGGGCGTTAGCTGCTGTCAATGGTAGAGAATTTATTATTCCAGATGATGTTAAAGATTCGTGCTATCCTGTATTAAGGCACAGGATAATTCTCGAATCAGAAGCAGAAATCGAAGGAAGCACTCCAGATGATTTTATAAATATAGTGCTTGATAAGGTTAAAGTGCCGAGATGAAAAACGGTGTATATTTTACTAAACTGACATTATTACTATTTATTGTTCCGCTTGTTTTTTTTGTTTTGTCAGTTATATTTGAGCCGTTAAAAATAATAAATATAAATATATTCGTGTTTATCGGCATTATTATTGATTTAATGCTTTTTATTATGATTTTTCTTGATGGTTTTTTGAGCCCTGATTATAAGAAAAAAATAAAAATCGAAATAATAGAGAATAAAATATTTAAGATCAATTCTTATAATAATATTAAAATCAAGGTAGAAAACAATAATAGACTTCCGGTTAATTTTTATTATCTTTTGGATCTGGATTATTCCTTTGACAGGGAGTATTCTAAAAATATTATTAATGTCGGACCGTTGCAGGAAAAAGTAATTGATATAAAAATATTTGCCAAAAGGCGCGGAGAATACAAAAGTGAATTGTTTTTTATAAAAGGATTGTCACTGTTTAAACTTTTGTATTTTTACAACAGGGTAAAGCATGACATCACGTTTGAAGTTGTGCCTTTTATCGGTAATGTTAATGAAGACTTTAAGATAATCCAAAAAAAGATTAAAAAATTTGAGGGCTTTCAGAAAAATAATATGATCGGGGACGGCCATGATTTTGAAATGCTAAGAGATTATGTCAAAGGTGATGAATTTGGTAAGATAGACTGGAAGGCTACAAGCAGACAGAGAAAGCCAATAACAAGGGTATATAGACTTGAAAATACACTTGAAGTTGCTATAATGATTGATTGTTCCAGACTTTTAAGTACAGAAGTAAAGGGGATGTCTCTTCTTGATTATGCGGTTAACTCAGCGTTAGTATTGTCTTATTCCGCAATACATGGACATGACAGGGTGAGTCTTACATGTTTTGGGGCAGATATTATAAAATATATTCCGCCTATCAAAAATAAAAAGGATGTAAAAAAATTAAATTATGTTTTGACAAATGTGGAGTATCAGCATGTTGAATCAAATTATCAGACCGCATTCGGTTTTATAAAACAGAATTTGCCAAAACGTAGTATGATAATTATCATGACAGATATAATCGATGATTCTAATATAAAAATTTATCATAAATATCTGTCTGTATTAAAGAAAAAGCATATTGTACTTTTAGTATTAATAAGAGATAAAAATTTGTTTAACATCGGAGAATCTTTGTTGTCCGGCAGGCTTACAGTTTTTACAAAAGCGGCGAGTGCAGACTTGATTTTAAGACGCAATAAGATGATTTTTGATCTTAAAAAACTGGGCATTGATATACTCGATCTGTACCCGGAAGAAATTACGGCAAAGGTTATTAATAAATATGTTGAGATAAAAAGCAGAAATTAAAAGAAGTATATCTATTATTATATGATGAGTTTGCGTAATCCAATGGCATTCTAATACAGATAAAAATAAATTTTTAGAGGAGGAAAAAAAAGTAATATGAAAAAAATAATTGTATTTTTGATTATTTTTGTTTTTCTGTCTTTCAGATCACAGGATAAAGATGTATTGATGCAGGTGTCAACTCTTCAGGCTCTGCAGGAAGGCTATTATGATGGCGTTGTGCGACTTAATGATATGAAAGTCAGTGGTGACATAGGTATCGGTACATTTAATGCGCTTGATGGCGAGTTGATTAAACTCGATGGCGTTTTTTATCAGGTTAAAGCCGATGGTAATATATATATAGTAAGTAAAGATGAATCATCTCCATTTATTATGACAACAAGCTTTGAATCTGACAAAAAAATCTATGTTGAGAATATAGGAAGCCTAAAAGAATTTCAGGATTATCTAGTGAACCTCTTGCCGTCAAAGAATATAATCTATGCTTTTAAAATAACAGTTTCATTAAAATATGTAAAAACTCGAAGTGTACCAAAACAGGATAAACCTTATCCACGACTGGTAGAAGTAGTTAAAAATCAGCCAACGTTTGAAAATAGTAATGTTAAAGGTGTAATCGTTGGATTCTGGATACCGGATTATCTTAAAGGTGTTAATATGAGCGGTTTTCATTTTCATTTTATTACAGATGACAAAAAATTTGGTGGACATTTATTAGAATGTAATATTGAGAAAGCGATTATAAATATGGATTATACTTATGGGTTCAATATGATTCTTCCTGAAAAAAGCGGATTTTTTAATATAGATCTATCCGGAGACAAATCTAATGAACTGCAAAAGATAGAGAAATAAAATTGTCTTGATTAATTTTTAAAAATATTATTATAATTAAAATATAAATTATTTTCGTAAAATAAAACGGAGTTATTTAAAGTTAAGATGGCAATGGATCTTACTCCCATAGCTTTTAAAAAGCTTACAATTAATTATCTAGCTAATTTTCAACGTGTATTTAATAATGAAGAGTTTAGTCACTATCTTAATTGCCCTTATCCTTTAACACGAGATTGGTCAAAAGAATACATAGAATCATCCATGGAGAAATTTGAAAAAGGTGAAAAGTATACATTTGCGGTAATAAGTAAAAAAACAAATTCGTTTATAGGTGTTGCTGTAATTAAAAATATAGATAAAAAAAATCGTATTGCAGAGCTTGGATATTGTATCGATAAAGCATACTGGAACAAAGGGTTTACAGAGATGTCGGTTTATTTATTACTTGAATATGCGTTTACACGATTAAATATTAATCGGATTGAGATAAGAGTTGATTGTGAGAACAAGAAGACAATAAATTTTATGGATAAACTAGGGGCTATGCAGGAAGGTAAATTACGCCAGGCAGTTTTTAATAATGGTAAGTTTTGCGATATATATCTGTATTCGATTATTCATGATGATTATCTGCGCTGGAAGGTTAATAAGGCTCAATATGATATAGAATGATCAGGGTCTTACCTGTTCAGAATAATCATTTGAGTATTCATCGCTAGTATAATTATCAAATATTGCATCGAAATATGCATTTGCTTTTTGATTCTCATAAAATTCATTTGGTTTTATATTAATTTTTCTTCTTAAAAAGTAATCGCTTTCTATTAATATATCTGTAGAGAGTATTCCGCAAATTTCATCTTTTGAAATAAAATATGTTTTAATCAGTTTTGTGCCTATTTTTATTATACCGCTGTATGATTTAATAATCGAGCCTTTGTCCTTTCTCATGTAAATTTCACCGCTTGAGTTTTCAAATTCGACGTTGCTTCTGTTTATGCCTACTATGATTTTATTTTTTATTTTACCGACCGGTTTTGCATATAATATAACATAACCGTAATTTAAAATAATGCTGGTAGTTATAACGTCTTTGTTTACAAGCACATTGTTTATTTTTATTGAAGAGAGTTGGTTTAGCGTAATATAAGAATCATCGCCGATTTGGATTGATATTTGGGAATGAAATCCGGTTGTTATTTCTGTGCCGTATTGCAGGACATCATTTAATTCAAGATTTTTAAATTTTTCTTCTCTATCTTTAAGATCAACTGTTCCTTTTTTTTCAACAACAAGTAATTTTATGTCTTCAGAATTAATAATGAGTAAAGGTAAAAATATTAAAATTGCCAGAAAAAATAATTTTTTCATTATAAATTTACCTCATTTTTATAGTATTATATAATATAAAGTCGGTAATTACCATAATTATATTTAACTTTATATTATTTTTTCAAGCTATGTGTGAATATTATTTTTATAGTTTATTAAATAGAAAATATAAAAATTATAGTATATACTAAAAAATATATAATTTATTTTTATAAAATATAAAATATACAATTATTGATTGACTTTTATTAATTTGATAATATAATAAATTGTTATAATTTATATTTCATGGGAGTTAATTATGCAGATTTTGATTACAGAGGGGAAAAATGTTAATTATGTAGAATTAATTGGTGAATTAATTAGTGAAACGGTGTTGGAATTTAAAGATAAAGTATATCCTTTATTATATACCGATAAAAAAGTTTTAGCTATCGACCTTGGCAAAGTAGAAAATATTGATTCTACCGGCATAGGCAGTCTGGTCAGTGCAAAAAAGACTGCTAAGATGGAAAATAAGGAAATAATAATTTATGATTTTAGTCCTAAAATTGAAAAATTCTTTTTTGATGTTGGGCTACAGAATTTTTTTTCTACTATGGAAAAAAAAGAAATTGAAGAGAAATACAATAGCTAGAATATAAATATTATAATTTTGTGGAAAATCCGCCTGTCTTTGGGGGTATCTAATAAGTTACTTATAGAGGAGGATACCAAAGGGGTATTTTTGTTGTTTTTAGTGCTTTAAATATCACTAAAATCAAGTAATATTAATTCTAAAATTATACTATCTTTGCTTGAATTCAATAGAGTAATGATTTTACAATAGGATACTTAATTTAAGGCAATTTTATATTAATTTTTAAAATCTAAGGTTACGATATTAAAGATAAATTCATAAATTTAGGATATAAAGTTGATTTTTAAAACAAGATTCAAAAAAATTCTTACAGAATGTATCGCAAATTCGCTTGATGTGAGAATGATAAATAAGATAGGTCAGAAAATAGAGCCTCAATTTGATTTTAATAAAATCACCGGCATATCCGATAAAATGGCTGTTCAATCTATGGATGCAGCAAATATTTTTGTTGATTATTTTTTTAACTCGGGTAATCCCACAAAATTAATAAATGAAATCATAAATGCAAATTTTTTTGGCATCGATGGATATGAGTCTCCAATATATAATATAACCAAGCTTTTGGATGAATTATTAAGGCTTGGATATATTTATGATAAATCATTAAAGAAAATTATTTTTAAAGATAAGGACAGTACTTTATTAAACTGGGGAATTCTTGATGAAGGTGAAGAGTATTCCTTTTGTTTTGTGGCTATCGATATTGTGGAAAGCTCAAAAATTGTGAGAAAAAACAGAGGAGCCAATATAACCGAGACATATAAGTCGTTTCATGACCTATTAAAATTAAAAGTCATAAAAAGAGATGGCAGAGTCTGGTCATGGGAGGGGGATGGAGGATTAATTGCTTTTTATGGTGATGATGCAATAAAACGTGCTGTATTTGCAATACTAGATTTCTTTTTTAACCTCCATTTTTATAATTCAGTGTATAATAAATTGAATAATGAAATAAGGTTTAGAGCAGCGATACATCCTGGTAAGGCAATTTTCAGGCATGAAGTTAATAAAATTCAATCTCAGGCTATTGACAGGGTTAAAGAGATGGAAAAAAATTTTGCATCCCCAGCTAATCTGGTTATAAGCAAATTGGCGATGCAGTCATTAAATCCTACTTTGCAGTCATTTTTTAAGCCCATTGATAATAATGAGAATTCAAATATTTATTGTTTAAATTATATTTCTGGAAGGAAGCCGGTTATTCATGAAAGATAAAGAAATTTGTGTGAATGTATACGCAAAAAACGATAGCAAAATTATAAAAACTATAAAATCAATAGAAAAAGATTTAAAAGATTACACTTTTTCATTTTTCAATATTGAAGATCCTCCTCCTCCTCAAAAAGTTATAGGAGCTTTAATAATTATTGAAGAGCATGGTATAAATGAAATATTTTCAAAGTATAAAGAAATAATAAATAGCTACAAGTATGAGCCTTTTTATATAATAAGTTCGGAGAAGCCAGATTACAGAAATGCTGTAAAATGGATGAAAAATGATGCCAGAGATTATATTGATTCAAATCAGAAGTATACTGTAAATGAATTTAAAAAAATACTTGATGAGGCATTTTCGATTTTAAATATAGAATATTTTGAAGAAAAAGCCGACGATGACCCATTTAGTTATCCTCCGGTAAAAATTATTTCAAATTGTAAATGGGATACAGTAGAAGGCAATATGCAGTATGATATGACGGTGTTGATGCTGTCAATTATACTTAAGGAAGAGAATAATATTTATGCCAAAGAGGACCTTGAAAGAATTTTAAAGAAGATTGAAGATTATGCCTCATCGATAGTCACCAGTTTTGGAGGTAAAAAACTCTTTTGGAACTATGATAATGGCATGTTTATTTTTTATTTTGGGGACAGAGTTAATAGTGCTACACTGGCTTCCATTTTAATTTTAAATAAATTAAAAATTTTTATTTTTGAAACATTGTCACTATATGAATTATTTGATATTAAGATTGCTTTACATGATGGAAAGATTAATTATTATAGAAAAAATGCAAAATTTATTACTTCTGATACGATAAATTCGGTTGTGCATTTGCATAATAATATAAAATATTTAAATTCTATAGATATTACAGAAAATGTTTATGAAAATCTTAATCCCAGGGTAAAAATGCATTTTTTTGAGGATTCTGTATTCGAGGGAAGAAGTATTTATACATATTATTATAATTATTTTAGTAAAAAATGATTTATTATTGAAATCTATATTTTATTCACACACGGACTTCCTGTATTTATTAAGAAGGTGACTATTCATAAGTTTTATTCTTTTTGGATACATTAATAAAACTTTTAGCAGTATTTATTTTATTATTGTGACATAATTAATATAGTTATATTTTGAATAGTAGTTTTGATTAATGTATTATAAAATATCTATTAAGTATTACTTTAGTAGTACAATGTAATATATTTTATTGTACTACTAATATTTATCATGTTAAATTTTGTTTTATTATTTTAATTCATTAATAATCTTTGTAATAAGATTATCGCTTGATTTATTTTTAGAATTAATGATCATATGAATCGGATTTAGACATTTTTTCATAATCTCTGGCTTAATATTTTTATCAAATAACAGAATAAATAATGAATTTCTTAATATTTCGGTTAATTTGACAGAATCCATGAATTCTATATCCGCTGAAGCGATAGTGTTGCAGGATGTGCTGTCAATATTTTTGATATCGCAGATATCGTAATTAATTGATTTTGCTAATTCGTCTAAATTCAGATTATTACCAGTATTTAATATTATCAAGTTTTTTTTATTTTTATCTAAATTTTTATCAAGGACTCCATTTAAGCAATTATCATCTGGTTTTCTATTAAAAAAATACTCAAAAGCGGGGAGTGCTTGATTTAACAGCCATGATTCTCCTTTAATAATAGTGCACCCGACTTTTTTTGCTTTTTCAATTAATCTGGAATGTTTGTAATTTGCATCAAACACAATGTGAGTTTTTTTTAAAGATGATTCATTGACAACGTCTGCATCACCAGATAGTGAAGAAATAATAATTTCGTTTTGCTCAATCAAATTGTCAAGATTCTCAATGGAGTCATAATTACATTTCATTTTTCTAGCCGCATCGATAGCTTTATTTAACGTCCTATTTACAATCGTAACATCGGCATTTTTTTTTATCATCCCATAGGCTGCCGCTCTTCCTGCTCCGCCTGCGCCTATTATTAAAGTTTTTTTTCCTGTAATATCGATATTTTGGTTTATAAAAGATTGATATACACCAATATAATCTGTATTATAGCCGTACAATTTGCCTTCTTTGACTGTAATTGTATTAACTCCTCCGATTATTACAGCGTCATCCGATATTTCATCCATGTATTGCATTATTTCTTCCTTAAACGGAGCAGTTACATTCATGCCTTTTAAATTTAAAATCTTAAATGACTCGACTGCATCCTGAGCAGAAAAAGCCGCCAATCTTGTATAATAAGCGTTGATTTTCATTGAATTAAATATGGTGTTAAATATAAAAGGACTTTTGCTGTGCAATACAGGATTACCTGTAACAGCCAGTAAATCGTTTATCATTATGATTCAACCTGTAGAAAAAAATTAGCACCTAAATTCTTCATTTTTTCAATATAATTAGGGAATGTAACATTTATTGAATCAGCTGTGTCTATAACTGTATCACCTTGGCAGATTAACCCTGCAACACTTAACGACATGATTACTCTGTGATCGTTATGTCCTTTTAAATCCGCAGCTTTTAAAGTAGATTTTTTTATTACAAGACCATCATCTAACTCAAAGATATTTGCTCCCATCTTTTTTAATTCATCATGCATAACTTTTATCCTGTCGGTTTCCTTGATCCTTGCCTGTTTTACATTCACTAATCTTGTCTCGCCTTCAGCATAACATCCGATTATACTCATTGCAGGTAGAGCGTCAGGCATTGAGTTTAGATCGATTGTCCTGCCGATTAATTTGCTTTTATTTACGATAATATTATTATCTTCGAATTTTATATTGCCGCCCATTGATTTTAATATATCTATAATTTTTTTATCTCCCTGAGTATCATTGATATCGAGTCCTTTTATTATTAAATTATCTCCTGCCAATAAGCCGGCAACTATCGGGAAAGCAGCCGAGCTCCAATCTGCCGGGATTTCTTTGTTAAATGATTTATAGGATTGATTGCCGAATATTTTGAAATAAGACAAATCTTCCTTTTTTTCATATTTTATATTTTGTTCGGTAAGCCATTTCAGTGTTATATATACATATGGAATCTCATGGAGATCCTCAACAAAGATTTCTGTATCATTCTTAGCAAGAGGAGTCGCAATAAGCAAGCTTGATACGTATTGAGAATTTAAACCGTTTATTGTAGTTTTACCACCTTTAATCGGTCCTTGAATTTTAATTGGGGGCTTGCCGTTGTTATTAAGTGATAAAGTTTTTACTCCTAATTCAGAAAGTGAATTAAGCAATGGCTGCATTGGTCGTGTTCTTAAAGAATCGTCCCCGTCGAGATCTATCTCAAAATCCGCTAGTGATCCTATGCCTGTTATCAAATTGATGGAAGTACCTGAATTCATTAGATCAAGAGTTGTGGATGGTTTTTTTAAATTGCGATTTGTGCCTTTTATAATCCATTTGTCTTGAGTAAGATCAATTTGTGCTCCAAGGAGCCTGCATGCATTAATTGCAGCCTTAGTATCATAAGAATCAAGAGGGTTTACAATTGTTGATACACCATCGGCTACACTGGCTATCACTACAGCTCGTATAGTATGGCTTTTTGATCCTGGTATTAAAATTTCACCGGAAATTTTTTTTGTTTGTTTTACTATCAAGTTCATGTTTATTCTTCTTAAAAATTAGAATTCATTCCTAAAAACCTGAGTGCAAAAGTCTGTAAACTAGCTTAGTTTAAAAAATTAGCTTATTTTTACACCCTATTGCTCGTAAGTTGGAGGGGATTATAAATTATAATAGTATAAAATTCAAGAATAAATGATGTTTATAATTAAAATAAATTGTATTAATAATAAGTTTTATTCATATGTAAAAAAATAAGTAAATATTTTAATTTTAATTTAAATATGTTATAAATTTATAAACTAAAATCGGAGGTATAATAAATGATAAAAAAAATTATATCAATCACAAGCGTATTATTTATAGCGTTGATAAGTGTTTATGCAGTTAAAGGCTCTGGAAATTTAAGTCAGGAGGAAAGACCTGTATCAAGTTTTCATACCGTGTATTTTAACTGTCAGGGTAATTTAAATATAACACAGGGTAATAAAACATTATTAAAAGTCAAGGCTGATGACAATGTAATTTCAAGTATTAAAACAGAAATAAAAAGAGGTGAATTGACCATCTCATTAAAAGGCATAGTTACCGATGCTACCATAGAGATTGAAATTGTTATGGACAATATTAATAAACTTGAGGTTAATGGCAATGGGATTATTACAATAAACGGCGGAATTCAAACTGATAATTTGGAATTAAGAGTAAACGGTGGTGGCGGGATTAGTAGTAAAGTAACTTCAAAATTTTTGTTTACCAAATTATTTGGTAATGGATATATGGATATTGCAGGTGATACCGACAGCCATGAGACAGAAATATCTGCTGGAGGAGAGGTAAGAGCAGTAGATTTAAATACTAAAAAAACAAAATGTACTATAACTGGTGTAGGTAAAACTAAGATAAATGTCTCTGATGATCTTGAAATAAAAGTTGGCGGACTCGGAGGTAACGGCATAATTGAATTTAGGGGTAAGCCTAAATTAAAAATAGATGTATTTGGCACTGCTTCTATAATTTCTTTAGAACAATAAAAGCTGTATTTTGATATTATAAAAGCGGAAATAAATCCCGCTTTTATAATATCTGTTTGCCTCACCTAAATATTACATTTTAAAGGTTTAAAAAAGCATTGACAATTTTGTACTTATTTATTAGTATAACCGCAATTTAATTTTTGTAAAAAAAATTTAAAATATAGAGGAGTCATACAATGGCAACAAAAATAGCAATTAATGGATTTGGAAGGATCGGAAGACTTGTATTCTCAGCATTAGTAGAACAAAATTTATTAGGTTCTAAATATGATGTTGTTGGTGTTGTTGATGTAACAACAGATGCTGCATACTTTGCATATCAATTAAAGTATGATTCAGTTCACGGAAAATTTAAAGGTGAAATTAAAACTGAAAAAAGCAATCCAAGTTTAACAGAAGATGATACTCTTGTTGTTAATGGCAATAAAATCAAATGTATTGCTGCAACAAAGGAGCCCTCTCAACTGCCTTGGAAATCGTTAGGCGTTGAGTATGTTATCGAATCAACAGGTCTTTTTACTGATTCTGAAAAAGCAAAAGGTCACTTGGAAGCAGGTGCTAAAAAAGTAATTATTTCTGCTCCTGGTAAAGGTGATGTAAAAACTTTAGTAATGGGCGTTAATGAAAATGAATACGATCCTGCTAAGCATAATATCGTATCAAATGCAAGCTGTACAACAAACTGTTTAGCTCCGGTTGTTTACGTTCTTATGAAAGAAGGTATCGGTATTGAAACTGGCTTAATGACAACAATTCATGCTTATACTGCTACACAAAAGACAGTTGATGGTCCAAGCAAGAAAGACTGGAGAGGAGGAAGAGCAGCGGCTATAAATATCATTCCTTCTTCAACAGGTGCCGCAAAAGCAGTTGGTGAAGTATTACCAGCAACAAAAGGCAAATTAACTGGTATGTCATTTAGAGTTCCTACA
The DNA here is from genome assembly GCA_964531405.1 of uncultured Spirochaetales bacterium. Taxonomy (GTDB): domain Bacteria; phylum Spirochaetota; class GWE2-31-10; order GWE2-31-10; family JAFGQB01; genus CAZHHK01. The sequence continues at coordinate 11,401 of CAZHHK010000005.1, read as the reverse complement.
GCAGATGTTTCTGTTGTTGATTTAACATTCAGAGCCGCAAAAGATACCTCGATTGAAGAAATCGATAGCTTGATGAAAAAAGCAAGCGAATCATATTTAAAAAATATTTTAGGCTATACAAAAGATGAAGTTGTTTCTACAGATTTTATCCATGATAACAGATCTTCAATCTATGATTCTAAAGCAACATTAGAAAACAATCTTAAAGGCGAGAAAAGATTTTTTAAGGTTGTTTCTTGGTATGACAATGAATGGGGTTACTCTAACAGAGTAATTGATTTATTGAATTTTATGGTTGGCAAAAAATAGTAGAATATAACAATAAACTAAAACAGCGGGTTTAAAACCCGCTGTTTTTTTATAAATAAAAGCTGATTGATTATTTTTTCTTTGGTTTTAGGTTATTTTGAACAACCATTTGTCTGAATCTTTCCAGTCTATCAACGATATTAAGGAAGAAGTCTTTTTTCCTGCACGCAATTTTGAAATCCAAATCACCGGTAAGCATTCTGTCAAGTGAAATTCTTAATCTGTAGATAGGTCCAGCCATTCTGTGTGAGAAGAATAATGAGAATATAGAAATTATTATTAACAGAGCTATACCAGTGTATAAAAGTGGAAAAAATATTATGTTAAATCGTGTAGTTGATTTACTTACCATCCCTATAACTGGTTGAATTTGATGCTTGTCAACATTCTCTATTATATCACCCTTTTTATAACCGCTCTGAAATGGATTATAACACCTGTAAACCGTCTTTCCGTTTAAATCTTTATCTTCGTAAATCTGTATCATCTCTTTTGGATAATCATATACCTGTTTGCCATCAAATTTTATATAATCTCTTTTATTGTAGATTATAGTTGTATCCAGTTTTAAATCGCCGACATTTGATACTATCCAGTAATATGCACCTGTTATAAAGAAAGCGCCTACTATTGTGATGATGATTATTACTACAAATCTAAAAATAAACCCAAGTTGAAAATCTTTATCGATTAAATAATTTTTTCTTTTATTTCCCACTATCTTCCTCCTCAAATATTTTATATAATATTTATTTAATGTTAAAAAATATAAAACAATGGGTAATAATTCATTGTTACTATAATCTTAACTGATTTTAATCTTTAGTCAATAAAATTTTTAAAAAAAGAAGAATTTAGCTTAAATTTAAGTAAATTTAGCAAAAAAATCATTTAACCTGTCACGGCTTGCAATTTTTAAAGGTGAAGGTTTAAGATTTTCACCATGTAGTGTTTTAAATTGTTCAAGAAGCATTTTTTCATTTTTTGTTAAATGCTTTGGTACTTCAACATTGACCTTTATGTATAGATCCCCTTTATTCTCACTGGAATTAATATCGGGTACTCCGGCTCCTTTTACTCTCAATATTTTGCCGTTTTCACACCCAGCTGGAATTTTTAATTTAATCGTCTTATTATCGATTGTATCTATACTGACCTCTGACCCTAATACAGCCTGTGTAAAACTTATTGGAATTTCCATGATAAGATCATTATCATCCCTTATATAAAAAGGATGTGGCTTTACATGAAATTTTATATGAAGATCACCGGATGGCGCTCCGTTTTCTCCGGCATCGCCTTCACCCCTGATTATTATTCTTTTGCCATTGTCTATTCCAGGTGGTATCTTAATTGATTTTGTTACCCTTTTACTTATTACGCCTCTGCCCTGGCATGAAGGGCATGGATTCTCAATTACTTCACCATAACCGCCGCATCGTGGACATGTTGTGGCTATTGAAAAAAATCCTTGACTCCTTCTAACCTGACCTGAACCGCCACAGTTTGGGCATGTTTTTTTACCGCTACCTGAATTAGATCCCGAACCATGGCATTTTTCACATGAGGCGAGTCTATCATAAGTTATATCAACTTTTTTGCCCAGCACCGCATCTTCAAGTGTGATTTCCATGTTATATAATAGATCATTACCACGTTTTGTTCTGTTACGTTGAGAGCTTCCACCTCCAAATCCTCCTCCCCCACCGAAGAAAGAGCTAAAAATATCCTCAAATCCGCTGAAAATATCTTCAAAGCCACTAAAACCTCCTCCGGCAAATGGATTACCGCCCTGTCCGCCGAACATACCATCGACACCAGCAAAACCAAATTGATCATATTGTTTTCGTTTTTGAGGATCTGCCAGTACTGTATAAGCTTCTGTAGCTTCTTTGAATTTTTCCTCTGCCGTTTTATCTCCGGGATTTTTATCCGGGTGATATTTCATGGCAAGTTTACGGTAAGCTTTTTTTATATCATCAACTGAAGCAGTTTTTGTAACTCCAAGTACTTCATAGTAATCTCTTTTATTAGCCATAAAAACTCCATTTTAAAAATACATAAATTACAAATAATATTAATTTTTTTGACAATTTTAACGATTGTCATTTTATAGCATTAATAATTTTTTAATATAATCTTTTTATTTTATTATATTAAAAAATTATTAATGCTAAAACAGATGAAAGATTATACTTTCATCTGTTTTATAAATAAAATTTAATTTAATTTAATTTAATTATTTCTTTTCATCATCAACAACTTCATAATCAGCATCTTCTACATTGCTTTTTTTATCTGATGTATTCTGATTTTGGTTAGCATTTGTGCTTCCCATATTATCGCCTGGCTGTTGGTTGCCTGCCTGGCTTGATTTGTACATCTCTTCTGCAATCTTGTAGCTTGCTTTTTGAAGCTCTTCAGTTTTTGCTTTTATATCATCTACGTTATCTCTTCCTAATGCTTCTCTTAACGAATTAATTGCTTTTTTGATATTATCTTTTTCATTTTGATCAATTTTATTGCCGTATTCATTAAGTGTTTTTTCTACCTGATAGATCATGTTATCACCAGTGTTTCTTGCTTCTGCAAGCTCTCTTGCTTTGGCATCCTCAGATGCATGTTCTTCGGCTTCTTTAACCATCTTTTTAATTTCATCTTCGCTTAAGCCCGATGAAGCTTCAATTCTGATTTTTTGTTCTTTACCTGTACCAAGATCTTTTGCACTTACATGAAGAATACCGTTTGCATCAATATCGAATGTAACCTCAATTTGAGGAACGCCTCTAGGTGCAGGAGGAAGACCTATAAGGTCAAATCTTCCAATTGACCTGTTGTCTTTTGCCATTTTTCTTTCACCTTGTAGTACATGTATTGAAACTGCTGTCTGGTTGTCTGCTGCTGTAGAGAATATCTGTTTTTCGGTTTTAGGTATTGTAGTATTTTTTGGGATCAGGGTTGTCATAACTCCGCCTAATGTCTCGATACCGAGTGACAAAGGAGTAACATCTAATAATAATATATCTTTGACATCGCCTGCTAAAATACCGCCCTGTATTGCAGCGCCTACTGCAACAGCTTCATCAGGATTTATTCCTTTTGAAGGTTCCCTTTTAAATAAGTCTTTTACCAATTGAATAACCGCAGGTATTCTTGTAGAACCACCTACCAGTAATACTTCATCGATATCTTCGGCTTTTAAGCCGGCATCATTTAATGCTGTTATGCATGGATTCATAGTTCTTTTTAGAAGATCATCGATTAATTGTTCAAATTTTGATCTAGAAAGACTCATTGTAAGATGCTTTGGTCCTGACTGATCAGCTGTAATAAAAGGTAAATTTATATCCGCAGTCATTTTACTTGAAAGTTCAATCTTTGCTTTTTCTGCTGCTTCCTTTAATCTCTGGAGAGCCATTTCATCTTTTGATAAATCTATGCCGGTCTGAGATTTGAATTCACTTATCATCCATGAAATTATTCTCTGATCGAAGTTGTCACCGCCAAGATGTGTATCACCATTAGTAGATTTTACTTCAAAAACACCATCACCGATTTCAAGTATGGATATATCAAATGTACCGCCGCCTAAGTCGTAAACCGCAATTTTTCCTTCTTTCTTTTTGTCTTCACCGTAAGCAAGACATGCAGCTGTAGGCTCATTTATGATCCTTTTTACTTCAAGTCCAGCAATTTTTCCTGCATCTTTTGTTGCTTGTCGTTGTGCGTCATTAAAATATGCTGGTACTGTAATAACCGCTTCGCTTACTTTTTCGCCAAGATAAGCTTCTGCAGTTTCTTTCATTTTTTGCAGTATCGCAGCACTGATTTCTGGTGGTGAATATTTTTTGCCGTCCACATCAACTCTAGCGTCGTTATTTTGACCTTTGACTACATTATATGGAAGAAGTTTCATTTCTTCTGTTACTTCATCATATCTTCTACCCATAAATCTTTTTATTGAGTATATAGTACGTTTTGGATTTGTTATCATCTGGTTTTTAGCTGGCTGTCCCACAAGTCTTTCGCCTTTTGATGTATATGCTACAATGGATGGAGTTGTTCGTTGACCTTCGGAATTTTGTATAACAACTGGTTCACTGCCCATCATAACTGCAACACAAGAGTTTGTGGTACCAAGATCGATACCTATGATTTTTCCCATAATAAATCTCCTTATATTTAATTAAATTAATTTTCAAAATATTTATATAAAATCGTCCAACGGACTTAATTTTTTTTAGTTTTGCCTATTTTTACTTCAGCTGCTCTTATCACCCTGTCGTGTAGTTTGTATCCTTTCCTGAATATTTCAATTACAGTTTCTTTATCATAATCTCCTTCTACTGCCATTATTGCAGAATGAATATTAGGATCAAATTCTTCACCTTGTTCACCGTATCTTACAACTCCATATTTTTTGAATAATAGGTCAATAAATTGTTTTTCAATTATTTCAATCCCTTCAACGAAGGTTTTTAAATCAGTTTTTTCATCCTTTTTTGCAGAATCTATAGCTCTCTGAAAATCATCAAGCAATGTAACCAGATCCGAGATTATATTGAAATTTGCATATTTTAATGCATCTTGCTTATCTAAAACCGTACGTTTTCGAAGGTTTTCATATTCAGCCAAAGCCCTTTTATATTTATCCAAATTTTCAAGTGCTTCATTTTCTTTTTCTTTTAAAGTATGTTTATGTTTTTCATTTTCATGATGAAGTTTTATAAATTTTTTAATTATATTTTCTTTTTCTTCCTTCATTAGTTTTTCATAAAGATCATCTTTTTTATCGTGTTTTTCTTTTTCAAGATTATCAGCATAATTATTTTTTTCATTACTAGCTTCTTCTTTTTTTTCTTTTGACTCTGAATTTTTAATATCTTCCGGTTTTAATTCTTGATTAATTTCTTTTTCTTCTTGTTTATCGCTCATGATAATTTTTTTCCTCCATAAAATATTTCATGTCTTATTTAGTATTTTTTTAGCAATAAGCATACCAACTTAAAAAAATACAACTTAACTCATGGTAATTCCGATAGTTATATAATTTTATATTTATTTTAGATTATTCGTTATTTAAAAGCAAAACGTATAAAAATTACACACATTTTTTTTTCTGTTTATTTATTGAGTAATAATTACTCAATAAATAAAGTATTTTAAAGATTGATATTTCATAATTTTTAAAGAATGAAAATATTTTTATAATCAGGTTTATATCTAAAGAAATATATTTGCTTTTTAAAGCTTCTCAGGATAATTGACAAGTTTAGAAATAATAAATATAATGTTTACCTGTTTTAAAACTATCAACAATAAATTTTGGAGAAAAATCAATGAAATCTAATTTTACATTTTTATTTATGCTTTCAATGATTTTTCCAGTGCATCATAGTTTGGCATTTCATACTTGTAAATTATTGCCACTTCCGGAACATATACAAGCGGATGACTCTGCTATAATTTATACAGGCAGAATTGATTTTACAAATAGAAAAGCCCCTACTTTTTCTCATAGTGGAGTAAATATAAGGACAAAATTTTACGGTACAGGTATCGATATTATCCTATCCGATACAGGAAACAACAACTATTATAATGTCATTATTGATAACAAAGCTCCAATTGTAATTAATACTGTTTCTGGAGAAAAAACATATATGATTGCAAGAAAACTTAAAAACACATTGCATTCGTTGGAAATTTTTAAGCGTACTGAGGCATCGCAGGGAATTACAACATTTCTTGGATTTAACTGTGACCTGGGGAAAGGACTTGCTCCTCCTGATGAAATTTTGCGAAAAATGGAATTTATTGGTGATTCTATTACATGCGGATACGGGAATGAACTCAGTGTAAAGAATCCGGATAATTTTCATTTTACATCGCGAAACGAGAATGCATATCTTGCATTTGGTGCCATTACTGCACGCAATCTTAAGGCAAGATACCAGGCAGTAGCCTTTTCCGGCAAAGGCATATTCAGAAATTATGAAGGGACAGAGCTTGAAACCATCCCCCTGATATATGACAGGATTTTCCCCGATAAAATAGATTCGCCGATCTGGAATTCTGCAAATTATATACCCGATGTAGTCGTAATAAATCTTGGTACAAATGATTATAGCTCGCAAGCTGTTATAAATAATCTTACAAAAGAAGATTTTGATGCAGTATTTATTCAAAATTACTCCAAATTTATAAAAAAAATAAGAAAAAATTACGGGACAGAAACTAAAATAATCTGCTGTGTTGGTCCTATGATGAATGATTTCTGGCCAGAAAATACTGTATCATGGACTAGAATTAAAAAATCTGTATCTGGTATTGTGGATAATTTTAATAAATCAGGGGATGCTAATGTTTATTATTTTTGTTTTGATATGCAGACATCGCCATACGGAGAGGATTGGCATCCAACGGTAAGTACTCATAAACAGATGGCAGTTAAATTGACGACCTTTATAAAACAGTTAACCGGCTGGGAATAATCTTCTTAAAGTTCATTTCTTATTAATAGTAATTTTATTTTAAATTCTATAATTAACTACCACCTGTGGTGGTAAGTATGGAAAGGTTATACCAGATTTTATATAATCCCCTGAATAAATAATTTATTACAGGAGGATTATTATGGGCAAGAATACTTTAGCACATGTGATATGGGATTGTAAATATCATATTGTGTTTGTACCAAAATACAGGTACAAAATTTTATGAAGGAGGTAAAAGAAGCGGTAAATTAACCCTTGAAGTCAGGCAAGATAATAAAAATGCTAAACAGCTTTACAAATGTCTTGGATTTAAAGATTGCAAACCGCCTATGCTTTTTTGGGTGAAAAATATTTAATATTTTTTTGAGTTATTAATTAAAATTAAACTTTTTATTACTTGAGAAAATTAATTATTAATCTTTTTACTTAATCTTTTAATTCTTTTTTCGGTTTGTGCCTTATAACCTTCATGTTCATCCATAATTGCAAGATTCATTTTTTTTAAAGCTTCTATAAGGTACTTACCATCGATCTTATATCTTTTCAGTAATTCTAATGCTATATCATCGGCTTCATATTCTTCCTTATCATCTCTTACTATTGCACATGCATTTCTTGCCTGTTCAACAACGGTGTCTAGGTCTTCTGAAATTTTAAGTTCATCATCGCTTAACATTTCATCAAGTTCATTTATTGCCTGATCTGCAGAATACCTTGCTTGTTCTAAAGTAAGATCGAGTATGCCGTGTCTCATTGCTATATGAGCGACTTCATGGGCAAGGATAGCTACCAATTCCCTGTAATCCGTAAGCATTTCAAGAAGACGGCTTGATATAAACATGTATCCGCCAGGACCTGAGTATGCTACTGGTTCTTTGTCATTAATTATCCATACCCTGTATTTTACATCATAATCATAGGTTTGTCTGTTTAAAATATTTACTATGACGTTAAGTTTTTTTGTCATATTGACATCGAATACAATATCGCTCTGGAGTATATCGTAAGATGCAGCTATGCCTATAGCTCTCATATTCTGATTTATAAATGCATCTTTGACTCCGATTAACTCACCGTCAAGAGGAAAATAAGATAGCTTTGTTTCATTTCTTATCTTTAATACGTCGCTTTGTTTAAACTCTGTTATAGCCATCAATTTGTTGAAGTCTATATCTTTTAGTTGTTTCTTTTTTGAATAATTGATTACAAAACCTTTAATCGCTGCCGTATAACTGGCAGGTGATATCTCTTGCCTTGATTTTTTATCCAGATTGGAAAAGTCTATATCTTTAAACTTGTCCTTTGCATTCGGATCTATTGATCTTAAAGCCATTTTTGATATATAACCTTTTGTCTTGTTATAATTTATCTCAGCCCAGCCAGGATCTTCTGTTGAATCTTTTATATAATTAACGCTGGTCCCGATTTTTAATACTGTTAAAGTTTTATAGTAGTTGCCGGGTCCGTCTTTTACGAGTGTTTTATCACGACCAATTTTGATCGGTTTTGAATAAACAGATAAAAAAGTGAATAATATAAAACTTAATATTGCAATTGTCTTGTTTATCATATAGTTCTCCTTAATATAAAACCTACCTTTATTTCTCAGTTAATTTAATAGGTTTACCGAATTTGTCCTTATTGTCATTATAATAATTTATATAATATTTAGCAGGACCGAAATTAATATTTTCAAAATATTTTACGAATTCCAAAAAACTGCTTAAATCTGATTTTTCAAAAGAGTCAAGCATTTTTTCAAAATTATTTTTATACTCTTTATCATCATCGCTGAAATAATAAATCTGATTCGGTATATCCTTGCCTTTAAGACTAAATTTGCCGATATAATTTAATTCATATTTATTTTTCAACAGATTATATGCGGTTTCCCCAACAAGTATGTTTGTGGAAAAGAATTTATTTGCTCCTTCCAGCCTGCTTGTTGAATTAACACAATCGCCTATTGCAGTAAACTCAAGTTTTTTTTCGTCAGCACCGAAGCTTCCGAAAATCATAGAGCCCGAATTTACTCCTATTCTTACATTCAAACCATATTCTTTTGATAATTCCTTATTTATATTATAGCATTCAAATGCGGATTTAACAGCCTGATCTGCATGATTTTCATTGCCATCTAGAGCGCCGAATAACGCCATTAAACCATCTCCGAGATATTTGTTGACCCAGCCGTTGTTGTTTATTATTGCTTCTGAGAATTTTTTGAGATAGAGGTTCAAAATTTCAACAACCCTCTCAACTGAATTTTTTTCTGAAAAAGTTGTAAATCCCGCAACATCTATGAATAATGCCGAAGCATTCACTTTTTCTCCATAAGCAGTAAGAGGCTTGTCAGAGCTTATTATTTTATTTAAAAGTTCGGGACTTATATAAGTACTGAAAGCGGCTTTTATTTTATTTTTAAGATTACCAACTAACAGATAGTTTGTTATCTGTGCTGATATAAAAATTATAAGGAAAGAAAAAATCATGAATATCGTGGTTTCAAGAATTAAATTATAATATAAAAATAAAAATATATGAATACCGAACATAAATAATACAACTGCAAAGAATAAAAATGAATATCTTACAGGATATTTTGTATCGACCCAAAAAAATATTGAAACTAACATAACGATAAAATAAATTATGAATTCTAATATTGGATTTGACTTTTTTATCCAGTCGTTGTACGCAAGATTTAAATAAGCTGTTGCATGTATTTCTACACCGGGGTATGCTTGTAATTTAGTAAATGGGGTACTTTTCATGTCAAGGAGTCCTCTGGCTGTTGCTCCTATAAAAATAATTTTATCTTTAAAAACATTATCAGGCAAAATTTTATCATTTGTGTTATTTTGAGTATTTTTAAAATCTGATAAAATAGATATTGGAGAAATATATTTGTATGTTTTATTTACTCCGCCCTGTCCATACCAATTAATTGTAAATGAACCGTCTTTGCTTAAATTAAGTTTTTCCGGAAGTGTATTATTATTGTATTTAAGAAATATACTTACGGCTAACGCAGAATAATAATCGTCTTTTATCTTAACTGCAGGTGTGTAATTTCTTATTATTCCGTCTTTTGTAGCTATCTCAACAAATCCCAAATTCCTGTTGTTTTCTAAAAATAAAGAATATGGTTTTATGATTGAAGAATAAACTGGAATATATTTAAAATCATTTATATTTTTTATTTGAAGAACATCAAGAGATGTATCGTATTTGTCGGTTTTGTCTATATCATACCCAATAAATACTTTATCTGATTTTATTGTAGAATTAAAGAAGCCGTCGGAATCTGATCCGTATAACACTCCGCCGGATTCAATATCAAGTCTGTCTATATCTGGATTTGAAAAAATCATATCAAAAACGACTGCTTTTGCGCCATTTTTAATAAGATGTTTGGCTATTATCCCATAGATATATCTGGGCCATGGCCAATATATTCCTTTTTGATTCATTACGTTCAATGAATGCTCATCAATCGGTACTATAATAACATCATCTGTTTTTTTTGAATTATCATTGATTTTTACTTTAATGCTGAAAAATGAATCATAAAGTGAATTTTGTATTGATTTTTGTATGCTGGTATTATAGAAAACGATGCTTATTATAAAACAAAAAACAACAATGTTGACTGTTAGGATTAGTTTTTTTAATAATTTATTTGAATTTAATGTCATTATAAATTCCTAAGAAATCTATATTTAATATAGATGTAAATACTGCATCTAATTAATATAGATAATTTATTTATTTTATCTCCTTTTTGCCGAGCACTTAAGCGTTAAAACAATAGTTTGTTTTTAAAAATCAGTTTATATATTTTTACTTAAGGTTCGCTACTTTGTATACAAACGGAATACTTTTAAGTAATTATTCTTCATAATCTGGCTGCTTAGGATTTTCAAAATCTTTGCTACTGTTTAAGTCTTTTAATTCATTTTTTAGATCATCAAACGCCTTGTTAGCTTTTAATCTTGAATAATCTGCGGCATTTTCTTTTGCCATGGCATCAATAGCGGCATTAAGATCTTTAATGGTTACTTCTACAAGAACATAAGCCGCAATTTTGTCACCGATCTGTTTTACATATCTTTCCTTGATCTTTGAGCCAGATAATGTGTTTGAAGCAATAGACTTTGATACAACACTTGAAAATTCGGTTAATTGAGAATTGTTGTCCACCCCTGCTTCTTCCAGAAATTGTTTTGTCATTGTTGAGACCTTGGTTTGAATGATTCTTGAAATTTCCTGCCTTGCCCAATCTGTTGCAGAATCTAGCGCAAGCTGCATGCTTTTTTTCTTTGCATAACCAGTAGCATAGATTATATCATCTGCAATAGGAGGATTTAAAAACCAGTCTGGAAGATTTTTGATTTCTTCTTTTTGCTCTTTTTTAATTTTAGCTGTATCCTTATCATCTTTTTCATTTGATGATTCACATCCTGACAATATAACTGATAAAAAAAACAAGACAAATATTACAGACATAAAAGTTAAATTAAAAATAATTTTTTTCATGTTATCTCCTCGTATAATAGATATATTAATCACTTCTAAAGTGAATAATTTAAATT
>CAZHHK010000004.1:0-49206 GCA_964531405.1 uncultured Spirochaetales bacterium | reverse complement strand
CAAAGAACACTGGCAGTGTTTTCATAATTTTTTCATAAAATTTTTGACACTACCAGGTATTTTCATTATTTAAATATGAATTTTTAATAAATTCACATTTAAATAATATTCAGCAAATACTTGCTTGAGATATATAGCAATAAATGTGCCATTTAAATCAGTCATTTTTTTGTTCTTTTTGTAATAATTTATTTAATATATGCATAAAATGAAGGTGTTTTTACCTACAAATAAAGAATAATAATAATATTAAAATATATTGACACTATTTTATTTACCTTGTATAGTTGACAAAAAATTTTACATTTTAAGGGTAATAATGTTTTTTAATAGAAGTTTCGGTAGGGGCGGATGCATACCCATTGACTATAAATTTTTGACTGACAATAATAAAATAGAGAATGCCGATGTTCCTAATGTTGCATATATACCAGTGATACAACATAAGGGTACTCCGGCAGAAATAATAGTCAAAGTAGGCGAAAGAGTTGAAGAAGGTCAGCTAATTGCAAAGGCAAAAGACAGTAATTCATGCAATGTACATTCATCCATACCTGGCAAAGTAATAGGGTTTGATGAAAAATATTTATATAATGGGAAAAAATCAAATGTGATTCTCATATCATTGGATGGAGAATTTAGAAAATCCGGCAAAGCAATCGAATTAAATGATTGGAATTATAAACCTAAAGAGTATATCATTAATACGATAAAAGAATACGGTATAATCGATCTGGATTCTTCACTTTTACCTTTACAGACAAAGTTCAATATCCCAAAAGATAGAGCAGTCGATACTTTAATAATTAATGGCATTGAATGTGAGCCTTTTTTAACATATGATTACAGATTAATGCTTGATAAAACTAAGGATATTATAGAAGGTTTAAAAATTATCAAGAGTAAAATATTGAATGTTGAAAAATGTTTTATTGCCTTAAACGCCGATAGAAAAGACATAATAAAAATATTTAAGTCTCAATTTGAAGATAAAGACAATGTGAAGATCATTCCCCTGCAGAAAAAATATCCTCAGAATAATGAATCACTTTTGATTAAAGCTGTAGCAAAGAAAATTCTTCCAATTGGCAAAAGTCCGGCAAGTCTTGGTATTATCGTATGCGGCATAAGTACTCTCTATGCAATCAAAGAAGCTCTGGTGAATGATAAGCCGTTGATCGACAGGGTAATAACCGTATCAGGATCAGGTATAGTTAATAAAAAAAATCTAAAGGTCAAATTTGGTACTTTGATCAGTGAAGTAATTGCTGAGTGCGGCGGTTTAAAGCCTAATGTAAAAAAAATAGTAATCGGCGGTCCTTTAACAGGGTACAGTATAATGAATACAGATATACCTCTGACTAAAGAATGCAGTGCGATAATTGCATTAACAGATGAAGATTATATCGAATATAATGCTGATGCTACCTGTATAAATTGTGGTAAATGCATTGATGCGTGCGGATTTGGTTTAATGCCGACTATGATAAATAAATATATAAAGTTTAACAGATATCAAGACGCTATTAAGTCCGGTCTCGAGTTATGCAGGGAATGCGGGTGCTGTGCTTATCAATGTCCGGCAAGAATATCTCTTGTACAAAATTTTAAAAATGCAAAAGATATGGTAAAACTACTAAAATTAGGGGAAATTGAGTAATAGGGTTATTTATGGGGAAAAAAATTGATAATGAAAAATTAATAATTTCAGGCTCTCCGCATCTTTTAAAAAAAGATTCTATAAAAAGCATAATATGGCTGGTTGTATATTCTTTGCTGTCGGTTGTTGTTTATGGAGTTTATTCATTTGGCTTTTTATCTTTGATTGTAATCTTAATATCGATAGCAATATCAACTTTAACAGAAATTGTTTGTTTACGAATGAGGAAAAAGCCCATTACCTTAACTGATGGCTCGGCTGTTTTAACAGGATTGCTTTTAGGTTTATCTATGCCTCCGACCGTGCCTTTATATATACCTGTTATATCTAGTATTTTTGCCATAGGTCTGGTTAAACAATCTTTTGGTGGATTGGGAGAAAATTGGGCTAATCCAGCTATTGCTGGTAGGCTTTTTGCTTTTATAGCTTGGCCCGAAAAAATGAACCGTTGGATAATGCCTTTTACTGGTAAGTTTCAATCATATGATACAATAACTTCATCAACTCCTCTGGGTATATTAAAATCAAATTTGCTTGAATCTTATAAAATAGAGCAGATATCCAGTTATCCAGACAATATTTTTGATTTTTTTAATAATATTTTTTCAGGACCAATGGAGTTAATTAATAATTCACTGGGGACCAATTTAAATTATCTGGATCTTTTTTTTGGTTTAAAACCAGGATCTATAGGAGAAATTTCAATATTTTTGATAATTGTTGGTGCTTTGCTCTTAATTTTTAAGAAAATAATTTCTATAGAAATACCTCTTGTATTTATCGGTACCGTAATGATATGTACATGGATATTTGGTGGATTGCAGTTTGGTAAGGGATATTTTCAAGGTGATTTTCTTTTTCATATTTTAACAGGTAGTGTTGTTTTGGGAGCATTTTATATGGCAACTGATGTTGTTACAACACCAATAACATTTTATGGAAGATTGATTTTTGCTTTAGGATGCGGGATTATAACTTCTTTAGTCAGATTGACAGGTTATTATCCTGAAGGAGTTTCTTTTGCAATATTATTTATGAATATGATGACTCCTATGATAAATAAAATTATAAAATTAAAACCATCAAATTAACATCAGTAAAGGATTTTTTAATGAATATATACAAAGATACTATGCCGCCTGTTTTTGTTGCACTGCGGCTTACTGCGATTGCATTTGCTGGTATAATAATCATTATTGTTTTGAATTTATTATTAATTGATTTTATGAATGCAAATAAGTTTAAAATGGAAAAGACTATTAATAAAAAGCTTATTCCAAGTGCATTAGAATTTAATAGAAAAAAAATAACGAATTTTAGTGATAACAAAACTAATTATTACTATGAAGCAGTTGATAATAGTGGTAATATTATAGGTTATACGATATTTGTAGACTGTAATGATTATGGTGATAATTTAAAAATCGCTATCGGCATCAATAATGATATGACTTTAAGATCACTAAAATTACTTGATAATTACAAAATATTGCATAATATAACTGATTTATCGGATTTTGATAATTATATGGAAAGAATTTATGGCGAAAATATAAGTAACATTAATTCTTTAAAAAACAGTTTTGTTTTTCATATAAATAAAGGATCAGATTATAAAAATCAGATCGCTTTTAATTCCATTTTAAACTGTATTGAGGAAATATATCAAATTTTGAAGGAAAAAAAATAATTATTTTTGGATTATATATGAGTGATGCAGTTAAAACAAATTACTTTAGAAAATTTTATAATGGGATAATAAATGAGAATCCGTTACTAATTATGATTTTGGGTTTATGTCCGAGTCTTGCTGTGACTTATATGGTCGTAAATTCTCTGGCAATGGGTATTTCTGTAATTTTTGTTTTACTTTTATCAAGTTTTATTATTTCTTCATTAAAAAATTTTATCCCTGAACGAATTAAAGTTATTTCTAATATTTTAATTATAGCAGTATTAACAACGATTGTTGAAATTATTCTTCGGGCTTTTTTCCCTTTTATTTATAATTCATTGGGAATATTTACTGGATTGATAGCAGTAAACTGCATAATATTAAACTGTGCTGAATATGCTTATAAAAATAAAGTGTTGGATGCTGTTGTTACATCATTTGGGAAAGGTTTAGGATTTACCATAGTCTTAATAGTTATAAGTTTTTTTAGAGAAATATTATCAACATGTCAGATTGATTTTACAAGTGCTTTTCAGGGAGCCGACTCTTTATCATTTAATTATGACAAGTCTTCGGCTAATATTGTTATCAAGAATCTTTTTGATTTTGATATTGAACTTTATTCAAGTTCGTTGATATTTGCATTATCAAGCGGTGGATTTTTTGTATTGGGCATTTTGATTGCTATTGCAAATTTAATTAAGAATAAGGCAAAAAATAAATAAAAAGTACGAGGTTTTTAAATGAGAGAAGTACTGATTTTATCAATAGGAATTATTTTTATAAATAATATTGTGCTTCAAAGTTTTTTAGGACTTTGCCCGTTTATCGGTACGAGTAAAAAAAATGAGAATATTTTAGGTTTAGGATTAGCGGTTACTTTTATTACGACTTTATCGAGTATTTTTACTTATTTGATTTATCATTATATCTTATATCCGTTAAATTTATCTTTTTTAAAAATTATTGTTTTTATGCTTATAAATGTTACTTTAGTGCAAAGCATTGATATTATAATAAAGAAAACAATCCCAGCATTATATAATTTTGCAGGAATACATCTTCCATTATTATCTGCTAATTGTATTGTACTTGGTATTGCTGTAATTAATATTGAAAGAAATTATACATTTATTTCTTCTATGATAAATGGGTTAGCCGGTGGCTTGGGTTTCCTTATGGTTTCATTTATCATGGCGGCTATTAGAGAAAAGCTTGAATTATCAAATCTTCCTGAGTCTTTTAAAGGGATTCCTTCTGCTTTGATAAGCGCAGGTTTGATGGCTCTGGCTTTTATGGCTTTTGACAAAACTATGCTTGTTTTTTTGGATAAACTATTTTAAGGAATTTTTAATGAACGGATTTAGTTTATTTGAAATAATGCAGTTTGTTGTAATTGCAATAGTTTTTGTATGCGGTTTATCATTTATAACTGGTTTTTTATTGACGGTTATTGGAAGATTTTTTTATCAGGAAATTGATCCAATGATATCGCAAATACTGGATATTCTTCCAGGTACAAACTGCGGAGTCTGTGGGTATACAAATTGTGAAAAGTACGCAGATGCAATAGTCAATAAAAATGAAGTTATAGATTTATGTAGCCCGGGAGCGTCGCATGTTATTTATGAAATCAGGAATGCTCTTGGTAAAAACAAGGTAAAAAAAAATAAAAGTGTTGCAAAAATTTTTTGTCTTGGCGATAATGAAACATCAAAAAGAGATTATATATTTAATGGTGATGAATATTGTAATACTCTTCATAAATTTTTTGGGGGAGATAAAGCTTGTAAATATGGCTGTCTGGGCATGGGTGACTGTATAAGAGTTTGTCCTCAAAATGCCATAAAGCGTGATGAATATAAAAGAGTATGGATCGATGCAAACATATGTAACGGATGTAAAAAATGTATTGATATATGCCCAACTCAAGTTATAAAGATGGTGCCTGTAAAAGGGGGATACTTTGTTGCGTGCTCCAATCTTGAGCAGGGGGATTTAACTAGAGAGAAATGCAAGAAGGGATGTACAGCTTGTGGATTGTGTGAAAAGACAGCAGGTTCGGAGAGAATATATGTTGAGGATAACCTTGCCAGAGTCGCATATAATACAGATGAAGACTTGTATAATGCTGCTTTAAAATGTCCTGTTGATGTTATTGTGCCTATCATCAATCAGATAGGCTTTATGATTGATAATAAAAATAACAAACATGAAATTAAGGGAAGTCATTCTTGATGTTGTATTAATTTTATCAAGCTTACCATAATTTTTCATTTTTTCTGTGACATGAAACTTGATGATCATTTTTATTTAAATTTTCTAGAATCGGCGTTGTATTTTTACATATATCTATTGCAAAAGGACATCTTGTATGAAAGGAGCATCCTTTTGGAGGATTGGAAGGAGATGGTACATCACCCTGAAGTATTATTCGTTTTTCATTTTTTCTTTTTGGGTCGGGGATAGGGATACTGGAAATTAATGCTTTTGTATAGGGGTGGATGGGGTTACTGTAAATAGTATCACTGTCTGTTAATTCAACTATTTTACCAAGATACATTACCGCTATTCTGTCTGATATATGGCGCACAACTGATAGATCATGTGCAATGAATAAAAGTGTAAGTTTTAATTCTTTCTGAAGATCAAGAAGAAGGTTAAGTATCTGAGACTGAATTGAAACATCGAGAGCACTTACTGGCTCATCACATACAATAAATTTTGGATTTAGAGCTATTGCTCTTGCTATACCTATCCTTTGACGCTGCCCACCTGAAAATTCATGAGGGAACCTATCCAGTGCATTTATAGGTAAACCGACTTTATCGATCAGGTTGAGTATTATTTTTTTCCTTGCATTGTGATCTTTTATTTTATGAATGATAAGAGGCTCTTCAAGTATATTATAAATAGTGAACCGAGAATTTAAAGATTCAAAAGGATCCTGGAAAATAATCTGCATATTTTTTTTGATTTCGACTAATTCTTTTTTGTTTGCTTTAAGTATGTTTATATTATTAAATAAAATTTCTCCTGCTGTGGGCTTGTATAAATTTAATATTGTTCTACCCAGTGTTGATTTGCCACATCCGGATTCGCCGACGAGTCCAAGAGTTTCTCCTTCATTAATATGAAAACTGACACCATTTACAGCATAAATTTTGCCTATTTCTTTGAAGAAAATTCCACCCTTGATTGGAAAATATTTTTTAATATTATTAATTTCAATAAGTTTTTTATTCAAATTAATTTCCTTTCAATAGATAACAGCTTGCATAGTGATTATCATTAATTTTAAATATTTCAGGTTCTTCTGTTTTACAGATTTCCATCGTATAAGGACACCTGTTCTGGAAGCGGCATCCTTTAGGTAGATCATAGATATTTTCTACCATTCCTTTTATAACATTCAATTTTGTTTTTCTTTTATCTTCAAGTCTTGGGATACTTGATAATAGTCCCTTTGTATAAGGATGAGACGGAGATTCAAATAATTCTAAGACCGAAGCTGTTTCTACAATTTTACCAGCATACATGACAAGTACTTCATCGCACATCTGGCTTATAACTCCAAGGTCATGTGTTATAAAAATAACCGACATATTATTTTCGATTTGAAGATTTTTTAACAGATCTAGTATCTGAGCCTGTATTGTAACATCGAGTGCTGTTGTGGGTTCATCAGCTATGAGTATTTCCGGTTGGCAGGCTAAAGCCATTGCTATCATTACTCTCTGTCTTAATCCACCTGATAACTCGAATGAATAATTTTTCATCCTTTTTTCAGGATCAGGAATATTCATCTGTTTTAACAAATTAATGGCTCGTTCTTTTTTTTCATATTCGCTCATTTTTGGGAAATGTATATCAAAAAGTTCTATTATCTGTTTGCCTATTCTGTGCACGGGATTTAATGCTGTCATAGGCTCCTGAAAAATCATTGAGATTTTTTTGCCTCGCACCCTGTACATTTCCTCTTTTGATAATTTGGTTAAATCTATGCCATCAAGAAAAATATTTCCGTTTGTGATTTTTGCAATCGGCTTAGGCAAAAGATTTATAATAGATAAAGCTGTTATACTTTTACCGCAGCCGGATTCTCCAACGAGCCCTAATATTTTGCCTTTTTTTAATTTGAAATTAATATTTTCAACAGCGTTAAAAGTACCGTTTTCTGTTTTGAATGTGGTTGTTAAATTTTTTATCTCAAGTTTTATATCAGACAAGGAAAATCCTTTATTTGTTATTTAATTTCCTGCATTTTATAGGTATCATCAATGATTGTTACAGGAGGAAACTTTATGCCCTTTTTTATAGCATCAAGAGTTTCCTTTTTTAAATCTTCGTCAATCCAGAATAATCCACCGGTTGAGGTACCGTAATTTGGGTCAGGGACAACTTCAAATAAAGATTCACTGACCTTTGTACCAGCCGGCTTTGTGGGAAGTTTCATCCATCTCCAGTATCCGACTCTTACATATGGTACCATGAATGATGGTACAAAACATCCTATTTCATCGATTTTTTCCTGTATTTTCAAAGAGAGATTGATTCTTTCGTTTTCATTGGTAGAATTATCAAATGCCTCAATAAGTTTATCCATTTCTTTGTCATCAGT
Organism: uncultured Spirochaetales bacterium; assembly: GCA_964531405.1. Classification (GTDB taxonomy): domain Bacteria; phylum Spirochaetota; class GWE2-31-10; order GWE2-31-10; family JAFGQB01; genus CAZHHK01. The sequence continues at coordinate 41,250 of CAZHHK010000004.1, read as the reverse complement.
GTTTGTTATATTATTGGTCTGGCTTTTGTGGGCATTTACAGAATGATAGAATTCCCAGTATTGGGGGCGAAGTCCTGTACCCCAGCCTGACCATACGACATCATGCTTTTTTTCCATTTCTTTTTTATATGCAGCTGCTGGATCAAGTAGATCGAGCACCAGTTCGATGCCGCATTTTTTAGCTTCTTCTTTAAGCACAACAAGCCTTGGAGTATGAAGGTCTGTCCCATAGGTGACTTGAACAGAATATCTAGTATTTCCTTTTTTCCAGATGCCGTCATCTCCAAGACTCCAACCTGATTTTGTCATATAGTATTTTACTTTTTCTATGCTGAATTCTTTAGGTTTTATTTTGTTGTTGGAATATCTGCCGTATCCTGTAAATGCATGTGGAAGTCTGTAATATTCATTCCATAGTACTTCCTTAATAACTTTATCAAAATTCATCGCATGGGCAAATGCATATCTTACATTTTTATCTTTGAATATTTCCTTATCAAGGTTTAGGAAAAAACCCTGATCCGATTGAGGTTTGTCATTGTAATACCAAATCTTATTAATATATCCGTTGTTAAATTCCGGTATATTGGCTTTTTCATGCCAGTATAGAGGCATTGTTAAACCTTCTACATCGATTTTGCCTTTTTTAAAATATTCCCACGCAAGATTTTCATTAGATATTACTTTTAATACCACTTTATCGACGTTAAATCTATTGATATTATATTTTTTATTTGCCGCCCACCAATTTTTTTTTCTTTCAAGAATTATGTATTCACCTTTTTTAAATTTTGTTATCTGATATGGTCCCGTATTTGGCACTATTGCCCAGTTATATTTTGTGACAAAATCTTTGTCAATTTTACCGTAAAAATGTCTCGGTGTAGGATTTAGACTTAAGAATAAATGCAGATCAGGCATAGGATGAGTTGCCGAAATAGAGATAGTGTAATCATCATATATTTTTATGTTATCTATTGTTCTGGTATAATAATCATTATACCATGGAGCTACTATATCCTTTGATCTCATGAATTCTATAGTGTAGGCAAAATCCTGTGCCGTTACAGGAGTACCGTCTGACCATTCTGCATTCTTATCAAGTTTAAAGTACATTGTTTTTTTATCAGATCCGTAAGCCCAGTGAGTTGCAATTTCTGGTATTATGTTGCCTGTATTAGGATGTATTGCTATTAAAGACATCTGGTTACCGAGTATATAATCTCTGAAACCTGTATTTGAATCAGGACCTACAATCCTGAATGTAAGAGGGAAACTCATCATAGATCCATATATTGTCCCTCCTTTTTTTGCTTCAGAAGAAGCGTAAACTGGATCAGATTCGTTTGTGATCCATTTGAGATCTGTCGGCAGTTTTTCTTTTGTGTATTCTTGTTTAAAAATATATCCATCAGAATTATCTATAACTGTAGTTTCTTTTTTGCAAGAAAAAATAAATATCAAGAAAAATAAAAATGTTAAAATCATTTTTTTTATCATAAAATAACTACTCCTGTAAAAAATATATCATATTGCCACTTATTCATAAACGGTATGCATTTTAGGATCACTTGCCTCACGTATGGCTTCACCGATAAAAGTAATAAGTGTAAGTATTATTATCATGGCAATAACAACACTTGAAGCTATCCACCATGCTTTTAAATTACTCCAACCCTGCCGTAATAACTCTCCCCAGCTGGGAGTAGGAGGTTTTAGTCCAAATCCAAGATAATCAAGAGATGTCAATGCAGTAATTCCTCCTGAAATTGAAAAAGGAATAAATGTTACAATAATTGAAATTGTATTTGGTATAATATGTTTAAAAATTATTCTTGCATTTCCAGCACCTATTGATTTTGCAGCAAGTATATATTCTTTTGCTTTTTCTTTATAAGTAACTGTCCTCATAACCCATGTTAATCCGATCCACTCGAATATCACCATTATCAAGACTAAAACAAAAAAATTGGGGATAATAATAGATGAAATAATCATAATGATATATAAAAATGGCATATTACTCCATATTTCTATTATTCTCTGAAAAATAATATCAAAAGCTCCACCAAAATATCCCATTGTGCAGCCTATACTTATACCAATGATATATTCAAAAAAAAGCAATAGCAGTGAGAATAATATTGCAATCCTGAAACCATATATCAGTCTAGCAAAAACATCTCTGCCTGACAGATCAGTGCCAAGATAATGTTTATTTTTAAATGATGGAGGAGCAGGAGGATAACTATTGGTGTTTAAATCATTTTCAAAAGGTGAATAAGGTACAATAGGCATTATAAGCCAGTTGGAACTTTTTTCATTTTTGAATTTTGCATTTAACTCTCTATAATTCGTTTCATAATCATAAGGAAGTCCGAAAAAACTTCCTTTTATCATTTTACCATAAGTAGGAAAATATAATTTTTTATTGTAATACACTATTAGTGCTCTATTATTTATGAACAATTCGGCAGATAATGAAAATACTATTATAATAATTAGTATTATAAAAGAATAATAACCACGTTTTATAGATTTAAATCTTTTAATTTTTTTTATTGTAAGAGGATTAAATTTCATCATTTAAATTGTACCCTCGGATCCACTAACGCTACACAAATATCTGAAAGTATGTTGCCTATAAGAAAGAGAAACGATGAAATAGCAAGAATTCCCATGACAACCGGATAATCCCTGTTTAATATTGATTCATATCCAAGTAGCCCCATACCGTTTATATTAAAAACAGTTTCAATGAGAAATGAACCAGTTAAAATTACTGAAATATTATTGCCGAAGCTCGATGCTATGGGAATCAGGCTGTTGCGTAACGCATGATTGAATATTGCTTTTTTATAGGTTAATCCTTTTGCCATTGCTGTCCTGATATAGTCGCTTGACAGATTGTCCATAAGAGAATTTTTTAAAAGGAATGTCATTACCGTAAATGAACCTATAAGATAAGCAATTACCGGCAAAATCGTATGATATATTATATCAATGATCTTTTCAAAAAAATTAAGCTCTATAAAGTTGTCGCTAGTAAATCCTCCAAGCGGGAATATTTCAAAATGACTTGCGAATAATAGAAGCAATAGAATCCCTAATACCCAGCCTGGTATTGCATAACCAATGAATAAAGCTACACTGGATGCATTATCCAGAGTGCTTTTATGCTTGATAGCCTTAATGATGCCGAGCGGTATACAAATCCCGTAAATCAAAAATAATGTTACCAGTCCGAAATATATGGAAATCTTTAACCTTTCAAGAATCATCTGTAATACTGGATCATAGTATCTTGTTGATATGCCGAAGTTTAGGATTAAAATTTTTCCCAGCCATTGAAAATAACTGATTAAAATTGGTTTATCTAGCCCATAGAATTCTTTTAGCATCTTAATCTGTTCTTCGCTTAATGGCTGGCTCTGTCCCCTGATTGAAAAAGAACCCGATCTTCCATTTTCGCCTTGCATCATTTGAGTTTGCATTAGTATGCGTTCGATAGGTCCACCGGGGACAAATCGTGTGATTGTAAATACTATTATGGTTATCCCGATAAAAGTGGGAATTATAAGTAAAAATCTTCTAATAAAATAGGTTCGCATTACTACTCTGAAATTACTATTTATAATAATTGTAATTAATTACAAAAAACTCAAAGGATTATAATCAAAATGAAATAAAATTGCAAGGCAGAATATAATTATATTATAAAATATTTAAGATTATTTTAAAATTTTTATAATATCTTATTTATTTAATTTTTTAAATAAATCATTCTTTATGCATGGAGACACTTTATCACTTACATCGGCACCAAGCATTATTAAATCCTTTATAAGCGTACTTCTTAAATAGAAATATTTCTGATCGGTCAAAATAAAAATTGTCTCAATATCTTTGCACATCTCACGGTTTGTCATAGCCATTTCGAATTCGTATTCAAAATCAACAAGAGGTCTCAAGCCTCTTATAATAATATTAATATTTTTATCTTTGCAATAGTCAACTAATAATCCTTCAAAACTGTCAACCAGTACTCTATCAGCAAGATTTTCTGTTTTTATCACCTTATTAATCTGATAAATTCTCTCTTCAAGAGAAAACAAAGTTGTTTTTTGAGAATTTTTTGCAAGCAGTAAGGTAATATTATCGAATATTTTTAAGGCTCTTTTTAATATATCAAGATGTCCATTTGTTATGGGATCAAATGTACCTGGATATACTGCAATTTTAGGCATTTATTTCTCCAAGAGAATAAAAAAGCAATGCAAATAAACCAGATGATATGCATTGCTTAGAATATTATTTTTTATCGATTATAAATTTATCATTTTTATAAATTATTTCATTTTTATCAAACATTTCAATCGCCTTCTGCAGTTGCAGATCGAATTCAAGATCATATATTTGCTTATCATCGCTTATTATGGCATTTTTTATCATTTTTTTTAAATATCTTTTTGGCAGTTTATAACCCTTGCTTAAAAGTGACTCAACATCTTTATCTAATTGTTCCTTATTAGGATTTGTATTTGTTTTTAAAAGCTCATCAATAACCTTATCATCATATATTTTTTTTACAGCAAGTTTTTCTTCATCATTAAGTTCAGGCTCTTTTATTTCAATATCTGGCTGAATACCTGTACCGTCAATACATACACCAGAAGGTGTATAATATTTTGCTATTGTTAATTTAAATCCGTCTTTTTCACTTAGTTGATAAAAACTCTGCACCGATCCTTTGCCATAGGATTTTTCGCCTATCAGTATACCGCGCTTTGTATCCTTCATTGCACCTGCAAAAATTTCTGATGCGCTTGCCGATCCGTTATCTATTAAGACTACCATAGGTATAGATTTATCTATAATAGTATCATCGGGTTTAGCTTCTGCCTTTTCCTTTTTATATCTTCCAATTGTTGATACAATTACACCGCTGTCCATAAAATAATCGCATATATCTATAACTTCACCCAACAAACCGCCTCCGTTTAATCTTAAATCGATTACAATCCCTTTCGTCTTTTTTTTCTTAAAATCTTCAAGAGCTTCCCTCACGTGTTTGGCAGTTGTGCCGGCAAATTGTGTTATTCTTAAATAACCATATTTATTATTAATTATGGCATACTTTACAGTTGGAAGATCGATCAATTCTCTTTTTAATTCTACTTCAAAGATCAAATCTTTTCGCTGGACTTCAACCTTAACCATGGTGCCGGGTTTGCCTCTCAATAACTCTGCTGTTTTAGATACAGACATATCTTTTAAGCTTTTACCATCAACAGAAAGAAGGAAATCTCCGACTTTTATTCCCTTTTTATAAGCAGGATAATCTTCCATTGGTGAAATGACAACTATTTTACCGTCTTTTTCGGAGATTATCATACCGACTCCGCCATATACGCCTTCACTGGTAGTTTTTAATTCTTCAAAGTATTCTTTAGGAAGGTATTCCGTATAAGGATCTCCTATGGATTTTAACAAGCCTGCAACAGCTCCATCTACAAGTTTTTCATCATTAAGTTTATCTTCATCGACATAATACGTATCTACTATATTTTTTACCCTTTCTAGTTTATTAAATATATTTTTATTATTAGCAAATGCATCCTTTTTGCAAATAAAAAACAAAAATACTACAGTTATCAAAATAAAAACTGTAGCCATCCAGATAATTCTTTCAAATCTTTTCATAAATAATCCTTAAGATATTTTATATTTTTTGTAGAGAATTAAATATTATTTATTTAACAACTCTTTTATTTCATTTTCTTTATCTTTTAAGAAATTCAATAATCCTGTGAATTGGTCATGATTAACAGTAATTCCTTTTTTTGTGGGTTTCCATTCTCCATTTTCTTCATAATATTTCCTGATATCAAGATATTTACTGTTTTTATATTGAGAAATACTGATTATTATTGGCTCCTTAAAAGTAGACTTGCCGTTTTCATCTATACCAATAGAACCTATTTTTTTAAATTCTCCTGATACATCTGACATTATTAATCTCCTGTAAAAATAATTATTCATATTATATATTATGAATAAAAATAATTCAATATTTCTTTTTGTTAATCTCTTCGCAGATCATTTTGGCTACATAAGGATACCACTGATGCTCAAGTTTATGCACCTGTTCTTCTACATAATCTATACCTTTTTCTCTTTCTAGGGGTATACTCTTTTGGATTATTATTTCGCCCGAATCAACCTCTTTTGTAACATAATGAATAGAGATGCCAATTTCACTGTCTGAGGCATCGTAAGCTTTTTGTATAGCATTTTCACCTTTATGCTTGGGCAGTAAAGAGGGATGGATATTTATAATTGGGATTTTATTTTCCTGTAAAAATTCTTCTGATAAAATTTTCATGAATCCTGCCAGTAATACTAGATCAATATCATATTCCTTTAATATCTGTGTAATTTTTATTTCAGCGGATCTTCTTTGATTTTTTTGATATTCAACAATTTTATACGGGATATTTAACTTATCAGCTCTTTTTAATACAAAAGCATCCTTTTTATTGCATATTAAAATTACAATTTTGTTTTCTTTATCTCCAATAAAACTATTTGCCAGGCTTTCAAAATTAGATCCGTTGCCTGAAGCGAATACTGCAATTCTTGCCATAATATAAATCCTGCATTGATTTAAAGTTTTTATATATTTCCATAATTCAATTTCCTTACTTTGCTATGCAAGATTTAAGCAAGCAGGTAAAGTTATAAATTGAATAGTTTTTTTTGAATAACAATACAATCATTGGAGATTTTTATCAAGATTATTTTTTAAAATTTACTTATGAGTCATTATTTTAGTACCATCCCAATCGGCTGCAGGAGGGTTAATTTTATAGATTTTTATATCTTCAATATATTTTTGACATAAAAAATCATTGTTTCCAAGCAATTCATTAGCTTCGATGAACAATTTTTGACTTTCATCCCAGGCTCTTTCAAGAAATAACTTTACTGCCCGATTATATATATTCCATGCTTTTTTTTCTATAGATTTTAATTTTCTTGCAGGTTGCCATATTTTTACCGGTTCGGTCTTACCTTTAACAGTAACTCTGTCTATTTCTCTGAAGTAAAAATAATCTTTCACAACTTTTCTTGTGTCCTCACTAACAATGATTGGTGTATGATATTCTTTAGTTAAACCTTCAAGCCTTGAAGCTAAATTTACAGCGTCGCCGATTACGGTGTAATCCATTTTCTGAGATGTGCCTATATTACCTACCGTAACTGGGCCATAATTTATTCCTATACCTATTTTGAATTCTTTTAAATTAAGCTTACGTTGCTCGATATTGAATTTATCAAGATTTTCAAGCATTTCAAGTCCAGCCAATACAGCCTGCTGGGTATCGTCCGGATATTCCTTTGGAGCTCCGAATATTGCCATAATGGCATCACCTATATATTTATCAATAACTCCACGACGTCGGTATATTAAGTCAACCATTATTGTAAAATAACGATTTAAGGATTTAACTAGAGTATCAGGTGCCATTGACTCTGAAATCGTTGTAAAACTCCTTATATCAGAAAACAGTACTGTTACAAGTTTATTCTTGCCTTCAAGAGCCCTTGTCGGATTATGTACGATATCATCTACTACATCCTGCGGTACATATTTTTGAAACATATTTTTTATACGTTCTTCTTTTTTTTGAGCCAGCACAGATTGAAAAGCATATTCCTTTATCTGAGTATAAGCCTTATCAAGCTCTTCTAGCATGTTATTAAATGTAAATGCTAGCTCGCCAATCTCGTCGTTATATAAAACTGGTACTCTTTTTGACATGTCGTTTAACTTAATAATATCATACATAGATTCAATAATACTTTTTAAAGGATTAAAAATAAAATTTATAAATAGTATCATTAATACAATAGCTATTATGATACTTAATATCAGAATAATTATAGAATTATAAAATATCTGGTTTGCATCTTTATAAAATGTATTTGAATAAACCGAAAGCAGTATATACCAATCCCATGGTTGAAAATAAATATAATATCCAACCTTAGCAATTTTATTGACATTAAATGATATCCATCCTTTTGTGTTTGACTTTATTTCATAAAAAAAATCAGCCTCTTCTCCAGTCTTGATAAAATCATCTGTAGACATCTGTACTATGCCTTTGGAGTCGATAGCTACTACTGATTCAATATCTTTTTTAATTATACTTATGCAATAATCTTTAATGCCCATTTTAACGCTATCCACATAAGTTGGATCATTTTGCAAATCAAGTTCTTCCAAATTTTTTAATTCATTGTTAGCTTTCTGAATAATTTGATTTATTTTATATCCTAAAAACTCTTTTGTTACTTTATTGATACCATTTCTGGCAAAGCCGACAGCGATGATAGTTAAAAGTATCATACTGACCATTAATAGTGGTATAATAATTATTAAAATCTTGTATCGTATACTAAACAAAATCCATTCCTTAAATTATAAAAGCTATCCCCATCTGCTCGAAATATTGTGTTAAAGTATATTCTTTCATGCTTTATTTTAATAATTAAAAAAAGCATGTATTATAAGTTTAGTGATCGGGGGATACTTTTAAATATAAAACCGATATTATATTTTCGAATGACAAACATTAAAAACTTAAGTTTTATGAATTATATTAGACCTTCATTTAAATTTAATACAATTCTTTCCCGACTCTTTTGCTTCATATAATGCTTTATCAACCTTTTCGATGAATTTATCCAGCGTTTCACCGTTAACATACTCGGATAATCCAATACTTAAAGTTATTTTCATATCAATATTATCATATTTTTCATCCTCTATCCTTGTAAGAATACGTTTGGCAATATCCTTTGCTCTCTTTAATTTAGTGTTTGGTAGTATTATTATAAATTCATCTCCTCCGTATCTACCTATAAGGTCAATCTCTCTTATTGTATCTTTTACAATTTGTACAACCCTGCATAAAACATTGTCTCCAGCCAGATGACCATAGGTATCGTTGATTTCTTTGAAATAGTCTATATCAAACATAATTATTGATAAATTTTCATTGGTTCGTTTAATGCGCAATATATCATTTTCCAGAAAATTAAATATCGCATGTCGGTTATATACTTTTGTAAGATCGTCATGGGTAGCAGAAAACACTAGTTTTTTATTTGCTTCCATTAAACCTTCAGTTATCAGTTTTAAACGTGTATGAGTCTTAATCCTCGCTATAAGTTCTGTACTAAAAAAAGGTTTACTAATATAATCATTGGCGCCGAGCTCAAATAATTTTGCAATGTCATCCTCTGTATTGTGTTTTGCTGTTAAGACTATGATCGGGATAAAACTGAGTTTTTCGTTTGCTTTAATTATTTTGATAAAATCAATCCCACCCATTTCTGGCATCATCAAATCAATTATCACTATATCAAAGGAAATATCGATTATATCCAATGCATTTTTGGCATTATTCACGCAAAAAACTTCAAAATCTATAGACAATACATTTTTTAACAGAAAAAGGATGGATTCCGAATCATCAATAACAAGGATTTTTGGTTTTTTTTCAATAATTCTATTATCAATTGCTGTTTCCATAAATTAATTAGATATTGACCTTAATTTTAGGATTTTATGAAAAATTTATGAATATATTAATAATAATATTTTCTGGGAATATATCAAGAATTATTATAGAAAATAATAGAAAACATTTAAATTTTCTGTTTATAAAAATAACTTGGGCTTTAAAGCTGGGGATTATTTTGAGACAGCTTTTATTTTTTACATCTTTGCAAGATTTTTTTGAATTACTCTTATTAAATAATACAGTGATTGAAGCATTTTATGGAAAGAATGTTTATACCAGATTAAATTATCCCTTAGAATATTTTTTGAAGCTAAAATCAAATTTGTCATAATCATAAATTTTTCTATAAAAGGATAAGCGTTTAATATTTCATCGTATAAGGCAGCACATCTTGATAATATATCATTATCAATTTTATTAAAATTAACTATTTCAATAAAATTTTTGATTTTTTTAGCATAAAAAAATAAGCCTTCATTTAATGATACATACAATTTTTTTATATCGTCATTATTCAGAGTAACAATATCATTTTTTGTAATAAATTCTTTAGATGTAAATCTTTTTTTGCCAGTTTCATTAATCAAATTTTCCAATCTATTAATTTTAAAACCCTCTATATTAATCCCATTAAATGGTCCATAGTAAATATTTATGTCATTATATTTATTTGCAAATTCTTTAAGATACACGCTGTAATTTTGCATTACAAAATCCGAATAAATTTCTTTATCGATTCTGGAACGAAGAGGTATAAGATCTCTAGTTGAAATAATCCTACAAATTAATGTTTGCTGTGGGTTAAAATAAGAAGCCGAGTATAGAGTCCTATAATAAAAGGGAGTATCGATTGAATGAGTGCAAAAGCCAGGATATGATAGATCCATGCCAGCGAAATATATATTTTTAAAACCGAGGTTAACCGCTATAGAAAGACAGTAATCTGAAATCATTCCTCCTGTTTTAAGCTTTGTTAAATTTAGATCAAACTGTTTAAAAAAATATTCGATTATTGTATTTTCATAAACGCTGTCGGCAATTGTAAAATATACATTTTTTAAATTGATAGAATTTAATATTTTAGGATAACTTACCGCATCCAAAAGCAATGTAGATTCTTGAGGAATATTTTTTACAAAATCATCAATACTGTACAATTGTCCATCCAGAGAAACAATAAAATCGGGAGTAATGCCATATTTTAGGAGAGTCTTTAGAGCTGTATCTACTGAAAAAATAGTAATTTTTTCCCTGTTATTTTTTATTACAAAAAGATCATCAATAAGACTTGGTCCTGCCGAACATATCACCGCCAGATTAATATCAAGATTTTTTTTTGAAATTTTCAATATAGGATAATTAAGAATATTTCTAGTATTGTAAATAAAATTTTTAGTCCATAATGGGTAAAAATTTGATTCAGTGAAAATATTCTGGATTAATATTCTATAAGTATTTTTTACAAGGTCTAGAAATTTTATTTCAAGATCAGGAAACAATGTTTTATATCCGGTATTAGAATAAATTTGTATTCGATAATTTGAATAAACTTTATTAAATTGAAAAAAAAACATTATCCGTGAAAAATCAAAATCATTAAGGATCAGTATTTTACTATTTGAAATTTTTAAATATTGATGTATAGAATCATATATATTTTTAAGAGGTTCATAGATTATAAACAAACAATCTGGATTATTACTTATGATATTTTCAACATGATAGCCTAATCCAAATCCAAATATCAAAACTATATTCTTGCCGTCATATTTAATCGAAGAAGCTTCTTTAAGAGGAGAGTATTTTGAATGAATATAAATGCCGTTAATTACAAGAATATCATTATTGTCTTTAGATTTGACTTTTTCTAATTTATAGTTATCTAACAACATTTATCCTCAAAGATCGAGCACTCAAGTATAAAAATAAACTGAGTTTAAAAACAATCCTTATAATGCACTTGAGTACTCGAGCATACATTTTAGTATGTCTTTATTGCTCTACTTGCTCTCCAATAAACATCTGAGGACTGACCGAATATTTAAAATTATCGATTATTTCGATTTTTTTTCTCTCAATGTCATAATAATCCTTTTGAAGGAAAGCTGTTTTTTGTTTGGAATATCTATCATTGAGCATATCAAATTTACTAACAAAATCATCATAAGTTGGGATACGTTTATCTGTAACCACGGCGATCATGTATCCTTCAGAATACTTTCTGGGAGCAATAATTTTGCCAGGTTCAGTCTTAAACAATGAAACCATAAAGTTAACATCGTCCTGATTTTCAAAATCAAAATACAGTTCTATATTATTTTGATAATTATTTTCCATAAAGTTTATATAGGTATTTGAAGATTTTACAGGCAAATTGAATTTTTTACCTGCGGCTTCCAGATCGTGTTTTAAAGCATAATCATATATTATCTGAGCTTTAGCTTTATTATTATTATCAATAGTGTTTATATTTTTTTGTATGTAATCATTTTTAATCTTATTAAAATCAACCGAGGATCCAAAATCAATATCTTTTACATCATCAACATAAAAAATAATTGGTCCTAATTTTGTATCTACTACCTTATTATAAACGTTTTTATTTTGAGTATTTTTAACTGCATCATGTAAAGCCTCATCCTCAAAATCATTCACAAAGGAATAATCAGGATCGTAAACAAGCTTTGCTTTATTTTCATCTTTGAGCTTTTTGGCGATTTCTAAAAATTTTGACTGATCTTTCTTAATGTCATTCAGTACTTTTTCGGCTGCTTCTTTTTTGTCAAAAATCAGCCTTATTAATTTATATTTTTTATAAACAGACATATTCTGATTATAGTAACTTAAAATTTCGGCTATATCTACATCTTTATTTGATATATTTATAAACTTTATTTTAACACCTGATTCATCTATTTTAAAATTATCCAATAATTCCTGATTTGAAATCGGAAGATTTAAAAAATTATCCCTTATAAATATTTCATAAATAAGTTCTTTTAAAATTGAAAAACCTTTCTGATTAACTTCTGTTTTATGTTTTTTCATATAGTCGTAATTTATATCACCATCATTGTCTCTATAAAATCTTTTACCTATCTCTTCTATATAAAAGTCACTATCACTCGTTATCTGTATATCCAATTCCTGAGATTTTTTCATGCCTATAATTTTATTTATCTCTTGATCAAAATAATATCTGGTGTATTGATATTTTTGATAAGGATTTAAATTTTTATCATTGTAAATTTCATATACGGCTCTGTTAAAATCATCATCTCCGCCGAATTTAATCTTGTGCCCAAGTACTTTACCTATATAAGTATCCTGATTTTTTGAGTTTTGTGAAACCTGCGCATCTTCCTGAATAGAATATGTGCCATCCTCATTTTTTTCCTTTTTTTTAGTATAATTTTCAATTACGTTAATAATACCCTGCCATGAACTCCCAGTAATAACAAAAGTTAAAATTATCAAAAGTATTACTATTACAGTAAAAATATTAATATTAAAGTGCTTTGGAGACTCCTGATTTTTATCTTTTGTCCTTATTTTAAGCTTTTTTGCCATAAAATCCTCATATATTTTGAATTAATTTTATTTATTTTAACTCGAATTACGAGTATAGTTTTATTTCGCTATGTATCCCTCATCTTACAATCAAAAGTATTTAAATAAAATAGAATATTTTTAAGTATAATTAAGTATCATTTTATAAATCACTTGTCAATTAATTAAATATTTGAAATAATTTATTTTGATTCTTATTTTTTCTGATTATTTAGCGATTAGCTTTTAGGTTGATCAGGGAAATATATACCACTGCCGCGTCCCAATTTACCATTATTAAGATAAAAATAGAATGCAGAAGAGAAACTCAAAATATTAATTAAAGCATTAATTATTGTAAAGTTATTGAATTTGTTCTTTTTATTGTCATTTCCTATTTCAAAATAAAACTTGTCATCGCCATTTTGAAGCAACCTTTTTTCACCTTTATAATCAAGTATCAAAGTTTGAAGCTCTGCCGATAATCTTTTGAAAAAAGTTGATGCTTTGCCTTTAATTTCAAAAAAATCATGTATTCTTTTTTTCTCAAGGTCGTTTATCTTTTGTTGCATTACAAAAGGAGAATTAGCAAAGTCTTCTTTTATCTTTTTGAAATTTTCCATTAATTTAACATAATCTTTTATACTTGTTAAAATTTCATTAAAAAGCAAATAATGTTTTTCAAGATTTGACTTAATATCAATTTTAACACCGTCTTGCATTTTTGGAGACAATTTAATCTGAGATGTTGTCAGTATAAATGAATAATTTTCATCAAATTCTTTAAACAAAAAGTAAAACTCAAGCATTTTTTCATTTTCTTCAAACATCATTGCGGTATTGTCTCTTGTGTATGAATCACTAATTCTGGATACAACTTCATTAATAGTCTCTAATCCTTTTTGAATGAATTTGGGCACCTGCAGCTCTTCTTTTTGTTTAAATTCTTCTTTAATTTTATTAAGTTGTTCTTCTTTTTCTTTTTGTATATTTTTTAAATAATTTTGCCTTTGTTCTTTTAATTCATTGGTTATGCTTCCCATATCCTTATCTGGAGTTATTTTTGCAAATTCATGCATTCTGTTAAAATCAAATGGGATTTTAAAGCCCAGATTATAATTTAATATTGTTAGAATTCTAGGAAGATAATAAATAAATATTCTATCGATATTTTTGTTTATCTTTGATCTTGAGAATAACGGATTAACCTTCATAATATCATGATAAATTTGTTGGCTTTCAAATAAGACCTGCTTTGTAGATTCCCAGTAAGGATATAAAATGACAAAATTTTTAAATAAAAATCCCAATTCATTTATAATCTTACTGCAAAGGATATTCCTTTGTCCGTCAAAATAATTAGAAATCTTTAAAAGCAACTCTTTGTTGTTTAGAGAATGAAGTCGTTCAATAATTTCATATCCGAAAACATTAGCTACATTTATTAAATCAATAGCTTGCCATTTTTTTGACTGTTCTAAATTTATTATCTGGAAACAAACTTGATCTAGTTCATTAAGAATCACCGGCAGATCTTGATTCATATTTAGCGCAAATTTTCTATTAAAATCACCAGAAAGACTGAATACACTTTGGTATAGTCCTAAAAAATATATTATTAATGGATGTTTCTTCCTTGTATTAACGCTTGAAGTCGTCTTTTTTTCTAACTGTTTTTGTTCATTAATTTTTTGATTAACCATAGAAGACGGCTTATTGGCATAGTTTTTATTTCTATTTTTTTGATTATCTTTTTGAAGTTGTTTATTGATTAATATTTGCTTATTTCGATCAAAATTAACAATGTTGCTCTTTTTTTTATCTTCGACTACTTTGCCTCCTTTTTCGACAAATTTATTAAACAGATCCTCTCTGTTTTTTTTATCAATATTATCAATATTAAGTTTATTTTTTATCTCATCTATTGAACTCATAAAGATATCCCTGTTAATTATGATTTTATAGCTTTTACTATCATTATAAATTAATTATAACATATTAAATATGTATTTTTTAAATTTAATAGATAAAAAACAATCAAAAATTAGTAAATATTACTTAATTATAAAACTTAAGTTTTAACCATGAAGGGAAAGGGGAAAAATTAGGAAATTTCAACATATTTAATTACTTTCTTCGTGATCTTAGTGCGCTCCATGTTATTTGTTACCTATTTTTAATCTTTAATTCTGCTTTTCTATTTAATCTTCTTACCTCTTCATTATCCTGTGTTTTCAATATTTCATTGGTTAGTTTAAAAGCAGTTTCAAAATCATTCTCACTGTAAGCCCTGTTTGCTTCTCTGAATTTAACTTCGTTGTCTATCGTTAACTTTGGTCTTTCAATTTTAAGCTTCTGCATACATGCAAGCTTTATACTACGAGCATCAGGCACATCTTCCCATAGTTTTAATGCTTCATTGATATTATCATAAGCCTTCTGGTAATCTCCGGCAGCATAATCATTTTGAGCCTGCTTAATTAAATTAGTTGCCCTGTTTTTATCTTCTGCTGTTACAGTAGGTTTTGTTAAATTTAATGCCACTTTGCACTTATAAATGTAGCTTTCAATCTCATTAATATTTTTATTGAATTGCAGCAATTGTTTAAACTCTAATAATGCATCGTCGTATTTTTTGGCATTAAATATATCAACCGCTTTTTTGTAATAATTTGTATATATCTCGTTAAAACTTTTTATATCTTTTTTTTGGAGGATTTTTATTTCAAACAGTCTTGCTTCTTCATAATAAGGTTTTTCAAGCAATATTTGTGTTATGTATTCATACGCCTTGTCATAATCACCTTTGTCAAAATTTAATCTGGCATTCTTGAATAATTCAACAATCTGATTGTATGCACTGTCATCGATGCTTAATTTACTGCCAGATTGAATTTTAATAGCACTTAAAATTCGTTCTCTGTAATAGTTTATTAAATCTTCATTCTGGTTATATCTTTTGTAAATTTTATCAGCTTCCTCTATATTGTTTTTAGCGTCATCGTATTTTTCCTGATAAAAATTAAGTTTAGCCGTTTCAAGGTACTGCTCTGCATTATTGATATCCTGCTTAAAACTCACTTCTTCGATTTTATCGAGATAATCATCGATTTTAATTATTTGATTTTCGACATAATCAGACTTCATTTGAACACGTATATCGATATATTTATCTTTTGTTTTTAAAAAACTCTCATTGGCTTTGCTATAAGATTTTTGATTATACAGATTAACCGAATCATTGTATGCTTTATCAGCATCGGATAGTAATCCATTTATATAATTCAAAATATCATTTATTTCATTTAAGCCGTTTTTAATCTTTAAAGACAGGGCATCGGTTTTATTAACCAGATCAATATTTTTATTTTGAAATGCACTAAAATTTTCATCTTTTAAGGTTTTATATAGATTGAGTTTTGCCTGAATACTGTTTGAGCTCTTATAAACTTGAGGTAAAGTATCATTTGATTTTAACAGCAAATCCTTTGCAAGAAAATATTCTTTGTTGTTTTTCTTTGCAAGATAATCTTCATAATATTTATTTGTTATATTAAAATCATTCATTGCAACAGTCTGTCTGTATTTTAAGAATAAAATATTTTTTTTTGTTATATATGATAAATAAGATATTATTACATCATTGCTTTTTTTAATATAATTTGAATTATCATAGTCTAAAGAAATATTGTAAAAAGCTTCGCTTTCCAGATTGTGTATAAGTGAAAATGATTTATTGATAATCTCCTGACTATCTGATTTATTATCATACCGGGTTATTTCTCTATCAATTAAAAAAAACAATCTGTCTATGCAATAATTTCCATAAATCTGCACACTTTTTCTTAAAAGATTGATGTATTTTTGAGTTATGGATCTATATGCTTCATATTTAATTTCTTTTTTAGTACTGGTATTCAATTTTTCAAGTAAATTTAATAGATCCGTAAAATCACTCTCAGATTTTTTCCATTTAGTCAATTTGGCTTTTGATTTTTCATAATTTTTGATTATATCATCGTAGGTGACATTATCAGATGAAAGTTCTTCATTAATATTTAAATCAATTTCCGATAATTGATTTTCCAGAGTATTAAATTTTTTGATCAAATTGCTAAGATTTGGATCGTTAACCTCAACTGATTCGTTTCTGTATAAATCCAGCGCTTTTTTATAGATAGTCATAGCATCTTTAATATCATTCTGTAAAATAAGCTTTTCAGCATTGTTAACTACTAAATTATTAAACATAATTATCTTTTTTAAAGGCTCTTTTTCTTTTAAAAGAATACTAACCAAATTATTTATTTTGCTGTCAAAATCTCCGATATTTGGCAGTATAGATAGCAGCTTATCGGCTTTTTCAAAATCCTGTTTCTGTAAGCTATCCTTTATTTCATAAATCATTGATATTACTTTTTCTCTTTCCTTGCTTATAAGATTAAGAAGTTTCATGATCTTATACTCATTTTCAGGGTCATTAACAAGTTCTTCGGATAGTATTTTTGAAGCATCATTATACTTTTTTTCTTTTATGAGACTTTCAGCTTTTTTTATGTTTTGATTAGTTTTCTTTAAAGGATAAATTTCCAAGGGGTTTATTAATATAATTATATTGAAAATAATAAAAATCAGTTTTTTTTGGACAATTTTCATAGAATATTTTGAATACTTTAAAATCCGCCTTTACATAATTTTTCCTTTTGATTTTTCATATTAAATAATCGTCAATATCGACTATTTTAAATAGGTTATATATGATAAATAATATCATAAGTGGAGAGTAAAAACTAAAAATGTGTAAATATTTTACATTATATTATAATAATTTCTTGATATTTACAATTCGATTTGATAGTAAAAAATTATACTTTAATTATAATTTGACATAAAAAGAATGAATGAAAATAATTTTTTATTTGATGATTTTAAACAACTCCATAAAAATTATGATAAAACAGAGAAGCTCACACGGCTAGATTTTGATGATAAATTGCGTGAAAAAATCATGCCTTTTTGCAGATTAAAACCTGGTGAAATCTGGACAGATGAAATCAAAGGTCATAAGGTTGGCGTGCTTGATGCCGTAAGTAAAGATGATGTCTTGAAACTGTTTAATGGTAATAAATCCAGTCTTTTTGTAAACGATCCTCCGTATAATGTTATTGTAGGAAATAAAAATACAAAAAATCTTTTTAAAACAAAAATCGAAGACTACATATCATTCTCGAGAAGTTGGGTAAGTAATGCTCTTGCGGTAATGGATGATAATGCGGGTCTTTATATATGGCTGGGAGCAGATCAGAATGACGGGTTTCAGCCGCTTGCCGATTTTATGATAATGATGAGGGAATTTAAAGAATTAAAAAGCAGAAGCTTTATAACTATGCGTAACCAGAGAGGCTATGGTACTCAAAAAAACTGGATGGCGGTAAGGCAGGAGTTGTTGTACTATATTAAAGGTGATCCAGTTTTTAACGTAGAAGCAGAATATACAGATATCCCCAAAATACTCAAAGGTTACTATAAAGAAATAAATGGCAAGATAACCGAGAATATGGAGAGGAGCAAATCACAGTTTATAAGGGCAGGTAATGTCTGGGTTGATATACAACAGGTTTTTTATTTAATGGAAGAAAATGTTCCTGGCTGTTATGCACAGAAACCCCTCAAATCTATCGAGCGCATTGTAAAAAGTTCAAGCGATGAGAATGGTATAGTTACTGATTTTTTTTCACACAGCGGTACTACTTTAATAGCATGTGAAAGATTAAACCGCAGATGTTATACGATTGACAAAGATCCTTTATTCGCTGAAATAACAATAAGAAGATTGGAAAATTACAGAAAAAACGGTAAAACTGGCTGGCAATATTATAATCCTTTCCCTGAAATTAGCGAATTTTAGATAGATTTTAACGTATTTTATCAAACTAATTTATTTTTTTTATTAAAAAATTGTGCTATCCTTTATATATAGCTTTTTTTATCGATAATATAATTAGGTTGAATTTCAACAAGAGTTTTATAACCACTGAGTGCACAGAGGATGCAGAGTTGTTATATGTGTTGTCAATTTTTATCTTTAAAATAATAAAATCCTCGGTGATCCTTCGTGTTCTCTGTGATAATAAAATTCAAAATAAATCCTAATTAATAAAAGACCGAGGTATGTTTAATGAAAAATAAATTAATTAGCGCTTTATTTTTATTTGTCAATTTAGTAATAACAGCTCAACAGAATAAATTTTTTATAGAACTAGCAAAAAAAGACCTTGCAACTTTTAATGACGGTATTACACTGGTAAGACTTTTATACAAGGAAGACGATTATAAAGCAAGTTTTATTGATAATATACTATGGGCTGCAGAAAAAAAGCTTTTTAAGGTAACCATACCAATTACATCTGATCAGATAAACCCGGTTCTCACAAGAAGGGAATTTGCATACTGGATATGTAAGATTTTTAATACAAAAGGCGGATTGGTAAATACCTCACTGGTATTTAAATACTCATCATATAGATTATGTGTCTCTAATGGAATAATATCAAAAGGAAGAGGTGCTTTCGATACCTTTACTGGACAGGAGCTTATCGATACATTTTCGTACCTTGATTATTATGTTAAGCATTACAATATAAAACCTAGAGACGGTGTGCTTGACTCAAGCAATGACGATTATTCTGATATTCCAGCATGGAGGGCAAGACTCTATAAAGAACTTGATGAGCAGCGTGCAGCGGAGAAACAGGAAAGAGAAAAGAAAAAATTTGAAAAACTGGAAAAAAGAAAGAAAAAACTTGAAGAAATTAAACTTAAACAAAAAGAAGTAGAACAGGACAAGACGATAGAAAAAAAAGTTGAGGAGAAGACAGATGTCCAGAATCAATAAAATAATTTTTTTAATAATTCTAATAATAATGCCCTGCAATATTTTTGCACAGGATAATAAAGATACAACTAATGATACTATTTTAAATAATAAAATGGATTTATCTACAGATATAAGATCAAATGACAATATATTAATTAAAAAACCGCGAATAATCGATGAAAATTATGTATTACCAAACGAAGATCTCAAAAAATTTCCGGTGCTTTTTGATATGGGAGGAAGCTTATCGTTAACTTCAAGGATACTTTTTAAATATTTTGAAACAGTACCAGTTGACGGAGGATTCGAACCTGTGCCTGATGACAAGTGGATAGGGCTTTTTACAGGTAAAATTTGGGGTCGTCTTTCATTTGAGGAAGAAAGATATTTGCATCTTGGAGTGAGAACTCTTTTTAAATTTGAACGATTTGATTACGGCTATAGAAGGAATAATCTATCTTTATTGTTTAATATCGATGAGCTATATCTAAACTGGAAATATGTTATTGGTAAAATAGTTATAGGCAGGACCAACTACAATTTTAAATCAACTCTTGTATTTAACGGACCATTGGATGGCATAGAAGTAGATATCAATATCCCTTATCTCAATTTTAAAGCAATTTTAGGATATACTGGATTTCTTGGTTTATTTAATCCGTATTTTAATCCATATTACATTACATCTTACGACAATCTTTATCAGGAAGAGTCAAATTTGTTATATACCAACATGATTATAAAATTTAATGCAGAGCAAGCCCGAAGATTATTTTTTGGGACAGATTTTGATATAAATTTTTTCGGACAGCATGTTAATCCTTATTTTCTTATGCAATATGATTTGAATTCTGTATTTTATAATCTCGATACAAACATTGCTGTTAATACTTTTCATCTGGGCTTAAATATAGAAGGCAGGATAGCTCCTAATTTTTATTACAAAACCCATGTGTCAGGGATGTTTGGTATGCATCCGTCAAGCATTGAAGGGTCTGCAAGATCTTTAGTAGCCTGTGCTTTTGAATCCAATCTTAGATATTCTATACCAAGGGCTGCTTATTCAACTTTTATAGCTGGTTACGCTTTTGGGACAGGAAACAAAGAAGGAAAAGGCGAATGGTCGGATTATCCTTCAGACAGTGAAAAAGGTTTCTGGTCTGATAAATATGATGGTACAGTCAATAATAAATATTACTATTACGGAAAGTTTGACGGAGGATACGTTTTAAATCCTGTTTTATCGAATATCCATTCGGTTTCATTAAAATATTTGGTTACACCATATAACAATGGCTCAAATCAATTCACTTTGTATTTGGGTCTGTATCAAACCTTTAAAGTCAGAAGATTTGGATCAATAAGCGATGACGAATGTGATTTGCCATACTATATAGTAGGCTCTGAAATCGATACAGGCATGATGTTAAATCTTGGCTCGGGTTTTAATTTTGGTTATGATTTTGGTATTTTCATTCCTGAGCTTGCATATAGTGACAGGACATGGAGATTTAAAATGGGCGCTACAATAGCAATAACTTTTTAGAAATCCATGAAAAATCTTTTAATAATCGGTGCCGGAAGTGCCGGCAAAATGGTAGCAAATGAAATTCTTAATCATAAAGATACATCAAAGATATTTCAAATTATCGGTTTTCTTGATGATAATAAAAACATTAAAAATATAGGTGATCTTCCCGTTTTAGGTCCAATAAGTAATGCCAAAGCAATAATAACAAAATATAATATCGATGAGGTAATAATCGCGATACCTTCAGCCGGTAGAGAAGTAATCAATAAAATAGTTAATTCTTTATATAAGGCAAATGTAAATATAAAAATAGTCCCCGGTATTTTTGAAATAATCGAAGGCAAGGTTAATTTAAATCAGATAAGAGATATTGATGCAAAGGATCTTTTGGGCAGGGAAGAAATCGGCTTTGATGTAAAAAAAATTTTACCATATTATAAAAACAAGACAATATTGATAACTGGAGCCGGGGGATCCATTGGTTCAGAGATATTAAGACAGCTTTTAAAACTTAATATAAAAAAAGTTATTGCTTTTGGCCATGGTGAAAATTCTATTCATTCATTAGTAAGCTCTCTTAATTACGACAAAAAAATTGAATATATAATTGGTGATATTAAAGATCAGGAAAAACTTGACCATGAATTAAAAAAGCATAAAATTGATATTTTTTTTCATGCTGCTGCCCATAAGCATGTCCCATTAATGGAGGCATATCCCGATGAAGCAGTAAAAAATAATATTATTGGCACATATAATTGTGCATTAAGTGCTATTAAAAACAAAGTAAAAAAATTTATTCTTATATCAACAGACAAAGCAGTAAATCCGACTTCAGTAATGGGGCAGACTAAACGCATAGCGGAGAAGATTGTTTTATCTTTAAATAATCTTCAAGATACAACAAAATTTTCTCTTACAAGGTTTGGTAATGTTTTAAGTTCGAGAGGCAGTGTTGTCCCTGTTTTTAAGAGGCAGATACAAGCCGGTGGTCCTGTAACCGTTACACATAGGAATGTAACAAGATACTTCATGTCGATTCCTGAAGCTGCACGACTCGTTATTAAAGCTGCGACAATTGATAATGGTAATATATTCATACTTGACATGGGTAAACCTATAAAAATCGTTGACCTTGCAAAAACTATGATAAGATTATACGGTTATGATGAGAATCAAATTAAGATAAAATATATAGGTTTGCAAAAAGGTGAAAAGATGCATGAAGATTTACATACCAGAAAAGAAATTTTAAAAAAAACAGAATTCGATAAATTGCTGGTTTCAAATGAAAAAGATGGGTTATTATCCGAAGCAGAATTAAATGATATGATTGAAATATTCAGGCAATCTAATAAAAATTTTGACAGGAAAAAAATTATAAGTCTATTGATAAAATATTCAAAAAAATAGTTTTATAAATTTCTCAATTTTACATATCAAAGATTAAAAAATATATTAAATATACTTTACTATTTTAAATTTTTATTATAATTTTTATCAAGGTTGTAATGGATTCTTCAGTTTTATGCGTTTATTAATATATAAACAAATAAATCTGGAGGTTTTGCATGGAATTTAATGTGTTAGAAAAAAAGGGGATGATTATGGCTGTGGAAAATAATAAGGAAATTCAGGATAAATTGAAAGCTCTTGAAATGTCTGTCCTGTCAATTGAGAAGGAATTTGGTAAGGGGTCTATAATGAGGCTTGGCTCAAGAAAAGCTATATCTGTTGACTGTATACCAAGTGGATCATTGCTTTTAGATGCTGCGATGGGTATTGGAGGCTATCCAAAGGGTAGGGTAATTGAGATATACGGACCAGAATCATCAGGTAAAACAACTTTAGCCCTTCATGCAATTGCTGAAGCTCAAAAAGCAGGAGGCATTGCTGCATTTATTGATGCTGAACATGCACTTGATCCGACTTATGCAAAAGCATTGGGAGTTAATATAAACGATTTGTGGATTTCTCAGCCGGATACAGGAGAGCAGGCTCTGGAAATTGTTGAGTCGCTTGTTAAATCCAGTGCAGTTGATATAATTGTAATAGACTCTGTAGCGGCATTGACACCTAGAGCCGAGATCGAAGGCGAGATGGGTGATAGCCACATGGGTCTGCAGGCTAGACTTATGAGTCAGGCATTGAGGAAGCTTACGGCTATAGTTGCAAAGTCAAATACAAGTGTTATTTTTATAAATCAGTTGAGAATGAAGATTGGAGTAATGTTTGGCAGTCCTGAAACTACAACAGGCGGAAAAGCCTTGAAATTTTATGCTTCTATAAGGATAGATATACGAAAAATTGAAACTATTACTTCCGGGACCGAAGCTACTGGTAACAGAGTAAAGGTAAAAATTGTAAAAAATAAACTTGCTCCTCCATTCAGAGAAGTGGAGCTTGACATTGTTTATGGCAAAGGCATTTGTAAGGAAGGGTCTCTTATTGATGCAGGTGTAAAATATGGGCTTATTCAAAAGACAGGCTCATGGTATTCTTACGGAGAGACAAAGATTGGGCAGGGTAGAGACAATGTTAAAAAGTATCTTATAGATAACCCTGCTACTGCTAAAGAGATTGAGAATAAAATCCGGGCTACATTGATGCCGGTAGTAAAGGATGATTCATCCGATGAAAAAGATTCAAAAACGAGAAACTCCGAAATAACTCAGAGAGAATTGTTATAAAATGATTAATGAGCTTGTTTTATCTTTGGGTTCGAACATAGAGCCGAGAACCGAATATTTAAAACAGGCTATATGCTTATTGAATGATCAGTTTAAGCTAGTAAAAAAAAGTTCATATTATGAAACTGAGCCTGTCGATGATATTAATCAGGCTAATTTTTATAATATGGCTGTGATTTATGAAACAAATTTGGATGATCCTTATAAAGTATTAAAAATCATTCAGGATATAGAATTACAGATTGGCAGAGTTAAAGACAACGAAAGACCAAAAGGTCCTAGAAAAATTGATATTGACATAATCTTTTTTGGTAATATAATTATTAAATCTCAAGAATTAAATATACCACATGAAAGATTTTCTTATAGAAAATTTGTATTGATGCCGATACTAGAAATACTTGATAACGACTCTAAGTATTTAAAATCTTATGATTTTAGCGGGTTTCTGGATAAGATCACAGACCAGAGAATTAAATTGATTGGAGACTTAAAAATTGAGTGATAATGAAAAATTGGCTGCCGGCGAGAATGTCAGCGAAAAATACAGGGTAAAAATAAAAACATTTGAAGGTCCGCTGGATCTTTTGCTTCATCTTATAAAGACATCAGAGATTGATATATATGATATACCTATTGCAGAGATAACTAATCAATATCTTACCTATTTAACATTTTTAGTTGTACTTGATCTTGATAACATTTCTGAGTTTGTTGAAATGGCAACAACTTTAATTCTCATAAAATCAAAAGCCATGCTACCTATAGAGGTGGATTATGAAGATGAGGAAGAAGATCCTAAAGAGGAATTAATTGCAAAATTACTGGAATACCAGCAGTATAAAATGGCAGCAAGTCTTCTGGAAGTTAGAGGCGAGGAGAGTTTGCCATTGGTTAACAGGGCAAAGGGTCCGGTACTGTTTGACCTTGAAGAAACCGATGAAAACTGGAAACAGCTTACAGTCCTTGATTTGATTGGTGCTTTTGCAGAGATTTTGAATAAAAAAGAAAAAGACGAATTCGTTTATGAAATTACATTGCAGAATTATACCGTTGAAGACAAAATAAATTTTATTAAGAATATTTTAAAAGATAAAGAAAGCTTTAATTATTTTGAGCTAATTCATCCCGATATGCAGAAACTTGAGCTTGTCTGTACTTTTCTTGCTATACTGGAGCTGGTTAAAAAAGGCGTTATTACCGTGAGACAACATATACTGTTTGGTGATATTCATATCGTTCGAAAGAATTTCTTCTTTGAAGAAGAAGAGGCGAGTTAGGATTAAGTCTAAGAGATTACAGGACTACTAAATAATCTTATTCAACTATATTTATTAAAATATCATTCTTACTTGAATGATTATTGAAATTTAAAAGTATAAATAATTTCACCGTTTTTATTATCCGATGTAATATTAAGAATGTCGTTTTTTACCGATGCTCTTAGTACATCATCGCTTGTTTTCAAAACATACTGCCTGCCGTTTTCGGTAAGCATAAGGTCGCAGAATTCAAAGTTAATGCCGGTTAACTCTGTAATATATTCTTTTAATCTATTTAATCTTGAAGTACTGACAACAAAATCAGAATCAATTTTAATAATTGATTTTAATATTTCTTCTTTATCCATAATAATTTATATCCTAATATATAAATAATTTTTTTATATTAAGCTATTATATTAAATATAAATATTAATATAATGTCAATATAAAATCTACAGAAAATTTTAATTCACTTTTTATATTCTTTTTTGTAATATGATAAAAAAGGCAGGCCGTTTTGAAGAAAGTGATTAATTTGTTTTTTATTACACTATCATTCATTTTTCTTATAAATACGTATTCTTCTGAAGACAGGATAAATCCAGGGACTGCAATTGTTATGGTCGATAATCTTATGTTAAGGTCTCTGCCAAAGCGAGGATCAAAAGCCCTGTATTCATTGAAGAAAGGAACATTGATAGATGTTTTATCAGCACAAAAAGAAAGAGCCGAGGTCGATGGTCTTTCTGATTACTGGTATCATGTAAGATACAAAGGAATAAAAGGTTATGTATTCGGATATTATATTAGCCCTTATAAGAATTCTTTTATTATTTCGGAGAAAAATGGCGTTATTTTTTTTGTGAATAACAACAAAATAGTCAATGAGATTAAATACAATTCAATGGATGAAGAGATAAAAAAGATTGAAAAAAACAAGGATGCAAAAGATAATGCTTTTACTGCAGAAATTGCTAATATAATTGATGATAATCTGTTGTTAATAAAAAAAGTGAGCGGCTGGTATTCTAGTGAATATTTTGTGATTTCTTATATAATTTATGATAAAAAAGGAAGGATAATAATAAGCCAGGATGGCTATCCTGTATTAAGCAAGGTAGCATCAAAGAGGCTTGTTATTGTTAATAAAGCGAAACAGGTCAGTGCCCATGAAATAAATTATTTGAATGAGATATTGTTAATTAATTATGATGGAAAAATTTTAAAAAATTTTAAAATTAATTACAGAAGGATATATGAATATAAAGGTTTTAATGATAGCTTTTTGATATCAAAAAATAATAATTATTATATATGGGTTACAAATTCTGCCTGTATAATTATAGATTTATTTAAATTGCAAAGTTATGTTGTTTATCATAAATTAAATGAATACCATCCGGCGAAATATTATTCCAATCTGGTTAGTGCTAATGAAAGTAATAATATGCTTTATTTGAATTTTGAAATGATAGAGATTGCCAATTATAAAAATAATAAAAAGGTTAGTTTTGTACTGAATTTAGGCAGATTTTAGTCTTTGTTTTTTAAACAGGTTTGTGATATAATTAATTCATACTTAAAAGTCTTCTATTATACCACCTGATATTTGTTTTACAGTGATGGAGGGTGTATATTAAATATTATAAATTCAAGTTAAAAAAAACAGGGGACGAAAATTAAAAAAAAGCTTTTTGAGGATATTAATGAATAGAAGAATATTAGTAGTTTCTCTTATTTTATTTGTTTTGATTTATGCCAATACTGTTATCTTTTCTTTTGATGTGAAAGATTGGGAGAGAGAGAAACAAAAAGCAGAGCTTTTTTATAAACAGGGCAAATATGAAGAAGCAATAATAATTTTTAGGGATATAGCTTTATCATCAAATAATGATGATTTAAAAAGGGAAATGTATTTCTGGCTTGGTAAGGCTTATATTGGTTTAAATAAACTACAGCAGGCAGAGGAAAATCTTGAGTATTATATTGTTAATTATAAAGACAATGGGTTGAACTATCCGGAAGCTTTTTACGAAAAGGGTAGGTTGCTTTTTTTGCAAGAACAATATCAGGCGTCTATAGAGCAGTTTAATTCTTTTATACAAAAATATCCAAATAACGAACTTGTCAGTAATGCATTTTATTGGATTGGTGAATCATTGTATGCCTTGGGGCAGTTTGATGATGCAGTAGTCTATTTTAATATCGTAACAACTAAATATCCTAAATCGATTAAAAGTGAAGCTTGTGTTTATAAGATTAGATTAATCGAGCATAAAAAAAGCGAGCTTGTTTTGCAAAATCTTTTAAAATGGTCGCAGGAGCAGTATCTTGCAAGTTTGAATGAATTCAGGATAAGGGAGAAAACACTGGAGGAAGCTTTAAATGAATACAGGAAAAATGGTGGAACTATAATAAATAATGATAATTTGAAAGAACTTGAAAATGAGAATAATGCACTAAAAGAACAAATTCGCAAACTCGAGGAAATTATTAAAACCTATGAAAATAATTCATCATATAAGGATTTAACGGATAAATTAAAACAGTTGGAATTAAAAGAGCAATTATTAAAAAGTAAAGAGGAAACTCTAAAAATTTTAGAAGAAGAACTCAGAAAAAAGGAAAAAGCTCTTGAATCGAAATAAAATATTTATCATTTTTATACTGATTGGATTTGCAGGTTTTACTATTTTTGCTGATCCTTTAAGCCTTATTGCTAAACACATGAAACTTACCGTGTCTGATAAAAACGGTGGATTTTTGCTTTATTCCAGAGCTAATACAAAGGATAAATGGATACCTTTGTTGTTTGAGGATGAGATCCCGACTTCATATTTCAGATTTTTTAAAGATCAAAAGGTTATTCCTTTTGCAGAGGGTGGGCGAGGCAGATATTCTGAAATAAAAATTAAAGATAATTCGATTGTATATTTTTGGAATAATGATGAAATAAAAATTCAGCTTACATACAGGCTTGTTCCTTCTAAGCCTGATTCACCGATTGATACTCTTTTAATCGATCTGGAAATCTTTAATTTAACCAGTGATATCGATAAAATAAATTTTTTCTTATGCATAGATACTTATCTTGGTGAACAATCAAAAAGACCTTTTATCTTACCGGATAATAGCATAATAACACGAGAGAGAGAATTGCTAGATTTATCCGGTATTCCTTATATTATATCAAAAAATGAAGAACTAAAAACAAGTGTTAATGTCATACTTGATGAAAATTACATTATAAAGCCTGATAGGGTATTTTTTGCCAACTGGAAAAAACTCGAACAGAATATCGGTCCTTATATTTTACAGAGCGACTTTAATTTTGATCTTAAGCCTTATTCAATTAATGATTCTGCAATGTTTATCGAGTATAAAAACCGAAAAATCAATCTGATAAAGTCAAATAAATATAATTTTATTATAAGTATGAAAAACGAAATCCTACTTGATGAATATAAAATCGCAGAAAAAAAATCAGCCGGTGATAATACAATCGATATATCAAATAAAAATCAGCAGACACAGAATAATACTGAAGAATTAAATTTAATCAACATGAGTCTAGCCGATTTGCTTGCACTACTTGATAGAATAAATACAAAACTGGAAAATGGAGCAATTCTCACCGATGAAGAAATAAACAACATTCAGAAGATATTGGCTGAAATTAAGAAACGCCGTAATTACTAGTAAAAAGTCAGGAAATTAAATCTAATACTCTTTTTTTATCTATACTTATGTTTTTAATAAGATCATTTAAATCAATAGTTTTTAAGTTTTCGCCATCAATGCCCGCTTTATGAGTAAAAAGGCTTGTCAGGTTTTGAGAAGTGATCTCAATTTGTTTGAAATCCTTGCTTAATGATTTTAACTCATTCTGGATCTTGTTTTTTGCTTCGGTAATGTATTCATTGTAGTTATTTATATCCGGGAAATAAATTGCAAGCACTTTTTCATCATTAAATTTTGCTTCATTAATGAATTTTTCAATTTCATTTTTTCCTAGATTCCCCTGCAGGTGTTGAAGTTCATTGATTTTTTGTTCGGCAAACTGGAGTCTGCTCAAATCATTTTCATATTGTGTAAGATAATTGTTGATGGTTAAAAATTTGTTTTTCATTGCATTGTCGGAATAATTTGTTTCAGCAAAATCCGTAAAAATCCTGCTTGAATTTTTTTTCTTTGATTCATCTGCGCTTGTTATTTTTGCCGAAGAGTCATTTTCTTTAACCTGATTGAAAAGAATAGATGATGAAGAAATAACCTTCCCTGTGTTAATTATCATATTTTCCTCCATGAAATACTATTATAATTTGAATTTTAACATATTTTTTAAATTTGTCAAATAATTTTATTATCTATAAAAACTATATCTAATTTAAAATGGCAAAATCTTACTTTATTTAAAGCTCTGACCCTGCTTTTATAAATAATATTTAAATTTAAAGAACTTTTGTAAACGAAAAGTACATTTTAAGCTATTAATATCTATATATATTAATTTTCGGAGGTTTTTGAGTGCAGTTTAGTATAATTATGAATTATTTACTTGATGCAAGATGCGTATTATGCAATGGCAGGGGACTTAGCAGAGAAATAGCTGGTATTTGTGATAAATGTTTTAATTATTTTGATCTTAATATTCATGATTCCTGCAATATTTGCCATCATCCTCTCTCAAAAGATGGTAAATGTCATTCATGTGTTAAATTGGGGAAAATTTATTACGATTCTTATTCATTTATTCAATATTATACAGGTTATTTTCAAAGTATTATAAGCATGCTGAAATTATCACAAAAATTTTCAATCAACAAATTGCTGGCAGAATTATTAATAAAAAAAAGATTAATTAAAAATGATGGTATAGTAACAGTGGTGCCAGATGATTTATTAAAAGCTTTAAGAAAAGGAAGATCAGGTTTACGGTATGTATTAAAGATATTAAGAAGCAAAAAATTTAAGATTATATCAAATATTTACAAAAGAAAATTTAGTATTAATAATTTTCAAAAAAATAAGAATGATTATGGCAGATTGAAAAAAATAGAAAATTTGTTTTATTTGCCAAAAAAAAACAGGGATAAATTCAGCGGTAGGATATATTTGATCGATGATGTATATACTACTGGATCTACACTTAATTACGGAGCAAAATTATTAAAGCAGGCAGGTTTTACAGAAGTTCATATTATTTCTTTTTTCAGAGCTGTTATGAATTATTATTAGTTTAAAATCAAGGGGAGACTGATGTGCATTTTCCGTTATTTAAACCAAGATTAATTTTTTATCTTGTAGAATTCTCCTCGTTCTTTTATTACTATTTCAATTAGATTTTTTTCCAAGAGATAATTCAAATGTTTATTTAATTCGATGGGTTCGATATTTAAGCCGATTAATAAATCATCAAATGTAGATGGCCTTCTTGTTAGAATAGATATTATTTTTTCATTAATTTTTTCAAGACTGATGTGTTCCTCCTCTGATTTGTGTTTATATTTTGCTATTATCTGAACATTTAGGGGTGACAATTGTTTTTTTATTTTTTCCAAAATGCTTTTATCAGCTTTTTTTACCCAGTCCTCTGTACCAGGTCTGTCCAGAGAGTTAAGCTGGATCATATCGGGTTTGAGTTTTGTGAAATATTCCTTAAACAGTTTTATCTCTTCATTATTATCGTTTATTCCAGGCACAATAAAGACTTCAACCCACATTATGCCTTTAAATGTTTTTTTAAAGTCTATAATTCCATCTAGTACTTTTTTATAGTCTATATTATCGCATGGCCTGTTTATTTTCCTGAATGATTCTATTGAAATTGCATCTATCGAAGGCAGAATAAGATCGACATCCTTTATATCGGTTTGAACCTTTTTATCAAAAAGCAACATCCCATTTGTCAATAGTGCTATTTTATAATCAGGGTAGTCTGTCTTTAAAAAATTAATTATTTTACCAATGCCACTGTGAAGTGTTGGCTCTCCCGATCCTGAAAAAGTAATATAATCTAAAACAGGTTTTTTCTTTAGGTAGTCATCGAGCTCTCTAATAACTTCATTAGTAGGAACATACTCGCTTATAACATTTGTAAGATTGGTTGTGGCTCCGCATTCACAGTATATGCAATCAAGTGAGCAAGTTTTAAATGGCAAAAGGTCTACACCCAGAGAAAACCCGAGCCTTCTGGAAGGCACAGGACCAAATAAATGTTTATGAATCATTTTTATCCTTTAAAATATCCAAAAATTTATTCAAGAACGTTTACTAAATATCTAAATATAAAAAAATATAATATTTTTTAGCTCTGTCCCTCTTAATAATCAAAATAATCTGGATTGGGTTAAAATCCTGAATTCTTCAACAAAATTGGGAGTTGTCTGTCCTTCATCTATCAATTTTTTAATTTCATCCTTGCTAAAAAATTTAATTTCATCAATTTCCGATTTTTGATAATTTAATTCATCGTCTGACCTGTATAAAAATGAAAATACAAATTCTTTTTCAATATCCGATTCAAATATATATTTTGAAACTTTAACAAGTTTTTTTGGATTTATTTCAATGCCCTGTTCTTCCTTTGACTCGCGGATAACAGCATTTATTAGAGATTCTCCTGACCGAATATGTCCGCCGATTGATGTATCCCATTTTCCAGGTTGTATGTCTTTATCCATTGCTCTTTTTTGCAACAGGAGTTTATTCTTGCTGTTTATTATGTGTATATGTACTACAGGATGAAGTAATTTGCTGCCATTGTGGCATATTTCACGCGGAGCGCTGCCGGTAATATTGCCATTTTCGTCAAGTATATCAAACCATTCATGATTTTTGTATTTGTTTAATGTTATTTTTTTTAAAATCAATGAATATGCAAAGACTCCTATAAACATTAGGCCAAACATTATATATAGCAAGAGTCCACTGACAAATGCCCAGATACTTTGAGAAAAAAATAATGCGGAAATGATTATTAGCGTTATGTGTATTGTCAGTATTGGGATTATTATTATGAATAAATTTTGTAGTCTCTTAGTATCAATTTGACTTGTGTCTAATGATTTTAAATATCGTGATAGCCATAAATTTGTGATTTTTTTTGAAAAACTTAAAAATATGATAAAAATCAACAATATGAATTCCATTACGGCTGGCTTTAGTTTTAAAAATATGCTGTTGTTAAAAAAAATTGAAGTTAAACCGAATATTGTTATTAAAAATAATTCTATCAAAATGAAATAATCAAATTTTTTATAAATTATAATAGTCACTATAAATTCAAGTATGCCAATGATTATAGCTATGATAATGGAATAAACCAAATCTTTAAATACAAAATCAGCTATAAGATACGCAAAAAGAGGTAATGTTGTAATAATAATATTTTTTAATAATTTAAACTGCATATGATTTTAATTATTATTTTTGATCAGGAATAAAATTGTTTATAGCATAAAATCGGTTTTAAAAAAATAAATTTTTAATTATAGTAATAATATTATAAAATAAGTCTAATTAGATAAACAGGATAGAGATATTTTTATTCTAATTTTTCATGCTTATCTTCATCTTCTTTTGAGAAAAAAAACACCGTTATGAATAAAGCCAAAGTGCCAATTACCGTAAAAACATCTGCAAGATTAAAAATTGGCCATGGATTGAATATTCTCAAATTAATAAATCTGAATGACCACATTACATAATCAACAACATATCCTCTGATTATACGATCGATTACATTACCTAGAGCGCCGGCTATAATTAATCCAAGAGGCAGTAGATGAATCAATAATTTGCTTCTAAAATAAAATACAGCAACAAAAGTTGTCGCTATTAATTGTATTAGCACAATAATAATCCATTTTTGTGTCCTAAAATCAACTGATGAAAAAATATTTTTTAATATTTCTCTGTTTATATCAATTGCAATTTCTCTTTCAAAAAGCTTTTCTTTATCAAGAATTTTTTCTGTTAAATTAACCTTACTTTTATCAAGCAAATAATATTTACCTGTGGCATCTTTTTTATAATAATCAAAAATTACGGTTTTATAATAATCGTTATTCAATTTCTTTAATATCTTTTCTTCAAAAGTTTTCGACTTTATCCTCTCAGGAAAACTGAAATATTTATCGATTTTTCTTAAAGCAGAAAATCCAATATCATCATTGGTGACATAATGAAAGCTCCAAAATCCCGGGATAACCTCAATATCAGGTTTGCCTGCAAGCTTAACATAAACTATTTGTTTTACAATTAGATCTGCTCCGGTAAAAACAAAAATAAATGATAATAAAATGATAAGTTTAATAAAAAAGTTATTGGAATTTTCCTGAAGTAATTTAAATATATTTTTCATAATCTGGGGATAATATTATATTTTAATAATTTTTGCAAATATTTTTTTAATAATTATGCCAATAGGAGATGAAATTTCTAGGAGTATATTTTCGTATTCTAACAGCGAGCATTCCGTTTATCATAAAAAACCACAGAATCAATGCAAACAATTGTATTAAAATAATCAAACTTAATATAAATATAGCAATAATTATTAACGAAAAAGAAATTAAAATTAAAATTATATATTTATATTGCACCCTGTCAGCAAGCATCAAATTAATAACAATCAAGAGTGGCACAATAAGTATAATCAAATCAAATATAAAAAAATAGGGATTAGCAAGCACCAATGCAATAGAGAGAATAACCCAGTATGAATTTCTGCTGAAATTATTTTTATGAAAAAATGAATAAATTATCGGAGGAAGTAGTGCCAGTAATCCAAATAACATTGAAATATACTCAATATATGAAATAACAATATTTTTTGAATTCATTGGATAAAAAAATAAATTTCTTGCTGTTGATTTAATCAAATAGAATTTATCAAAATTAAAAAAAGCCTGCAAATGATAGATATTGATTTCCAGCCATTTGCTCCATATAAAAAATCTGTCAAAAGCTCCTGAAAAAAGTAATAATGCTAAAGACCCGGTTATAAATCCCAGAAATAATCTTAATCTGAGACTGAAAAATAAAATTATCATTATAATAAAGTAAAATATCGGATTAATGATAAACAGTGAAAACATCAAACCTGATGTAAAAACATTTTCTTTTTTTGCCAGATAAAATGAAAATGCAAGAATAAATAGCCAGAGAATGGAAATTGGATTATTTACAAATACATCTATAAAAGGGAAAAAATAACATGCAATAAGTAAGATAATAAATCGGTATTGATAAAGCCTTTTAAAAATTGATATCAAGAGTATAATTGAAGCAAGGTATAAACCCAAAAAAATTATGGAATTTATAATTGCTCCAACTTGATATGGTAAAAACGATAATGGTAAAAATAAGTAATATATTATTGGAGAATAATTAGGATCAAAAATCGCTCTATTTAAAATATTTTGTTTGTACTGATCGATATTATATAATTTATCCATACCATAGGATTCTATTATTTTTGATTTTTCGTAAAAATATCTATAATTATTCGCGTTGCTTGCTTTTATGAAAACATAGTTATTTACATTCAAAAATCCAGAAAATAATAATAATAAAATAATTGTAGCCGCTATTAAAATTAAAAATACAAAATCTTTTTTATCATTTTTTATATAGAAAAAATTTTTTACAAGCATAAATTATCCCCGTCCATTTTTATCGTAATGTCAAAAGTTTTATAATTTTTGACACAGGCTTTTAAGTATAAGCAACAATTTATTTTAAATATTTAGCTACAGTTTCAATCAAAATTGTTTTTTTAACAGGCTTTATTAAAAAATCATCACAACCTACTTTTTTTAAAGAATCAAATAATGAATCATCCACATATCCAGTTATCACGATAACAGGCAAATCCGGATGATTGGCTTTTAATCTCTGCACTACTTCAGTCCCATTAATAGGTTTCATCCTTATATCACATAATACCAGATCATATCTTTTTTGCTCGATTTTTTCAAGACCTTTTACAGGATTGCTTTCAAGTTCAAGGCTGTAATTTTCATTTTTTAACTGGCGATTAATACTATCAAGTATCATAAGATCATCATCGATTATTAAAATTTCTTTCATTTATTTTTTTACCTCAACATTATTATTATCAAGTTTAAATACAATATAAAAAGAAGTACCTTTATTTACTTCAGATTCTACATTAATGGTAGCCTTATTATTGGCTAAAATTTTTTTTACTATATGCAAGCCTTGGCCCGTGCCTTCCCCGGGCTGTTTAGTTGTAAAATAAAGTTCAAAGATATGAGGAAGCACTTCTTCCTTGATACCTGTCCCTGTATCACTTATTTTAATTTTGATTTCATTATTTTCATAAATAGACTCTATTGTCAAATAACCTTTACCATTCATTGCATATATTGCATTATTAAACAAATTTATAAATACCTGCTCCATCTCCCCTTTAGTGGCTTTGATTAAAGGAAGATTGCCAAGCTTTTTAATTATCTCCACTTCAAGAAAATTAGAGCTGTATCTTACAAGTTTAAGTGATTCTTCGATTATATCGTTAAGATTTATTTCATCCAAATTTTCTTTTCGTAAACTTTTTGAATAACTTGACAGGTCTTTTATTATGTTTGAAACATTCATTACATGTTCAATCATCTCTTCGGCATATTGACGTGTAGTTTCACTGGCATTTTTATCTTCTACTATCTCTTCGGCATTTGCTAAAATAGCATACAGCGGATTATTAATTTCATGAGCTATACCACTCGCTACTTTACCCAATGCAATAAGCTTCTGATTTATAAGTAATTTTTGCTGGAATGATTTAGCCTCTGTAATGTCATTTAAAATTATACCGACTAGTCTTTCATCATGTCCAAGCTGTGAAATATTAAAGAGACTATACTCATAAATGTTAGTCCCTATATTTATCTCATAGCTTTCCAGTTGTTCTCCATTTAACAACCTTTCTACATAAACGGCAACCTTTTTTTTTGTTTCATCATCAAAGGGTAATATATCAAAAACTGAAGAGCCTACTATCCTGTCGCTTGAAATATTAAGCAAGTTTTGAAAGGCAGATAAAAACAATGCATTAACATACTTGACTTCAAATTTATCAATATCAAATATCAATACGTTTGCTGGAATACTTGATAAAATGTTTTCTATAATATATCTTGATGAAATCTTTTGATAAGCTACCTTTAAAAGATCTATAACATTGTCGAACAACATATTATAAAAGTCACTTGTAATGTTGGTTGATAAATTGCTATTTAAAATAAAAAATCCTGTGTAAAGGGTATCTGGTATCTCAATAGGCAATATATGAAACACATTATTATCGTTATTATGAACGCATATTGATAATAAATCATTATCTGGATGAGTGTATGTATCTAATTCTTTTCTATTAAAGGTATATTTTAATTTTTTTAATTTATTATAATCATTAAAAGAAATATCATGTTTATTGTAATAAACTTTGAATTCATTATTTTCTCTTCTAATCTCAAAAATTGACCTGAAGATTTTTGTCTTAAAATCAAATTGAAAATATACCCCTTGATTAATTTTTAAATAATCGAAAAATAATCTTCCAACTATTAATAAAAGATTATCAAAACCAAAAGAGGTTACTATAGCTTTATTAATTTCATTTATTATAGTCAAGAATTTATTACGTTCCTCAAGTTTCATCTTTGTATCGAGAATTTCATTATAGTCATTCTCGATTTTTTCCATAGAGCTTAATACGGCATTGTTTTTTTCATAATTAAAAATTTTATCACTTTGGATTGCATTCTTATAATGGAATATTCTAAAAATAAAATAAAATAAAAGATTTAATAAGATTGTAATAATTATATCTTTAAAAGTAAAAAACTTATTGTAAAAAAGAAACTCAATTCCAAGAATAGGAATTAATAATAATGGAATAATAAAAGTTTGCCAATTTTTTAGTCTTTCTTCCCATTCAATTTTATAAATACAATTATTACCTCCCTCTGCAGCGCATTCTAAATGCTCAACTTTTGCAGGAGGT
Source organism: uncultured Spirochaetales bacterium (assembly GCA_964531405.1). Lineage (GTDB taxonomy): Bacteria > Spirochaetota > GWE2-31-10 > GWE2-31-10 > JAFGQB01 > CAZHHK01. Next base: position 3,708 of record CAZHHK010000004.1, on the reverse strand, counting down.
ACCCCCCATGGTAAAGTTGACGCTGACATAAATCCCTGTATAGCTAAACAATTGTATTTATTTTGTTTGTATCCCTTAACTAAATTAAGCTTTACTAATAATGAATTTTTTGTAGATGAAATAATTTCAAAATATCCTACTTTTGTATATCTTTGAGAAAAATTTTTGCTTAATACTAATTTATAACCAGTATTCGGAGTTGTAAAATATAAAGAGCTATAAGTTGCATAAAAAAATTCTTGAAATATTGTATCTGGTTTTGAACTGAAGACTGCATTAAAAGGAGCTTTTTCATCTTCAGTAACTTCAACTAATTTCTCAAGTAAAGCACAGTAATAATCATAAGATACCCAATTTCTTTTATTTTTTAAATAAGATAGAGGCAACCCAAGAGGTTCAACGTAATCACAGGTCATTTGATAACCGTATAATCTTTCAAAATAATTTATAATTGGTATTACATTAATGCTACAGGCTAATTCTTGTTTTTTTGCCTCAAATTCATTAAATATTTTTCCCATAAAATTGCCTTAATTTATATTTTTAAATACTTCTTTAAAGTAATTTGTTGTTAACTTTACTCTTTCGTTAGAATAAATGTCTTTAAATGCTTGAAATATTTTATTCTCTAAATCAATAAAATTAATGTTTTTTGTTATTATATTAATATCTCTGAAAGTATAATTGTCCCATGAAGTTGGTAATATTCTTTTTTCTAAAATTAATTTTTCTCTTAATTTTGTACCTGGAAGTGGAGTCAAGACATGTATCATTGCTGTAAGCATATTTGTTTCATATATAAAATTAACTATTTTATCAATTGTTGATAAATCATCGTAATCAAACCCTATAATAAATGATCCGCATACACCGATGCCATGTCTTTGAATATTATCAATTAGTTCTTTATATCTATAAAAATAATCACTTTTTAATTTTTTATTACTACTATATATCTGATTTAAATTATCTTTGTTTAAGCTTTCTAATCCTATAAAAAATACTAAACACCCGGCTTTTTGTATTAAAGTTAATAACTCATTATCTTCGCCAATAGAAATATCAGATTGAACAACCCACCTAAAATTTAATTCAGAAAATTTAATCATTAATTCTTTTGATAATTTTCTGTTTATAAACATATTATCATCGCTAAAACCAATATTTATGTTTTTAAATTCTTTTTTAATAAATAATATTTCTTTTATAATTTGATCAATATTTTTGTATCTTACTTTTTTACCAAATAACTCAGTAACAGAGCAAAAATCACAATCATAAGGGCAACCTCGTTGATTATTTAACCATATTATTTTATAATCTTTATTTTTTAACAAGTCATATCTTGGAATTGGTAAGTTTTTTATATCAACTTCTTCAAAGTCTTTATGATGATAAATAGGTTTAACTCTATTTAACAAATAATCATTTAGTATTATTTTCCAGATATTTTCTGCCTCCCCAATTACAACTGTATCAGCAAATAATTTAGCCTCATCAAACATAAAAGTTGAATGTATTCCGCCAATAATAGTATAAACACCTTTTTTTCGAAATTCAGATGTAATTTGATATGCCCTAATTGCTTGATGAGTCATTGCAGTCACGGCAATTAAATCATAATCCTTATTAAAATTTATTTCTTCATTATTTTCATCTATAATTTCGACATCAAATTTATCATCGGTTAGTGATGCAAGGATTGGTAAAGCTGTTCCTAAACCACTCCAATAATAATCGATTTGTGTTTTATAACCAGGTAATTTTTTTAATATATTATTCTTATATTCATCTTTGAAATGGAAGCTGCTTTTAGGCGATATTAAACCAATCTTTAATTTGCTCATTATTCACTCTTAATTATTATATTAATATTATAATAATAATCCATATATTACTTAATTTAATTTTTATTTAGAATATTTTTGAAAAAAATTATCCCAATGAGTAATATATTCTTTATTTATTTTGTGAATAAGCATACCTATCCGGTAATTATTATTATAAAATATTAAGCTTTTTATTTTGACAGTCATCATAATATTAAAATCATCCGGGATTAAAATTTCAATATTATATATATGATTATTTTTTAATAAATTGTTTCCTTCAACAGAAATTCCTTTTTCACTGATATCATTTAATTTAAATAAGTAATTATTAATTTTAACATTAATTTTATCATGAATTTTATGTCTTTCAAAATATCGATTATTAAATATTTTTCTTTTATTAAAATTAGGAGAGACACTTATTAATTTAAAAAGTACTGCGATGATATTATTTAAGATTATATTTGTTGATTTAATATACACATATAAAGGCTCTGGTATCGCTCCTATTTCAATTTTGGGATTATAATTAGTTACTCCCAATTCAAGCCATTTTTTATTTAAATTAATTGCTTCTTCGATTGTTTTATAAAAAAGAATAAAATAAACATATGATGATTTACTGTATTCATAATCTAATCCGCAATATGTAGATACAAGAGTATCTCCTGAATCCAAAAACATTGTAAATCCAATTGGCTTATCGTTTTTTTTACACAAAAAAATAAAAGATTTTTCCTTAAGATAATCGGATAGAAATCTAAAATAAGCCGGATTTAATATCTCCCTTTGATACTCTTTTGAATTTAAAAATGTATTATGCCATAATTTATAAATATCATCAGATAAACCTGCAAAATCAATAATTTTTTCAATAGTACATCCACTATTTTTAAATAATTCCAGTCTATGAGTTATTTCATGTCGCCTTTTTGAAATTAGATCATCTAAGTATTCATCAAAAGATTTTTCTTCAATCTTTAAAAAAGTATTCGAGAGATTTAAAATGACTTTATATTTTAATTTTAATAATATATTAAAGTCATCTATTTCATTTGAATAAAAATCTCTTATTCCAATTAAACTAGTTTTCTCCTGCCTTGCAAGTTTTATCATTTCCTTATCTATCAATCTAATAATATCAGGTAAATATTTTTTATCACTTATGCTAAAAGTATTGCCAAGACAGGATGGATGCCCACATTCTATAAATTTTACAACAAGAAAATTTGGAAATATTTTTCTGATATTATCACAAATTTTTTTAATAATTTTGCCCGCCATTAAATCTAAATTAAATGTAAAAATACATAAAGAGATGTGAGCTATAAGTTTTTCTCCCATATAAAACATATAATATCTATATTTCAAATCATTAATTTTTGATTTTTCTATAGCTTTTTGATATTCATAAGAATTTATGATATGATTTTCCTCGACAATAGAATCCCATTCTTCTTTATTGATTTCATCAATTGATTTGTAAGTATTAATTGAAATTTCGTTCATATTATTTATTTTATAGAATACTCTTTTATAATATTCACTACATCCATTATATTATCAACATTAAATATCTCAATTTCATCAATCTTTATGTTATATGTATTTTCAATCAATGCTATTATCTGTATAGCCTGCAGAGAGTCAATCCAAAGATCTTTTCTCAAAGAAGCATCATCCTTAATAAGATTTTTATCAATCCTGGCAACCTTGCTTATTATATCCTTTATTGATTCTTTTAATTCTTCATCATTGTTAGTCATTTATTTCAACCCATTTACTTAAATTATAATATATTTTATCAGATTTTCTACTTTAATTATAGAAATATATTATAATTTAAGTAAATGGGTTGAAATAAATGACTAACAAT
>CAZHHK010000003.1:0-50209 GCA_964531405.1 uncultured Spirochaetales bacterium | reverse complement strand
TTTCGTCATGAGGGCTTTTTTATTTGAACTCCGTATTACTCATACCATCTCCTTATATATAAACATAATTTAGAATAAATTCTATTTAATTACCAAAATTTTTCTTATTTGATTAAAAATTCCGGGAGCTCTGACCCTAATAAAATAAACACCTCTGACAACAATCTTGCCGTTTTCATTCCTGCCATCCCATGTAACGGTATACGTACCTTTATTTTGATTTTCAAGTTTTATTACTTTAACAACATCAGAATTTAGATCGTATACTACGATACTCACCGGACCATCCTTATCAATGGTATAAATTAAACTGGCTTTTTCATTATTTTTTGGATTTATAACGTTATTCAATATAGTAACATTATTATTTTGTTTTTTTATTGTCTGTATCGTAGCCATATATGTCTCTGCATCATTTGGATTAAAATTTGAATTTCCGACGTTATTGGTATTCCTATAACAGTAAAATCCTCCGATTTCAAAAACAAATGAAATTATTTTAGAATTTGTCATCGATGACGAGCTTTCAGGCAGTAAAAATTCCCATCTGGTACCGCCGATATTTTTGCCGCTTACAACCTTATCTTTAGTATATGTCACCGGTGACCAGTAAGTTGCATTTGATTTCTTGTCAAAAATTGCATAAAACAATCTCGGAGTAACCTGATAACCGGCTAAATTTACATCAACACTTGCAGTAATTCTTATAGAAAGTGGAGAAATTTTTTCTGAACCATCAAAATTTGTAACCCTCCAATCACCTTCATTATGTACAGCGTCTTCCATTACAACATTGCTAAAAAAATATTCACCAATATCAGATAGATCATAAACCGTAACTGCAATGTTAATTCCAAGATCATTTTCTATATTATTTATGATTAAATCTTCCTGTAAAATGTCTTCATCTGTTAAATTAATGTTTGTAGTAAGTAAATACCTTGTCCTCGGTGCCGATATAGGACTAATATCTGTGATTCCTGCGATTGTAATCAAGCCTCCTGAGACATTAAAATTACCTGCCGTTATATCCAATCCGCTACCAGAATCTCTTATCGCCATATTAAACTGCACATATATCCTGTTTGAGCCGTTTGCTGATCTTACAATTGTCAACAATGGCGCGCCAGCAAGGTTATTCAATGTTAAAGCACCTGTAGTCTCGGTTGCAGGACAGGCGTTTCCCGTTGCATCATAAATCGATGTACCTGTTGCCGGAGTGATTTCAATTGTTTCAACACCAGTCGGTGTACCCGTGATGGTTAGATGTACTCTTATTATAGTTTCTCCGCCTGTTAAAGCAGTGTTTGTATTATTTGTAACACTGGCTAAAGTTACATTGGTTGCACCCCCGCCATTTTGTGTAAATACTATTGCAAAATCTCCAAGTATGACGGGATTCGTGCCTGCTATATCGGTATAAACTCCTTCACTGAATGTAATATCTACATAACTGTTATCCGTTGCTAAAGATGCTCCTATAATCGTCGGTACAGCTATATACCATGAGCCTGTTATGCTTGAGAAAGCTATAGTGGTACTGTTGTTTGTCCCATCCGTTATTGTCATCCCATCCAATGTAATAGTATCCCCAATATCAACTGTAGGTACACCACCGCTAACAGATAAAGTAATTACAAGTGTATAACTGTTAAACCACGAAGCACTGGTTATATTACTTGAGCCATCAAGCCATGTATGAGTAGCCAGTGCAAAAACTGTATCAATATTGCCAGCATTAATTACCGGAGTATTCGTATCTTCACTAAACACTATGGTCACCGTATCATCATTATCAATTCCCGCAATTAAATTAGTTGCATCACTTGCTACTGCACTTAAGATCGCAGGACCAGCCCTGTCTGTCGATGCCACTGCGCCCGTACTTGCCAAGAGGTTACTTGCAAGGTCTTCAAGAGTACCGGCTGTGTATTGCACTGTCGGAGTAGCGGCAGTTGATAATACGCCATCGGTAAATGTTAAATAAATATCAGCATCATTTGCAGTATCGCCGTTTGTAGTTGAGTTGAATGCATTTAAAGTTACTCCACCTGATATCGCAAAATTTGTAGCATTAACAGTGCTATCATCGATATTTTCACTAAAAATGATATACATTGCGTCAATATATCCATCACCGTCAAGATCTGCTGTTTCCCTTGCAGTTATTATTGGAGGAGCGGTATCCGTTGATGCGGCAGGTCCGTAAGAGAGTAAAAGAATGTTATTTAAATCGGCAAGAGACCCTGGATTATAAGTTATATTTGGAGTCTGTGAAGTTGTTAAAATTGAATCCGTATATGTAAGATAAATCACATTATTATCAGCAGTATCGCCGTTTGTAGTTGAGCTAAATACATTTAAAGTTACTCCACCTGATATCGCAAAATTAGCAGAATTAATAGTGGAATCTTTAACATTCTCACTGAAAGTAATATACACAGCATCTATATAGCCGTCGACATTTAAATCCCTTGTACCACATGACATTATTATAGGAGGCGCTCTATCAACAGCATTTACTCCGGCGGCATCAGTTGGCAGGAAATTAGATGCACCATCCTGTAAAGTATTAACACCTATGAATCTAACACTTGGGGTAGCACCAGTATCAGGCAGTGCCCTTTCAGCAAAAATAATATATATAGAATTATCATTTGCTGTACTACCGGTATCATAACCTGTTGCTGCAACACCATCAATCGTAAAATCCGCAGGATTAACCGTTGCATCCGAAATATTACTACTGAAGACAAGCTGAATTCTGTCTATGTAGCCGTTTTGATTAAAATCTACTGTTTGCCGTGATGTAATCGATAATCCGATTGAATATGTTTTATCATCATTAATATCCGGTGTTGAATCTCCGCTATAATCTAAGCCAAGATTACCGCTTGAAGCTGCGCCCAATGCAGTAGCCTGCAATGCCCCCGCATTTATTGTTAAAATTGAGTCTGTACCAAAATCACCGGTAACATCAATTAAACATGTTTTACTGTTTGGATAACTTACAGTAGTATTTACCGAACCAGTACCTGTTAAAGTCATTACTCCGGCAAGATTGGTTAAAGTTGTATTAAATTCCATATTTAATCCTGCAGGTATTACAAGCCTTATATCATTGCCTGTTGTTATATATGCTGATGCAGAAGAATGAAAAATCCGGATTAATGGGAAGTTAAGATTCCCTACAGAAAATGTTTTATCTGCCGAGCTTGTTATTATAGGCAGAGGAGATGCTTGAAAATCAATGGTAACACTAGTACTACTATTATTGCCAAAACCGCTTGAGCCTCCTGTAGTATCCCAGTAGCATCTTACAACAACTATTCCTGGTGTTGAGTCAGATTTTTTTACATTAACTGTTGCAATGCCACTGGTGTTTGTTGTTACAAGGTATGCCGCCGCATCGGCTACAGCAGAGCCGTTTATTGCATTTATCATTCCATTATTGTCACAAGTTACATATAGATTTCTAATATAAGGAGCAGGGTTACCCAACGAGTCAACTATCTGCATCGTAACTAGCTCTGTATCAGAGTTATTAGCAATACCTATGCCATCAACCGTAGTCATCGTAACATGATGTGCCGCAGGCGGTGTATAGCTGGATGAATAAATTCTATAGTACCTGGTTGACACAATACTGTTGTTAAACCAAAATTCGGCAGTGTCCTGTGCCAGCCCTGAGTTGCCTTCGGTTATATGAAGTCTCCATGTTTCATTTACATAACCCCCTAAAGGGAATGAATTTGTTGCATCCGTTGCATCGGCAAACCCTGTAAGTGTCCCAGCAGGTGATCCGGGATAAGTACTGCCGGAATTATATATAGCACCTCTATGTCCGGCAGGGGGTGCACCATTATTATCAACATCCCATGCATGAGAAACTATATCACCTGTATCAAGATCGTTTACAAAAGGATACATATCCCATTCATGAGATAAAGTAGACAAACAAATACCCCAGTTGTACGAAAAACTTTTAATGTCAGTAATGTCCGTAGGATTATTAACGTCCGTATTAGTACTGGAAGCTATAACCTGAAAAGCATTTTTAAAAGTGCCACCGCCGGTCCTTGCTATTGCCACTATCTTGAAATAATATTTATTACCTATATGCTCTCCTGCACTTGGTGAAACTCCTGTAAAATAATACCATGTACCGTTTGAAGATGCATTATTAGCATGAAGATAATCATACTCATAACCTGTCCTTGCATTATCAGGAGTACCATAATAAATTAAAGCGGCATTTGCATGTGTTAGACAACCTGCTCCACCCATCAGATAAAAGTCTGTATACCTTGTGGCTCCTCCGCCTGTATCCAGGCCTGTTATCCCTGTATCCGGATCAAAAACTGCAAAATAGATAGTCTGAGTATAATCATCAGGGACTTCAAAAAAAACAACATTAACACCATCACGGTCGCCACTGTTTACATCATTGGACACTTGAAGATAATTGTAATTTTCTCTTGGCAGACGGCTGGTTGCTTGAGAATAAATAAAAAAAGGGAAAGCAAGGATTAATATTAAAACTATTATCTTTTTCATAAATTTATTAAAGCACATAAATCATGTACTTTTATATTATATTTTAACTCAATTATCATTATTTTACAAATTTATCCTGAAAAGTTTTTAAAAAGTAAATATCTTATTTGAAATTACAACATTTATTTACGATTGAAATGCCTTTAAGTATAAATAAAATAAATTGTTTTTACAAAATTATATATTAATGATAGTTGTTAAAATAATAATTTATATTAAAGAGAGGAAATATGAGATTAAAATTTTTATTAATATTAATAATTTTTACTTTAATTAATACTTTTTTATTTTCGGCAAAATCGATAGTCTTTAAATTTGAAATTCCTAAAAAAGATGAAAAATGGATAGAGATAAATAAAACAAACATGCATATAAAGATAACTGGCAGCTCTAAAAATGAAGGAGACAAAACCTATGAAACCGGCAATAATAAATTGATAAAAAAAGAAATTACAATTCTCGATGCAGATGAAAAAAAAGTTAATAAAATTAAGGTCAGATATATTGCTGTTGAAACAAGATTTAACGAAAATGGTGAAGAAGCCAACAAAGATTATTCTATATTATTAAATAATTCTTATATTGTGGAAAGAAATGTGAATAATGATAAATCCGGTGGTAAATTTACTGTAAAATATGAAAATGGTGATATACCATCCAATGAAGAACAGGATTATATATTGACTGAGGAATATAACAGCGAAAAGGATTTTGATTTTAATTCCAGTGAAGTAAAAGACAGGAAAATTAGCATCGGAGAGAAGGTTGATTGTTTTAATTATTTGTTTGACGAATTTATCGGCGAATTTGAAAAAGATGCAAAAGGTTTAGACAGTAAAAAAAATTATTCCGTAATTTTAAAAGCTATAAAAAAAATAAATGGCAAAGATTGTGGGATATTTGATATTAATTTAAAATTAAAATTAAAAGACGTGAATACGAATATGATTTTAAATCTGGACTTAAAAGGTGATATCATAATAGACATCAATTCAACAAAAATCCTAAAATTAGACATCACCGGTCCTTTAACAATAGATGGAGATATTACAAATGGGCAGGATACGATTATACTAAAAGGTAACGGATTTATTGAGCATCTATATGATCAGACGGCAGAATAAACATTTGCACTCTTAAATTGAATAAGTTATGACTTAATCTGACACTTAATATATACCCAAAGGTATTTTAATATTAAATAAATATTACAATTTATCCACCAAGCAGACTATTTTAGGAGGTTAAGCCTATAAATTTTTCTTATTTTTAAAAGCTCATCTTTTATAAACTGATTTTTATAACTCGGATAGGTCCACTCAAGGTCTTCATATCCATCTTTATGATAAATCAATGTTAAATCTGCCCATACTCCTCTATCAAGATAAATCCTGTGAGAATACCCTTTGCCGGTTGCAAGTATAAAATTTTCATTAGATAATAAACCAGGATCAATATTTATTAATCGTTTACTATTTATCGTAAATTTTTTTTCTATTTTCCATGATATATGTTTTATATCGGGCAGATTGTTTTTTTTGACCAGTTTTTTAAAACTTATAATTCTAAGTTTTAAATTTTTACCCATTTCTTTTTCATAATAATCAGTCTCTTTAAAATCAATTTCTTTTGATTTGTAATCTATTATCCCAAATTTTTTGATTAATTTTTTCTCAACTTTATCAAGATATTTTATATCACTAGAAAAAATAATTACAACAAGTTTAACATCTCTTGGAATTTTATATCTGCTCAAATTTTATCCCCTGATAAGTCTTTCTTTGAAAAAATATTTTATCAATCTCCTTAAGAAGTTCAAGCTTAGAAATTTTTTTATCGCTATTGCCTGACAAGTTTTGCAATGATTTAAAATTAACAAGGCGCATAATAACAATATTATTTGGAATAATCTCAAGCAAATCACATAAAAGAACGCAATAAGAATCAAAATCGAATCTATAAAAATCACTCGGGTTTTTTTGGTAATCATGTTCTATTGGAGTGCCGTCTATTATTTCAAGCAACCTGAATTTAATCCCATCAATATCATTTTCTTTTACTAAAGCTTTAATATTTTTTTTTATTTTTTCCGGAGTTTCCCCGGGAAGACCTATTATCATATGAACGGTTATTTTCATTCTACTTTTACTTTTAATAAATTTTACAGCTTTTTTAAAATCTTCATAAGTATGATTACGATTAATCCTTTTTAAGACAGTATCATCGGTTGATTGTAATCCAAGTTCAATCCAAATATCCTTATTATATTTATCCTGCAATTTATTCAGCTCTTCTATAATTTCTAAATTTATATAATCCGGTCTTGTAGATATAATCAAGCCTTTCATTTCAGCCTTTGATAACACAGCTTGATAAATCTCAAGAAGCCTATCCAAATCTCCATAAGTACCAGTGTTATCTTGAATATATCCATAAAAAAATTTCACTTTATATCTATTCCCAAAAAATTTTATCCCCCTATTAATTTGATTCTCCAGGGTATCATTGTCTTTTAAATAATGTGGCAAAAAAGAAATGCCATTACAGAAGGTACAACCTGTTTTACCATCAATGCGGTTAGGACAGGGATACCCGGTAGATAAAGGAATCCTCCAGATTCGTTCATTATGCATATTTGATAAATATTTATTAAAACTGTAATAATAATCCATCATAATAATGATATCATTAATTAAAATCATTTAATAGCATGATTTTTTATGCAAAGAATATAAACATAATTCTAAACTTTAGACGATAAAATCTAAGCCATATAATTGACTTACAAAAAAGTTAAACTGAAGTTATGTAATAAATTTGAGATTATTAAATAAGTCTTTATATAATCAAGCCGGTATCGCCTTTTTGTTTACTGACCTTATATCTTCTATAGAGTAAAATGCCCTTTTATCAAAATCATTAAGCATATCAATAACTCTATTAATATCCTTACGTCTTACAATTGTATTTAAAACCTGCACTTTTTTATCACTTGAATAAGCTTCGATGTTGGTAATAATAAAACCTTCCATGTTAATTGCTTTTATCAGTTTATCAGGGTTTTTCTTTGTAAGCATAATGATGTTTGCATAACCAATACTTAATTTTTCTTCAAGCCAGATCCCTGCATAGGTACCCAGAGCATAACCTCCTGCATATGATACATAATACCAGATGTTTGTAAGATTTTCGATTAATCGTGATATTGCAAAAAGATAAATGAAGATTTCAATAAAACTGATTAATGTCGCAAGCTTTTTATATCCGCGTGAAATAAAAATCAAACCAACTGTGGCTAAGCTCACCTCTAGTATCTTTGCGCCAAAGATAATGCATGGTAAAGCAATAAGATCAATAAATTCATTATCTGTAAAAAAATAATTTAAGTTAATCATTTTAGTTCTCCTTCATTTCGGGGAAGAAAAACTAAAACAATCACCTTAAATTTTTCTTCCCCGAATTTTTAAGAATCTAAAAGACCTACAACCCAGAGGGTCGTCACCATTGTGAAAGTCTTTTTCCATTTAATGGCCTCCTTTACTATTATTGAGTATATATCCACATTAATAAAAAAATCAAGACATAAAATTGTATCTTTGCAAATTTTTAAAAAAGATAATATAGAATTTTAATTATTTACACATTCAAAAACTACAAATTTTATATTTATTTTTGATATAGACCTATAAGACATTTTAACTGTAATTTACTTTATTTAAAATATAAATTGCTCTTTATTAAATAAGATTTTTTAAAAGTTTCTTAAGAGACAAAATTTAATAAATTTCAGACAGAAACAATCTGTTAAATATATCAAGACTAAAATTATCATAAAAATTTTTAATATTATATTCACCTGTATTCACTGTAAAAGTTTTAATCATTTTATTCTTATAATTCACATTAAAAATATAATCATTATCGCCGATTTTACCTATCTCCAAAATTAAACTGCTTTCACTGGAATTAATTATTCCCCTTTTTTTAAGATACTTCAAAAGTTTTGCGATAACATTTCTGTTTATATCTTTATCAATAAACTCTATTTTAAATCCAGTTTTAATACCATTTAGCACAAGCATGGCTGGATGTACATTATACAACTCTTCGATATAAATGTTTTTTTCTTTACGCCCAGCATCCTTTATCATCTCAAGGAGTGACCATGACAACATATCTTTTTCCCATTTAGTATCAAGTAAAATTATATTCTGTTTGATTATTTTCTTTTTTAATTCTTTAGAATAAAATAATGAACTTTTTTTATTCAAAACCGCTTCTTTGATATTATATATTCTATCTTTCTGAGGATTAGTTGTTCTTTCAATATTATGGGCAAGCCGTAGTATCTTCAATGCTTTCCCAGGCCAAATCCTATCATAAGCATAGATTAAAAAATTTAGTCCGTCCAGCTCTGCACCACCTTTAATCTTTTGTTCAGCAATTTTCAGATATATATTGGTATATTTATAGTTATAAAATAAATTAAGAATATTATAGTATATTCTTTTAAACGATCTTGCTACAACAGATATAAAATCCTGTTTATCATTGAATTTTAACAACTTTGATTTATATTCATAAGCCAATGATAAATTCATGTAAAGCTCGGCATAATACTCGTCCTTATTTGTTCCAAAATACAACATCCACGAGAAATCTTTCCTGTTTAGTAAGTCTTTAGTAAGAGCTATTGCCTCGTCTACTCTACCGGAATAAATATACACGTAAACCAGTGACATTTCTGGGAAAAAGGTTTTAGGAGTCAATGATGAAGAAATCAATATCTCGTTATAGGCGTTTCTTAAGTCCAAAGCTCCTATATAAAGGTAATTTAATTGCAGATGCGGAGAACTTCTGTTGTCAAGACTTATAGAGGCTTTTGCAGAATTATAGGCATCATCATAAAATAAAAAATTTTTTTCAAGCAAAGAGAGATTGTAATAGACAATGGACCTAAAATAATTTGTGTTATAATCTTCATAGGAATTTTTTATCGCCTCAAGATAGTAATATTTTGATCTTTTATAATCATACTTTGTAGAATACAGAGTACCAAGAGTCATTAGTAGATCAGAAGAGTTTGGATATAATTTGAGCCCATCCTTTACTCTTTTTATCCCTTCATCGACTTTGTTGATCTTAAAATACATCCAACCTAATTTGTCATAAAGGTCAATAGAATAATATAGATTATCAAAAGCTTCCTCATAGACTTTTACGGCTTCATTGTATTCCCCTATCTTACCATAAGAACTGGCTAGATACTGATAATTCTCTTCAGTGCGGCATCCCTTGTTTTTTGCCTTCTTAAACTCTATCAAGGCATTTTCATAAAGTTCATAATGATAATAAAGCTTACCCTTTTCAAGGTTAGGTTTATAATTTGATGGGAATTTTTTTTCAGCCCGATTCAATAAATCAAGCGCCTGATCATAATAACCATTTGACACGGCGTCCCTGGAATTTAATATATAGTCATCTACATTCGTATAATCATCAGCCATCATATTATTTGAGTTTAAAAATAAAAAAATAAGGAGTATTGAAAATATCTTCTTCCATAACCTTGTTATATTAAAAAAAGAAAATAACCTTTTCTTAAAAGTAAACCTTGCATTTATTGTTGCAATTAAAATCTTTTTCAATTCATCAACTTTTTCAGCAGAAATCTCGAAATTCTTTGTTTCTCTAAACAGAGCTTTCTGGTACAACTCTGTGATTTCATCAAGGTTGATTATTCCTTTTTCAGCCATTCTCTTTGAGTATTCAACTATCGACTCTTTTGGATTTAATGAATAACCCGCATCCATAAGCATCCCCATTATGTATTTATAGATATAAACGATTTTTTTCCTGATGTCCTTAGCCATATAATACAAAAACAAATTTATATTCTTCTTTATATATATCAAACCAATAAAAGACAATATTATTAGGATAAAACTTATCAACCCTATGATTCTCAAAGAATGAACAAACTTACTCTTAATGTCTTCCAGCAAGCTGAAAACATCTTTTTCCTTTGTAATTTCCTTCATCTTATCCTTATTCTTCAATATTTCTTCAATTAATCCATCCCTTTCTTCCTTGCTTCCCATGAACAAGTCGTATTTTTCTCCGGGGGCAAAATTGGAAGACGTCGGATCAAATGTTACCCAGCCGTAATCGTCAAAATAAACCTCGACCCATGCATGTCCATGAAGAGATCTTACATCATAAAAGTTAAGCGTTTTGTTTTTCATGTCCGGTGCAAAACCTACAACGACACGTGATGCTATACCTTGAGATCGCAGCATCAGAGTCATAGCAAAAGCAAAGTACGAACAATACCCTTTTTTAGACTCCAAGAGAAAATATTCAAGCTGATTACCTTTTTTTGCTAATCCCGGTTTTAAAGAATAATAATAATTGTTGCGTAAATACTGCATGATTGCGATTGTTTTATCATAAGGACCATCCAGACCTTTTGTTACTTCGTCTGAAATATTTTTAATAAAAAATTCTTCTTTTGTCCCACCCCAGTTTAACAGTAACTTCTTTCTGTCTGGATTAAGTGTATTTAAAAAATTATTCTGAGCTGGATTCAAATAATAAAGCTCTTCATAATTTAAATCAAGTATATTGCAATATGATCTATAAATCTGTTTGTATGATGAGCTCTGCCAGTTTGTTACCGGAGTTACTTTGGTAAGAAGGTCTGATCCCATCAAGGATGTCGGATCTATATTTATAAGATAAAGGGTTTCAATAACATTAACTCTACCTTTATACTGGGGCTTATTCTTCAACTGCCACATATAACCAGACAGATATGTCGGGGGGGACATCGGATCAACATAGTTGTCCGACACTTTAAATCTTCCTTCACCATTGTATTCCTCAAGTGCGAATCTTTTAAGATATATCTGCCTGTTCCATCCTTCGTTTATCCTTTTTTGAATATCATCCTTAACTCCCTCAAGCTCGAGGATCAAAACCCTGTCATCACTTTGCTTTATCTCATCCCGAAGCTCAAGATAGTTTGAAAAATCAAATTGGAAAAGATTCTGCTGGAACAAGCTTGAACTGCCCTTGTTTTTGTCTTTTATGTGCTCAGGCAGAATGAAATTAAAAAGCGAAAAGGCAAGAACAATAATCAACACCAGAAACAGCAGCATATCTTTTTTATCAAGATTACGATTAATGTTGTTTTGATAAAAGATTACAAATCTCAACAATAACATTACTGTAATAAAAAGAGAAAACATCGCAAGATTAAAATAATTATTAAAAACCGTCTTTTGTATAGGGACATTAAAATTAAGGCACATGAAAAACAAACCGACAAGTACAATCGATGATATGATAAAGCCTACCGTATTTTTATTTTTGTTTCTAATGGAATCAAACGCAAAATAAATTATTATAAAAAACAAGGCGATTAAAGTATCTCTTTTAAAAACATAGGGCAGTTTGTCGGAAAGTATGTTGTATCCGTCTGGAGGAGAAGTTAAAAATGAAAACAAACCGATTAAATATTTTAACGCCAGATAAAAAAGTATAATTAAAACAAGTCTTATCAAAATCCTAATATTTGCTCTGTATAATAAAAAATCTAATGATAAAGCCCCTATTAAAATAAAGCCGCCAAGGATAGGATTGTAAAGTCCTTTAAACTGTTTTGTTATTAAAATATAAAGAAACAGATACAAGAAGTATGATAAAAAAATATAAATTAAATTGTTATTCTCTTTATTTTTATTTGTTAAACCAGTCATTGTCTATCCTGTAAAATTTTAATTGTACTCTCTTTTTGTTTGCAATTTCAGACACATCATTTAATTTTCTATCACGGTTTTTTTTATCATTAAAATTTTTTATTTTATGTATTATATCTTTAATCAGACTGTCATTGTCACCAACAAAAACAATTTCTTTTATCAAATCATTCCTTACAGAACTATCTATATAACAACTTGCCACACAAAAACAATTGTTTATTAAATTCTTCTCAAGAAGCCTCGTAAATTCCTCATAAGACGCAAAAACAACAGGCTTTTGGTTAAAAGCCAACCCGTCCTGCATAAAGGGTTTGTAGGAATTATTAATTATCCTGTTGAATTCCTTTTCTGATTTTTCCTCCAACATTATGGGATTGTTGCTAATTGGACAGATTATCTGTATTGCAAATCCATATTTTAAAAGATAATTAATCGTTGATAAAAACAATGCAGAAATATGTTCGTATTCTAAAATGTTTTTAGAATACGGTGCATAAAGCAATGTGATCTTGCCGATCTTCGGGGGGATTTTTTCAACCTCTCTGACATGTAGTTCTCCGCTATGAGCAAAAATCTTCCAGTTAATCCTTCTTATATCGTCTCCTGGATAATATTTGCGGTTTTCAAAAAAATCAGTAGAATTCTCCTTTACTACCGATTGTAGTATCTCCTCTCCTCCACTCTCAAGAAAAAACGGTATCTGCGCATAATCAATAAAATAAGGATAAACCGTTATGCTACATTCAAATTTTATATTTA
This sequence comes from uncultured Spirochaetales bacterium, assembly GCA_964531405.1. Taxonomy (GTDB): domain Bacteria; phylum Spirochaetota; class GWE2-31-10; order GWE2-31-10; family JAFGQB01; genus CAZHHK01. The sequence continues at coordinate 37,130 of CAZHHK010000003.1, read as the reverse complement.
TACCGAATTTGGTAAATCCAAAAACGTCAAAAATTATAAGTCTGAAATTTTTTAAATAAAACTCTCCATGCCGTGGGAAGATTTCATTTATAGAAATCAGATTTTTATTTTTATAATTTATAGAAGAATTTTTTTTTATAATCAAATCATGATTCTCAAAAACCCCATAACTTAACACCGAAAACACGCCGGGAAAAGGAGAAGGAAGATTAATCGCGGTAAAATCAATTTCTGATTCTTTAAACGGATGAATTATATTAAAATTATACAAAGAAAACTCAATACTTTTTTTTCTGTATATAAATAAAATTACAAAATAATATATTGTTAATAACAAAAATATAATCAAAAAGCTTGTCGATAAAAACACAAGAAACAAATTCTTTAAAAGGCTACCTGCTATATAAAGCAGCAAGCTTAAAATATATATTATCAAACCTGCCGGTTTAAATGACTTTAATATAATGAGAAGAATCAATGTTAATATTGAGATGCCTACTATAATAATTAAGTCAAGTTGTATAATATTCGTATCCATTAATTCATTTTATAAAACAATACGCATGGTGTCAAATCATATTAATCCGAATTTAAACATTCTTCGCATTGCATACGAGCCTGCTGTTTTAAAACATAAACACATGCTGATGGATGTGGCTAAAATTATAGCGATTGATCAAATTTCAAACATTAAATCTAAAAAAAACAACATCATTTTCCTGCATTACATAATCCTTGCCTTCAATCCGCAATTTGCCATTTTCCTTACATGCATTAATAGAGCCATATCTGACAAGATCATCATAATTTGCAATCTCAGCTCTTATAAAACCTTTTTCAAAATCTGTATGAATTTTACCTGCTGCCTGAGGAGCCTTTGTGCCTTTAACAATTGTCCATGCTCTTACTTCCTGCTCACCAGCTGTTAAAAAACTTATAAGACCAAGAATTTTATAAGATTCTTTAATTAGCCTATTTAACCCTGATTCATTCAAACCAAGTGCAGCCAAAAATTCTTTTTTTTCTTCTTCAGCAAGCTGAGCAATATCCTGTTCTACCTTTGCAGATATAGTTATGACTCCAGCATTTTCTTTTCCGGCAATCTCATTTACCTCTTTAAGATATTGATTAGCAGATAAGTCCTTGCCTATATCATTCTCAGCAATATTTGCAACATATATTACAGGCTTACTGGTAAGCAAAAATAATTCACTCAGTAATTCTTTTTCTTCTTCATTCTTCACGAATGTCCTCGCCGGCTGTCCATTTGAAAGATGCTCCATTAACTTTTTTGCAATATCATAGTTTTGCCTTACTTTTTTATCATTTACTGCTCTTAACTCCTTATCTATTTTTTCAATCTTTTTCTGCAGCGATTCTATATCAGATAGTATAAGCTCTGTTTCAATTGTCTCAATATCCCTCTTCGGATTTGTACTGCCATCAACATGTATGATCTTCTCATCCGCAAAACATCTTACAATATGAAGTATTGCATCGACTTCTCTGATATGTGACAAAAATTTATTACCCAAACCTTCGCCCTTACTGGCTCCTTTGACAAGTCCTGCTATATCGACAAATTCCACAAATGCAGGTACGAGCTTTTTTGAATTATACAATTTTTGTAAAACATTCAATCTTTCATCTGGCACAGGCACAACCCCAATATTTGGATCAATAGTGCAAAAAGGATAATTTTCACTGGCCGCCTGAGCTTTTGTCAACGCATTGAATAAAGTACTTTTACCTACATTTGGCAAACCCACAATACCTAATTTCATTTTTTTTACCATCCAGAATTATTTAAAAGTTATTAAAGCTACTAGATTAACTATGATAAGTCAATATTTAATCTTAAATAAATTTCGAGCACTCAATTAAAATCTGTAATAATATGCATATGATTTATCTCCCTATTTGGCAAATCTTACCGTATTTTATATATATTTTATTATACTTTTAATTAAAATAAATTTTTATTTTTATCATAATTATAAAAATTTGTGTATTTTGTTTTTTGTTTATTTTTGCTATAAATATAATATGAATAAGATAGCCACCTTAATCATCTTTATTATAATTTGTTCCTGTGCTACTAATAAACCCCAGATTAATAAACCATGTTTTTCTTTTAAAATACCACAAGGAATGCACGACAATAAAAAAGAGGCGCATAAATATAAATATGATAATTTTATCATCGAGAACGATAAAAATTTTGAAGACAGCAATATCTTAATCGCAATACGACATGCTGACATCGATAAAAATAAAGATTTAAAATCATTCGTAGAAGCTGATCAGTACTGGCTTAACTATCAAGTTAAAATTTATTATGAAAAACAATGGCTACCTGCAGGCTTTGAAGAAAAAAAAATCAATTACATTGCTTATCAATTTTATTATAAACAGCAAGGCGAAACAATTTACCAGAGATCTGTATATATAAAATGTGGTGATACGGTTTACATTATATCAATGAGTTCAAAAAACAGAAACTTGCTGATTGCAGAATCAAACGATGCGTTCTGGAATAATATTACCGCTGAATAACTTTTAATCTAAAATTCAAGGTTTTAATCACTTACTTTTATTAGTCTCTCTATTGTTTTTAAATCAAACCTGTTTTCTGCCCGGGCATTTATTTTTAGATTATAAATATTCTTTTTTATCAAATAAAAAACTTTTGTCTCATAAACCGGATAAAGCTGATAGTTATTGTAAAAATAGTTGCATAATTTGTCTATCTTCTCATCTGCTTTCTGAAAAGACAAAGAATTTATCGCCCCTTCCATTATATTTGCTACATAATCGGCGGTTTTATTGTCATCAAATAAAAAAGGATAAAAACTGAACTTATCCGTGCCATATAAATTATAATAGGACAATATCCCTCTGTCAAATTTATAATTAATAAACGCAATATCATAATCATATGAATTAAAAATTTTTTCAAGAAACAAATTAAAAGGCTCTATATCTATATTTACTTCTATCCCTTTATGACTCAATGCTTCGCCAGCTATCTGCGCAATCTCTTTCAATGTAATATCTTCTTCCGGACATAATATTTTAATTTTAAATTTTATGTTGTTTTTATAAAGCAATATCCCTTCCTTGTTATTGGCAATTATCCCATTTTTTCTCAACATTTTTTCATCATAAATTATTTTCCTAATTAATGATTTATCATTATTTAACTTTGACCGCATCAATGAATCATGTATTATGCCAGACAGAAATTTTCTCACTGATGCATCCTTTAAAAATGGTTTTGAAACATCTTTATAACAGTTGTACACTATTAATGTCTTTTTAAGATCTATACCTGTATCAATAAATTTTACTTCACTCGATCCTCGGTAAAATTTATGCATGTTGCTAAAATCTTCATCATCTAATTTTAATATATCGATTTTATTTTCAATGAATTCACTAATCTCCCTATTTTTTAACTTATTGAATTTCAATATAATTTTTTCAGAATATGGAAGCTTTTTATTTTCTTCATCAGTTTTGAAATAATAATAATTTTTTTTTAAATATATTTCCCTGTCATTAAAACTTTTTATCGTATAAGGACCACTTGCGGCTATCTTTGAAATATTATCCAGATTAAAATATTCATAAAAATCATCGGAGTTATCTATAAATTTTTTTGCTAAATCTTCACTGATTATAGGACATTCCGAGAGAACATAAAATAAATTTGCATTTGGATTCTCAAGTGAAATTAAAAATTTTAAATCTGATATAACTTCAATTTTTATTTGTGTATTACGCAAAAAATAATTCTTATACAAACTCGAATCCTTAAGAAACATTTCAATCAAAGCAAGTGATGCCACAATATCTTTAGCTTGAAGTTTTTTGCCATTACTAAAATAAATATCCGGTTTTATTGTAAAAAAATAATTTTTACCTGATTCATCAGTAAAATAATCTTTAACCACATTGTTTTCAATTTTATTTGTACAAGGGTCAATGTAAAAAAGAGAAGAAAAAATCGCTCTTTTTAAAAATACTTCAATATCCAGATTTGCCAAAAACGGATTAAAATTCAAGCTAGCATTATTAAAACCTATTGATATTTCATTTTTAGATTCTGATTTTATGAATGAAGTATAATTAATCTTATAAATAGATCCTATGCCTTCCTTAATATAATTGTGTGTTTTACTATTTTTGCCACAGGATAATAATGCGAATATTAAAATTAAATAAAGATTAAAAAATTTATTGCTCATAATAAGCTTTTACCTTTTTTAATCCTTTTTATATAATGACAACCCAAGCTTTTTTTATTATGCAGAGCCGAATCAACTATTATCTGAGAACTTACTATGGCATTGCGCAACTCAATTATACTTTTGTTTAATTTTGCTTCTTTATAAAATTTAAAAATCCTATGTGCGTAATAACTTAAATCAGCCCTTGCTCTCTCAAGCCCTTTTTCCGTACGTATAATACCCGCGTAATTCCACATTGTTGACTTAATAACCTGCCAGTCCTGATTGATTAATAATGGGTCAAACTCTTCGCTTGATGCAGGAGCTTCCCAATCAGGGATATGTTTAAATCTTTTTTTATCTATTACCTCATTACTTTTTACCAATTTGTCCCTGATGTCATCTGCAGACCTTTTACCCCAGAGTAACCCCTCAAGAAGAGACACGCTCGCTAGTCTATTGGCTCCATGAAGTCCTGTACAGCTTACTTCTCCAATCGCATAAAGATTTTTTAATGAAGTTCTTCCGTTTATATCTACTTTAATCCCTCCACAAAAATAATGGCTTGCAGGCACTATAGGTATAGGCTGTTTTGTAATGTCTATCCCGCCTTTAAGACATGTTTCATAAATTTTGGCAAACCTATCTTTTATGGGTTTTTCTCCCTTATAATTATTGTAAAGATCAAGTAACATATACTCCTTGCCATTTTTATACATCTCTTCATAAATTGCTCTAGACACTATATCCCTCGGCGCCAATTCTTTTAAAGGAGAATACTTATGCATAAATTCATTGCCATTATGATCAATTAATTTTGCACCTTCACCACGGAGGGATTCTGAAATTAAAAATCTTTTAATGTCTTTATGGAATAAACATGTTGGATGAAACTGAACAAACTCCGCATTTATTATATCCGCTCCTGCTCGGTATGCCATACTTACCCCGTCGCCAGTTGCACATTGAGGATTAGTAGTATATTGATATAGATTGCCAATGCCACCTGATGCAACTATTACAAAATCCGCAAAAAAAGTTTCAACATACCCAGATTTATTATTAAGGACATAAACTCCCATAACTTCTCTTATTTTATAAAGCTCCTGATTATCAAGAGAATGATGATTATTTGTAATAATATCGACAGCGGTATGGTTTGAATAAATTGGCAGCTTTATTTTTTTTGAATATTCAATGAGGCATTTTTGTATTTCATCGCCTGTATGATCACTATAATGAAGTATTCTTCTTGAAGAATGAGCTGCTTCTTCTGTATAATCAAGATTGCCATTAATATCTTTACTGAAATTGATTCCAACTTTATCAATAAGAAAATCAAACACAAATTTAGGCGCTTCTTTGCTAAAAACACTAACAGCTTCAATATTATTATAATTATTACCAGCTTTATAAATATCACTTGCAAGAAGTTCTTTCGTATCATTGCTACGGTAAGCCACAATACCGCCTTGAGCATAATTCGTATTGGTCTCGCTTATTTTTTCTTCCTTAGTAATTGCTACAACATTAAACCCATATTCTTTTAAATGAATACCTGCTGTAAGTCCGGCAATACCTGTACCAATTATTACAACATCAAATTTTTTCCTCAAAATATTATCCCCAAAATGCTTTTAGCATAAAATCATTAATGAATATAAATGAAAAATAAAGATGACTCCCGAATGTATCCAATATCCGTCAAGCATCCAAACTGGTTTCTAAAAATACATCATTTGCTAGACAGACAAAAAGAATACTTTGAAGATAAATATGATAAAAATTATAAAAAAAATCAAGTGTTTTTAACCGAAAAGAAAAAATACTTTACATCGTTGTCTCAAAATTAAGGGGAAAATCTTCATAGATAAAAGGAGTTTCTTCGCCAGCGTAAGGGTATAAAACCATCCTTAGGTTTATATTACTTAAATCCTTGAGCCTTGATGCATCACTAAAATCCATTGCTGTTGCAATCCTGTTTAAATACATGATAGAATCACTGTAATATTTAGTAGCTTCAATTAAATACTTTGTTTTTCTTGTTCTTTCATACTTTTTTTGGTAAGTTGCTCCAAGATTATTTGCAAGTTTTTTAATCATATCCATTATCATTTTGTCTTCCTCAACTTCTATTTCGAGGGGATAGTACTGCTGAGCAAGATCAGCAAAATGAAGATAAGCTTCCAATAACCAGCTTTCCGCAAGGTCATAATTGCCTAAATTATAATAAATTGTGCCTATCATAAATTTAAGATTTGAATTATCCTTGTAAATATCCAAAAGTGCTACTATTCTCTGCATAGAATCAACGTAGTTTTTTTCTCTATAATAAATCCATCCCAGATTATAATTTAATCTGTCATTTTTAAAACCCTTTTGTTCAGCATCAAGATATAGCTTTTTAGCCTCTTCGTAACCATTTGGCTTGTTTTTTAACGAAAAATTTGCAAGATTAAAATATGGTTTACCATTATCAGGATCAGCTTTAATAGCAAGATTATAATATTCTTCTGCTTTAATGCTTGCCTTTTCTTTAAGGTCATAATTTTCACCCAGATCATTAAAAATATTAGACAATAATTTTTGATTTTTTACAGAATTATACTCTTCAGGATCAATATCTTTTAATGCAACAAACTGCTTTAATGCTCTCTCCAGATATTTTCTTTCTATATCTCGTATATTTAACAGCTTGTTATATCTTGCATACTGATAATCAATTTCAGGTATAATTTGATTGTTTTTTCTTGATCTATTGGCTTTATCTAAAATTCTTTTTACATTATCAAGTTCATTCATATTGATTAAATACCCTGCAAGCTCAGCATAAGCATAAGGATCAATCTTTTTACCAAAAACTTTTTCTATATAATCATAATGCTTCATTACTTCTTTATGTTTTTTTTGCTTTAAAGCTATATAGAGTTTACCGTAAACAGCTTCTTTATTTTTTTTGTCTATCTCCAGCACATCCAGATAAACCTGCCATGCATCATCTAGTTTAGTTAAATCACTATCTGACCAATCAAAATAATTTTTTGCTAATCCAAGCATTGCGCTTATATTTTTGCCATTTAATTTTAATAAATCTTTATATTTTTTTTCTGATCGTTCGTAATCGCCTTTTATTCTGTAAAAATCTGCAAATTCTAAAGCTAAATTATCATCCATTGGCTTCATGCTTTCTGCCAGATTATATTTCTTTTCAGCTTCAAGATACCTTTTATATTTTTTATAAAGCCTTGCATACTCAATGACTTCCTTATATCTCGGCTGTATTTCAAATGCATTTTTAAAATTATCTTCGGCTTCCCAAAAAACTTTTTCTTTAATTTTTTGTTTACCTAATCTATAATAAGAACTCGCCTCAAAAGTTGGCTTTAATACAAATCCATACAACATCAAGCCGGCAAGAACTAATGTCAACCCTACAGAAATTGCCGCTACTATTGGCATTAAATTTTTTTTAAGAAGATATGGCAGAGATTTTTGTTTTTCCTCAAATTCTAAGCCTGTATGTTTTGCAACACTTATCCTTTCAAGTCCCTTATCACCAGTAATTTTCTCATAAAGCTTAAGTATGACACGAGGCGAATCATTATTTATTAAAGCATTTATTAATGGTTTTAACTGTCTATTAGAATATTTATTACTTATTATTGCTTTAGAAATTTTTAATTCTGCATCTTTAGGCAAAGAAGTTAAAGATATTATAATTTGCTTTCGCTCATCGTCTGTGAGGTTTATTTCGATATCTTTGTCCGAACTTATATCTTCACGCGACAACTCCTGAGGTACTTTATCTATACCTTCAGGCATTTTTATTTCTGAGATCTTAAATTCTTCCTCACCGCCTGTCCCTTCTATCTGTGAAGGTGCAAAATCCTCACCCATTTCACTGAGTTTGTCCAGACTCAAAGATTCAAGATCAAGCATGCTTTCATTGGGTTTTTCTTCAAGACTTGAAAAATCTTGAATGCTTAATTCTTCATCTCCGCCTTGTTTAGCGGGCATCGATAATTCATCTAAACCTTCGATGCCAAGATCAAGAGACGGCTCTTTTTCTCCGATTACTTCCGCACCTTTAGTATCATCACTTAAGGATACTTGATCAAATCCGGATAAATCAGCGGTATCATCCTTAATGCCTTCTTCCATTCCTTCAAATGATAATCCCGAGACATCCTCTGCAGGCATTTCTTCTTCAGGTTTTTTCTCGCCAAGAAGGCTTGACAGATCATCGAGTCCCCCAAGATCTGCTCCTGAAATTTGAGATATGTCAGGACTTTCCTCTTTCATGCCAGGTGTTTCCTGATCAAATTGTCCAGCAAGATCTTTTAATCCGTCATCAACAGAGCTCATAGAAAAATCAGCAGTATCTTCGGAAGGCAAATCTTTAAAAATATCTTCTGTGCTTGTTTGATTTTCATCTTTTGTCGATGGGATATCTCCCAAAAGTGAATCAAGATCAGCAAATTCACCAGTTGATGTTTCCTCGGTACCGCTTTCTCCAAGGCCGCTTAATACCGAATCCAGATTATTGCCACTTTCAGATATATTTGTCTCGGTATCCGTTTCAAATCCTCCAAGAAGAGCATTTATATCTTCCTGAGATTCTATATTGCCGGGGACTTCATCCCCAATCTTTTCTTCTGTTTCATCTGTATCCAATGATAAATTCAAATCTTGATGATTTTCGCTGACATCAGATAGGGATTCTCCTAAGTCAAAAGAATCTTTTTGTTGATCTTCAATTATTGCTACAGGCTCTTCTTTAACATCAGAAGCCAATATTTCCTTATCACTTATATCCTGAATATTATCCAGAGAGCCATCAATATCAAAATTTTCGAGAGTATCCAGAGGTAAATGTATTTCCTCTTCCTGTTTGTCATCCTGTATGCTGTCGATCACATTATCCAAATCAAAAGAGAATCCTTCAGGCGGAATCGGCGCATCTTGTTTAATCTGATCATCCGACGAGATATTTTTTTCATTAATTTTTGGAGGTATAGGAGTATCGTTATATGGAGATTTAGAATTTTTTAATAATTCTTCTTCATTACCGATTTTTTTTATCTTTTTTTTAATAGTTTCTAAATCTTTATAAGCCGGCATATTTATCCTGTTTAAAGAATAAATTTCTATTATAGACCTGTCTAAAAAGATGATATAGTGTTATTTTATATTAATTAATATAAAAATAACACTTATATATGGAAATAAGAGGGCTCCTCAACAGAACTTGATGAAAGCCAACCCCTTGTTTTTCAGACTTTTTAGACAGCCCCATATAATTAATTATATAATGCAAAAGCATTGATTTTTATTTTATAATAATATTCATCTGCTCCTAAGTTTGACCATTTAACAATCTTGTAATTTATGATTTTCCATAAATTAATCAAACTCAAAAAGCATACAAATGAAATACTTTTAAGTATAAATATCATCATTCAATAACTAATGCAAGAAATATTTTATTCCGTTAAGGCTGTCAATAAAGTAAGATATCCAAAAATTTTTTAGAATATAAAGATGATATCTTTTTAAATTCCCCTATATTAAGTTTTTCGGTAAATTTCCGATTTTTTATAAGGATAATACATTATAATTAATTTAAGACTATATATGAAAAAAGCATGTATCATAATATTTATAGTAAGTACAATTTTAATGATCCATTCATTTGAAAAATACGTCGATTTTGATCTTATTAAAACTCCTGGACCGCCAAGGTTTGTGGAAAATGGCGTATTATTCACTCTCCCTTCAAGCATAGGGAACAAAGCATTTATAAGAACAAGCCTTGACAACTGGGCAAATGATTATCATTACAAGATCAATTTATATAATGTTTTATATGTTTTTATAAAAGTTGATAGTAGTGTTAAAAGCTTTAAATACAGGATAAACATCAACGGTTATTGGGAAGATGACATATATAATAATAATACTGAAGATGACATGTTTGGCACAAAGCTTTTTATAATAAATATGCCTGATGAAAATAAATATTACGATAAACTTCCATACATTGAAAATACTGATTCGAGGATAAAAACTGTTACATTTAAGTATTATAATCCCAATGCTTATGAAGTCAACTTTGTGTGCTCTATTGACAATTGGTCTGAATACTCATATCCTATGACCAAAGACCAGTATGGATGGTGGACATATAAAAAAAGTTTTACAAGAGGAAAGTATTTTTACTATTTTCTGGTGGACGGCAAAAAAAATACGGATATCAACAATCCAAACAAGGTATGGGATAAAAAAAATAAATTCTTGTCATTTTTTGTTATAGAATAATCAATTTATTTACTGGAATATCGTATTTGTCAGGAATCAAATCTGTAGTAACAAATTTTTTAAAAATCATACCGATTGTATAACCGTTATAATCTTTAAGATAATTATCATAAAATCCTTTACCATATCCCAGTCTAAAACCCAATGGATTATAAGCAAGTGCAGGGACTATAATCAAATCAATTTCATTCTTCTTAATCTCACAAATTTCTGACGGCTCTGGAATATTAAAATTATTCTTTTTAAAATTATCCAGACTTCGTATCCTGCTTGCTATCATTTTATTATCTTTGATTACAGGCACACAAAGGATTTTATTATTTTCAAGGCAATATTGAAGCAGATAATACGTATCTATCTCACTGTCAAACGACACATAACAAAAAATAGATTTGGCATTTTTAAATTCATTCAAAGCGATAATTTTTTTATTTAATCTTAGAGAATAATTTTTAATCTTTTTAATATCCATTTTAGATCTTTTTTCTTTAAAACTTTTACGAATTAAGGGTTTAAAGCTTTGATGATTAAATTTATAATGCTCGTAAATTTTATTGATGCATTCTTTTTGTTTATTATTTAATTTGTTCAAATCAATTTCGTTTATAAGAGGGAGTATTTGTTTTAAATATTCTATTTTTTTATCCATGTCGAAATTTATATAATATTTTATTAAAATCTACAATCTTATTATCTTTTACTATAACACCTTCATTCTTCAAAAGCTTTATCTTATTATCAATTTCCTTGCCCTTTGTTTTCCCATTAAATCCACCTATTGTGCCATCGCTTCTAACAACACGATGACAGGGTACAACCGGCGCATATGGATTATGTCTCATTGCATTGCCAACTGCCCGGTAAGCTTTGGTATTTAAAGCTTTAGAAAGCTCTTTGTATGTTGTTACATAACCTTTTGGGACTTCCTTTAATTTTGCATAAACTCTTTCATAAAAATTAGTTTTCATATAATGCGGGAATATTTACTATATAGTATCTTATATTTTTACTCTAAATCCTATATAAACAGGCATATCATAAAAAAACAAATCACATGTTATATAATTACCGATATTATACCTAAAATATTTAAACCCTGCCCCTCTTGTTTCATCAAGGTACTCTATCCAAATAGAGCCGTTATAAACTATATAATTCATTGCCAATCTCAAAACAGGTTCGACGCCAACAATTAAATTTATATAATTGTTAGCAAAAATATTAACTTCAAATGGAAAACCAAAATAAACTGAAGGGAATCCTATTGCAGGACTAAAAAGATCATACTTAATTTTGTTTTTTATAATAAACGACAATATTGAAAATTCAAATCCGGATTCAAGACCAATTGAAATTGCAACAATTTTTTTGATATAAAAAAAACGCTGATAACCAAACCCGAATTTCAGTTTGTAAGAAGGCCTATAAAAATATATACCCGTTTCATCCTCAACATAATTTAATGCTTTTGTGTTTAATGAAAAATTAAAATATAACCCATTATAAAGCAATGATTTTAAGGGAAGCGCAAAACCAATCCTAAAGTCCACACCTACATGTCCTGAAGTTGACATATTTATTAAATCATCAATAAAAAATATTGTTTTAGTAACATCTTTAAACAAATCATTATCAATATATTTAATAACAACTTCATATGGCTTGGATTGAACATATTTATACTTTATAATTTTATCACCATCGATAATATTAATCAAACGAGTTTTATTGAGTTCGTTGTTGAATGAAAATATTTTGATTTTATTTTTTTCATCATTTTTTATTCCGTCAACGTCAACAGTGTAATTGGAGTTTGTTTTATTAATAAAAATGAGCACATTCTTTGCAAAAGGTATTTCGACTGGCAATTTAACATCGCCTATATCCAATATAACTTTCCAATATGAATCATTCTGACTTATAAGATTATTTATTATTGTTGTTATGTTTTTATTTTTAACAGTATCCAGATTATTTAACAAATTTATATTATAATAAGTAACTTTATTTATTATTTTATCGCTATTCTCCTGTATAAATTGCCTGATATATCTGTACATATCAAAATCAAATTTTATTAATTTAGAACTTTCGACAATTTTTTCGCCTGTTATAATATCCATAAATTTAAAATTGAGTTTTATTCTGTCATTTACAACCTGAAAATCACAAAACACTACATTATCGGCATCTATAGTCAATGCCGCATTAAAAACATCAGCATCGGTTAAATATTTGTTACTTAACCCAAGTTTTTCAACAGCATCGTTTACCGATTTAAAGTCAATAATCCGGCAGTAATTCTCAAGGGTTATTTTTATTTCATCCCTTAAGATATCGGCAAGGTAAGTATATTTGGAAGATGATTTATCAAAAAATAATGGGAAAACCGCAGTATTACGCTTTAAGGAATTTGAAGCTGTGCATGAAATTGAATAAACAAAAATAAATATTACAGATAATAAAAAGATTTTTTTTATAGACATATAAATTACTATAATTATATCGCTTATAATTTGATAATACAATTAAATTTATCGAAATGATCTATAATTAATCTTAATATCACAACAATTTTTAAAAAATATCTTTATTTTTTAAAAATCATATATACGCCGATTAAAAGCATTGCCCCGCCAAATATCTTCTGCAAAATGACATTAGGCAAATGGACTGCGACCTTTGACCCCAGCAATCCACCGATAAAAAATCCTATACAGACAAATGCCGCAACCTGAAAATTGACAAATCCATTTTTGTAATATGTATAAGCGGCAAGAAAGCCTATAGGCGGAACAAGCAGAGCAAGGGTCGTACCTTGAGCCTGCTGCTGTGTAAATCCAAATAAAAAGACAAGCGCCGGGACAATTATTACTCCCCCGCCAAGACCTACAATCCCACTAAAGATGCCTGCGAATAATCCTAAAAGCAGATATAAAAAAATATTAAGCATTAATCATTCTCCTAAAATTCAATTATTTATATTTAATATCTTTTGTATAGTTTTATCAATTAATACTGGCTCAACAGGTTTGACTAAAACAGCTTTCGCTCCATTTTTAATACATTCTTTTTTGCTATTAAAATCAGATAAAGAAGTAACCACTATTATGGATATTTCATCAGCAACCCTTTTTATTACTTCAAATCCACTCATCATAGGCATCATAAGATCCAGCATCATTATATTATTAAATTCATGAGATACTTTATTTAAGGCATCTTCCCCATTAAACGATTGGCTTACTGTATAACCCAACAATTCTAAACTGACTCTATATAGATTGGATATATCCTCATCATCCTCAACGATCAATACTTTTATACCGTTTTTATGGACATCCGCTGTCTTAAATTTAAACATAAGATCATGAGTAACTTTCTTTATTATATCACGATAAGTGGGGATATGATTTTTATGGAATTCTTCCTCGATTTTGTATTTTATTTCTTTGGAATAGGCTTTGATCCTCACTTCCTCTTCAAAAGAATGAGACTCTCTCATTAATGCAAGATACTCAGTATGACGGTCAATGAGAAATCCGAATTCATCCTTTTTATCTGTTTCCAGAAGAACAAGTTTCATAAAAGGATATTTTTCTGATCCCAATCTTACAACATATTTCACTTTACCATCAGAGCCATCCGTAGATATTTTTTGCTTTTCAAAAACAGACAGAACATCACTAAGATTGGTAGCCTTTTTTAAGGTTTCGATATTTTTATAACAAAAGCTATTTTCTTTTATTCCATTTGGATATGCAATATCAAGATAAATATCTATTGCACTCTTAAAAATATTAAAATCAATATCTTCAAATTTCATTTTTCTCGCTATAGCCTTATTATTTTTGCATCAATTTTTTTATTATCAATAGTTAAAATACCAAAACTTGGATTTGTCCCCGAGACGCTTCCGGGATTAAAAAAATATACAGAATATTCTTTTTTAAAATATTCACTATGAGTATGACCATAACATATCAAATCAATTTCTGTAAACTGTTTTAATATCTTTTCTCTTAATCCAAATGGAGCACCCCAACCATGAGTAAGCCCTATATTGACATTTTCAATTTTTAGCGTAATAACCGAAGGAAGACTCGCCTTTACTGACGGATCATCCATATTGCCACTTACTGCATAAAGCTCTTTGTTGAAGCCATACAATATATCCAGTCCTTCTCTTGTGTCATAATCTCCAAGAGCAAAAATATAATCAGCTTTTTTAATATAAGGCTCTATTTTTTCGTAGGGGAATATATTGAGTCGTGTTGGGTAATGTATATCTGACAAAACGACAATTGTTTTCATTACTATAATCTTCTTGCCTGATAATCTAAAATAAATTGATAAATTTTTCAACATAAAAAAGATCAGGCTTAAAGTTATACATTATAACATTATACGCCAAATCTAATATTTTATCCATTTTATCTATTATTATTGCATCACTAGTACATCCGATCGTATCTTTATTTTCTATCAAATAAAAATCTGCAGATTTAACCGTTTTTGCACTGCCATTTATAAAATTTTTATTTAATTTATCATTTATGTGTTTTGCAAAATCTACGCTATAGCTTACAGGTTTATCAAGATAAAAAACAAACTGGCAATCGTTAATATCTTTTAAATAATTTATACATAAATCAAGTGCCCTTTCCATAGCTTCCTGTTTATTAAGTTTACCATGGGACTCTGCAGCATCCCTTAAAAAGCCGTCATTTGCAACATAAACAAATTTTCCAGTTATATAACTTGCAATGGTAATCAAGACGTTATAGCAGTCTATGCTGACAGTGTTATCAACTAAATATTTTACATCGATAATTTTATTTTTCCTTAAATCCGCAACTTTCTTATTATAAACACCTCTCATCAATACAGATCTTTGAATGCTGTTTAATCTATATCTGTCTCCGATTATCTTTAAAATAGATTTAAAGGGGTAATTTCTTTCGATAAGATATAGATAGTCAACAATCGCCTTTTTAAAATCATCGCTTATAATCTGATCGGGCATATGATTTATCCCATCCGTCCAACAATTAAACTTTACCATAATATTTAAAGTTTAATTGTCTGGGGATACTTTTAGACATAATTATATAATTATGAATTTTGATTTGTCTACTTTTTTTGAAAAAACTTAAAATATCAAAACATAATTTTTAAGACTTAATCATCTGAATCAAAGACTTCATAATATTTTCGGTTTCATTTTTTATATTGTCAGAATTTGATTTTACCATATTTGCCTCTTCTGATAATGATGATAATATACTTAATATTGTAGTACTTTTATTAGAAAGATTTTTTATGTCCTCAAGTATAAGCGAGAAAGTACTATTTACTTCGATTACTTCATTTATAATGCCGTCAAATGCAAGCTGACTGTCTTTACTCAATCCCAGAGATTCTTTCATTTTACCTATCGTATCCTTTAATGATTTACTGATTTTGCCTGTACTTAATATTGCCGACTCTGCAAGCTTACGTATCTCTGTTGCTACCACAGCAAAGCCTTTGCCTGCCTCTCCTGCATGAGCGGCTTCAATTGAAGCATTTAATGCAAGCATGTTAGTCTGGGCTGTTACATTATTTATAACATCGATTAATTTTATCATATCGTCTGTACTTGAAGAGATACTCTGTATTATTTCATTTGTTTTAGAAATTTTTTTACTTCCTTTTTCTGTAATATCAACCAGCTTCGTAAAAGTTTCCTTTCTGGAATCCGCAAGATTGCCTACATTTTGTACCGATTTAATAACCGTATTTGTTTCTTCGATAATTGTTTTTATCGATGTATATTGATTGTTTATTTGATTTGTAAGATCTTCCATTGTTGATATCAGCAGTTTTACCGTATTCGAAACATTTTCAACCTTAAAAGCAAGATCATTAATTAATTTTTCTTTTTGTTTTCTTTCTTTATCAACACTTTCTTTTAAATAAAATATACAGTTGTTTTTTTTATTTATATTATTATAAATTGCGATTGCCATCTTTTCACACTTGCCATAACCGCAACTGCCGCAATTTAATATATCTTCTTTACTATCCTTCATCATTGATCTATATATCTCATTGATTGATTCTTCTTGAGGTATTTTTATATTATTTTTAAAATTTTCTGATCTGTCTTTATATTTTCTGATATACAAATCTTTTTTCCAGTATTTGGCAATAGTCTTTTGAAATTTTTTTACTTTGGATTTAGAGATTATCCCTTTTGATTCAGTTTTATGAATTTTTTGCATTTTTTTCCGTCTTTCTTCCACATAATAATCCACACCGTCTATGGTTTCAAATTGTGCATAAGTCCCTGTACCGCCATTACAACCCATTTCACAGTTTAAACAATCCAGTAAAAGAGGGTTCACTCTTTTATCAATGTCTTTATTTAGATATGCAAGATATTTATACATCATTTGAGGTCCTTCGAGTTTACGGGTAACATTTATTATATCAGGATAATCTCTTACTGCAGTCCTCATTAAACCGCCGGGAGTCGAGAATACCACGGCTCTTTCTGCAGGGTCATTATCAAAATCAATCTTTGGGAATCTGTCTAGATTTATACTGTTTTTTTCGAAATGATCTTTTATACTCACCATTGTAATATTATAATCTCCAATCCCTATTTCATCGAATTCTCTTCGTTTTGCTATGCATGGAGAAACCACCGCTATTTTGTGATTTTTATATTGAGGATAAAATTCTTTTATCATTTTCATTGTGTGAGCCATGGGACTGTCAACGGGTGCAAGAAACGGTATCAGTTGAGGTCTGTATATTTCTATAAATGTTACTATCGCCGGACATGGCTGGGATATTACCATTTCTGGCTTTTCCCTTTTTATATATTCCAGATAGCTTTTGATGGTTAGCTCTGCACCAAAACTTACATCAAAGCAGGCTTCGACTCCAATCGATTTAAGCCAGCCGTTTAAATTTAACTCCTGATTTGGAAAATTTGCGGCAACAGAAGGCGCAACGATTGCAATCATTTTTTCTTTATTTGCCAGTGATTTTAAGAAACTGTCAAAGTCATCGATTAGCTTTCTTGCATTGTGAGTACAGGCTTTTAGACATTCTCCGCATCCAATGCATAACTCGGGATTTATTTCGATATGATCGTTTATAGCTTTATTCGCAAATTTTACAGGGCAAGATAGAATACATTTATAGCACGTAATACATTTGTCCGCATCAATATCAACTACTTTTGCAAGACTCATACACATTTGCTCCTTACTGACTTTAAAAAAGTCACAAAAAAATATTAAAATTCAAATTAATTTGCTTTTAAATTATCGTCGGTAAAGATGATTTTTCTTTAACAGCTTTATGTCTTTTTTTATTTTTTTCAATATATTACAATTTTTATGTCTATAACTATTTTTTCCATTTTTTCAAACTAGCAAATCAAACTTTACAAAATTAAAAACAGAAGAGATAAAAAAAAGCCCTATTCCTTATAGAATAGAGCTTTTTGTGTTCAATTATTTTAAATAATATAAAATATTTTTAATAAACCAATTGAAGATCCCAAATTTTTAAAAGAATGCTTTTATGGGGCTGACCGATTGTCTGGAATGAAATTTGTTCGGCAAATTTTGCATTAAATGCCATTCTTTGACCCCAGCCTTCCTGACTCAATTGACTGTATAAAACTACAACCTCGGTAGGAGTTGCTGTTGCTTTAAAAACTTTACCGTAATGATCATAGTCCTTGATGCTTGATAGTTCTATTTTAACCCTGTATTGTTTGCCATCACCCATTGTTTTAAATTTTATGCCCTTTGCCTGTTTTAATTTGGCGGCTATTTCAGTTTTTGGTTTTATCCCCATTCCTAAGAAGCCATAAGGGAATTTTGTTGTAACATAACCGGACAATAAAGCAACCTGTACCTCCTTGCCATTAATAGTTTCTGGATAAAATTGAAATGCTGATTTCTCTTTACCATTAATTATAACCTTAGAGTCGCCTTTATTTAAGACGTCTGTAATGTAAAACCAATCACCAATAATTTCATTTGGATTATCTTCCGGGAAAATAGAAAAATTAAAGCATAAAGAAAAAATAAGAACAACCACAATGATTTTGTTTATTTTTGTCATAAAAATCCTCCATTAAATTTTAATAATTTGGTAAAAAATAAAGTATTTTACATATTAAAGTCAAGTGATGTTTTATGCCAATAGTGTAATTTTTTGTTATTTCCCTTTGGTTTCTCGTCAATACAATAACGGTTATCTCCAAAAAGCGAGAAGGTACTGCAGTTAAGTATAAATTTGATTTTCATTTGAAAATTTATTTGTTTTTTGACTTTATTTTTATTATTATTTGTTTCTAAAATAAATCCGGGAGATAAAAATGCGATATATTGCAATTATATTAATTCTAATGCTTTCTTCTGTAACGATTCATGCAGAAATACAAAATTTGAATGTTTCAAGATACAATGGATCAATCAATGATAAATATCAAATTAATGTTGTTATATTTGAATATGATCAATATCAAAAAGGACAATTGTTCGGATATTACTATTATTCTAAGAAAATGATCCCCATATATTTGACAGGAGAAAAAAGCGGAGCATCGATCAGTCTTGTAGAATACGCAGATAACGGCAAAATGAATGCAATTTTTGAAGGAACTATAAAATCACAAAATATTTCCGGCAAATGGAAATATGGCAATAAAGAATTGTCTTTTATCCTGACACAGTCATCTGACAAAAACATTGATATTCACTCAGCCTCGTTTGGTGAATTCAACATAGACGCGCAAAATATTAATGGAAAACTAACAATTAATGAAGAAAAAAAGAAGATAAAAATTTCATTCGATATTTATACTAAAGACACATATCACACTGGTACAACAGAAGGTCTTATCCAATTAACTGCAAATGGCATCTGGGGATATGAAGCAGACATTCAAGCATCAGGTATAGATAAAAATTGTGCTCTTTTTATCATCCCTTTTGCAGACAGAGTTTTAGTATATCAGTATGGTAATACAGCCTATCTTGATTTTGGAGCAGGCGTAAATGCATGGGGCGTGTATTTAAAAAAATAAAATTTTGCAACCTTTTGCCAATTTTATTCTCTAAATAAATATATTATTTATTTAGGGTATCATACCTTCGCAGGAATGCCAAAATATTTTATTGGAGAATATCTTATGATTGATAAAAATTTAAAAATAGAGGAAAAACTCGCAGCGGTCTGCGGATTATTCTGCCCTTCATGTGCTCTTTACATTGGGTCAATCGATGAGCCTGCAAGATTAAAGGCTTTGGCAAATCAATGGGGAAAAACTGTTGAAGAGGTAACCTGTTATGGATGCAGATCTGACAAACGAAGCTTTTATTGCGAAAACTTATGCAAAATGTATAAATGCGCAAAAGAGAAAAATGTGAAATTTTGCAGTCAATGCGGTGATTATCCTTGCAATGATTTAAAAGAATTTCAATCACAGGCGCCTCACAGGATCGAGCTCTGGGACTCTCTAAAATGCATCAAAGAAAACGGATATGAAAAATGGTTTAAAGATATGGTAAAACATTATTCATGCCAGGAATGCGGTACAATAAACTCAGCTTATGACGTTAAATGCAGGAAATGCGGTAAAACGCCGGGCAATGAATATAATAATATGCATAAAGACGTAATAATAAAATTTATGGAAAGCATGAAAAAATAACACCCTAAATTTTTAAGGAAATCAAAATGGATGGTAAAAAAAACAAAAACATAAAAAATCTTGCAATAACTTTTGTCGTATTATTTGGTATAGTCAGCCTGTTTTCTGATATGACCTATGAGGGAGGACGAAGCCTTGTTGGTCAATTTTTAAAAATTCTTGGGGCAGGTGCTGTTGCAGTTGGTATCGCCGCCGGTGCTGGAGAATTACTAGGTTATTCTTTAAGACTAATATCCGGTATAATAGCAGACAAGACAAAAAAATACTGGTTCATTACTATATTCGGTTATTGTTTTCAGCTTTTAGCTCTCCCGATGCTTGCTTTTGTCGGAAGATGGGAAATAGCAATATTACTTGTGTTTGCCGAAAGGATCGGCAAGGCAATAAGAAATCCTGCGCGTGATGCGCTGCTGTCGTATGCTACAAGCCAGACTGGCAGCGGATTTGGATTCGGTCTTCATGAAGCGCTCGACCAAATAGGCGCAATAACCGGACCTTTAATCCTTGCGACTGTTTTGTTTTTCAAAGGGCATAAGAATATTTCTGCAATCAGTGATATAAGCGTTTATAAATTTTCTTTTTTAATTTTATTCATACCTGCAATACTGGCTATCGTTACTATCTTTATAACTAAAATTCTCGTGCCAACTCCATCAAAATTACAAGTTAAATCTCCAAGGATAGGAGCAAAAGGTTTCTCAAAGGCATTCTGGATATATCTTATTGGAGCAGGATTAATCGCATGCGGTTTTATTGATTTTCCACTTATTGCATATCATTTTAAAAAAATAAATATATTGCCGGAATACTGGATACCAATACTCTATTCAGTAAGCATGGGTGTTGATGCATTATTTGCACTGATTTTCGGATACATATATGATAAAAAAGGCTTTATTATAGTCATTATTGCATTCGCCATATCGAGTGTTTTTGCACCGTTTGTTTACCTGGGCACTGTCATACCCGCTGTTTTTGGATTAATTCTATGGGGCATCGGCATGGGTGCTGTAGAATCAATCATGCGTGCTGTGGTTTCCGATCTTGTACCTCAGGATAAAAAAGCTACCGCATTTGGAATGTTTCACATGGGATTCGGGATCATGTGGTTTTTAGGTAGCTCAATTATAGGATTATTGTATGATAACAATCAAATTTTGATACTGGTAATATTTTCTGTGGCAATACAATTGTCGGCCATCCCTGTTTTCATAATTGCAAACAATCTTAAAAATAAAAAGGTTGCCTACTAAACAGCGGGATTAATACCGCTATTTATTTTTGGTATAAAATTAAAAAAAATTTCATAAAAAGGACATTTTAAATAAGTATTGACATTACTTATTGCCCCTCTTGACAAAAACAAATTTAAAATATATAAGGTATTTTGTCTTTTCAAATTCTTAATTAAAAACGGTAAAAATCAATGCTATTACTTAAAACATTTAAAGGCGGTATTCATCCGCCTGACAACAAGCATTTTACTAAAGATAAGGCAATTGAAACAATGCCTTTGCCAAAAAAAGTTATAATTCCCGTGCATCAGCATATAGGTGCACCATGCAATATTCTTGTTAATATTGGCGATGAGGTAAAAGAAGGGCAAAAAATTTGCGAGGCTAATGGGTTCGTTTCAAGTCCAATTTATGCAAGTATAGCAGGCAAGGTGACTGCTATAGAGCCTTTTGTGCATCCGGTAATTGCAAAACATGTAAATTCAATAGTAATAGAAAATCCCGAAGGTAAAACTGATTCTATCGCATACCAGAATAATGAATGGACTACTTTGTCCAGTGAAACAATAATTAATTTAATTAAAGAAGCAGGTATTGTAGGACTTGGCGGTGCGGCATTCCCCACTCACGTAAAATTAACTCCTCCTAAAGAAAAAAAAATCGAAGCACTTGTTGTAAACGGTGTCGAATGTGAACCTTATTTGACCAATGATTATAGACTGATGCTTGAGAAAACAAATAATATAATAGAGGGAATACAGATAATCTTAAAAGTGCTGGGAATTAATAAGGCTTTTATCGGCATCGAAGCCAACAAAAAAGATGCAGTAAAAATATTTAAAGATAAGATTGAATCTCTTGGTTTACAGGATAAAATTGAAACCGTAATGTTAAAAGTCAAGTATCCGCAAGGAGCAGAAAAACAACTGATAAAAGCAATACTAAAAAAAGAAGTTCCATCAGGCGGACTTCCCTTTGATGTTGGTGTAATTGTGCAGAATATAGGTACTGTTTATGCTATCCAACAGGCAGTTTGTAGCGGTAAACCTTTAATAGAAAGAGTAATCACAGTATCAGGTGACGGTATAAAAGATCCTAAAAATGTACTTGTAAGACTGGGGACTCCATTTAAAGATATTGTAGAATACTGCGGTGGTTTAACAGGGGAAATAAAAAAAATTTTAATGGGTGGTCCTATGATGGGTATTGCCCAGTATACTCTTGATGTACCTGTTATAAAAGGCACAAGCGGTATTTTATTGTTAAAATCAATAAGCGATATTGAAGAAGCCGCATGTATAAAATGCGGCAGGTGTGTCAGCGTATGTCCTATGTATTTAAGTCCAAATCATATTGGGGCTTTTGCTAAAATAGGAGACTTTAATAAATGTAAAGAATACGGAGTCCTTGACTGTATCGAATGTGGATCATGCGCGTATGTTTGTTCGGCAGGCATACCTCTAGTGCATTACTTTAAATATGCTAAAATGAGATTAGCAACTAATAAAAAATAAATATATATATTAAGGAGAATCATTTGGATAATCAAATTAATGTATCGGTGTCTCCTCATTTAAAAGACAATGTTAATATTACTAAGATAATGCATGCTGTAAATATAAGTTTGATTCCGGCTGTTATAGCATCAATATATTTATTTGGATTAAAAAGTTTTATTGTAATCTTAATAAGTGTAATATCTTGCTTGATTTTTGAGCTTTTTTCTCAAATTGTATTTAAAAGGAAAATTACAATATATGACGGCAGTGCCATAGTTACCGGTATTTTACTTGCATTTAATCTGCCTCCTACTATCCCATGGTGGATGGTTATTGTAGGCGCTTTTTTTGCAATATTTATTGTTAAACAATTATTTGGTGGGTTGGGATATAATATTTTCAATCCAGCTCTTGCTGCAAGGGCAGCGTTGCTTGCATGTTTTCCAGTACAGATGACTACATGGACCATGCCTGTAAGATATTTATTTAATGCCGATGCTATTGCAGCCGCAACAAGTGATGTAGCTGCAACCGCTTCGCCGCTTGCTATTGTGAAGATGAAACTTGCAACTCCATTACCAAGTTATTTAGATATGTTTTTGGGAAATATTCCAGGCTCCCTTGGCGAAACCTGTAAACTTGCCTTATTGATCGGAGCGCTATTTTTATTACTATTAAGAGTTATAAATTTGAGAATCCCATTATCATACATTTTAACTGTTTTTGTTATGTCGTTCTTATTCGGCAGGGATCCGTTTTTTGAAATACTCGCCGGAGGTTTAATCCTTGGGGCGTTTTTTATGGCAACCGACATGGTCACAGCACCGACTTCAAAGGCAGGAGAGATCGTATTCGGTATAGGTTGCGGATTAATCGCTTCATTGATCAGAAGATTCGGCGGTTTTCCGGAGGGCGTTTGCTACTCAATATTACTGATGAACTGTGTTGTTCCTTTACTTGAAAAATATATCAGACCTCGAAAATTCGGTGCAATAAGAGGGGGGAAAAATTGAAAAACTTCATCAAAATGAGTTTAATTCTCGGGCTTATCTGTATATTGGCTGCGGGGAGCCTTGCTTATGTGTATTCAATTACAAAACCTAAAATCGAGCAGTATAAAAGAGAAGCATTGCTTGATTCTTTAAAACTCGTAATTCCCGGTGCGGTGAAATTCGATGAAACAATAGCCGATAAAAAATGGACAGGCTATGACAGCAATGGCACGGCTGTGGGTGTTGCAATAAAAACAATGGCAACCGGATATGGCGGTCCTATACAGATATTATTTGGCATGAACAATGAAAAAAAGATAACAAAAATAATAATTATAGATCAAAACGAGACTCCTGGTCTGGGAACAAAAATAAAAACAGAAGGTTTCCTTAATCAATACGAAGGCAAATCACAAGACGAAGTTGTACTTAAAAAGGATGATCCTCAAAACGGGCAGATAGATGCAATAACAGCGGCTACGATTTCTTCAAGAGCGGTTACCAATGCGATAAATAAAAGTATGCAGGAGTAAATAAGGAGAGTCTATGGGTGAAAGATTGAAACAATTATGGAATGAATTTACAAAAGGATTCGTAAAGGAAAATCCTATTCTGGTTATAATGCTCGGACTCTGTCCTACATTGGCTGTATCAACATCAACAATAAACGGACTCGGCATGGGCATGGCTTTTGCTTTCGTTGTACTGGGCTCGAATATAGTTATTTCATTACTGAGAAAATTTATACCAAATGAAGTAAGGATTCCTTCGTTTATTGTTATAATTTCTACTTTTGTTACTATAGCGGATTATTCTTTGAAGGCTTACTTGCCGAGTTTGTCAAGCTCTCTTGGTGTATTCGTACCATTGATCGTTGTTAACTGTATTGTTATGGGAAGAGCAGAGTCTTTTGCCTGCAAGAATACAGTCCCCGCATCTATACTCGATGCACTTGGTATGAGTGTGGGATTTACCGTAGTAATCGCATTAATAGGATTTATCAGGGAAATACTGGGTAATGGCACTATCCTCGTTGATACGCCTTTTGTTATTGATTTAACTAAATTTAATTTTCAACCGTTTTTATTGATGATATTGCCACCCGGAGCATTTTTAGTTATTGGTTTTTTAATGGCATTAAAAAACAAGCTTTTTGATTGATACGTTTTTATGAATGAATACTTTGGAGGTTTAATATAGATGGTTAATAATGACATGAATTTCTTGCTGTTGATCTTAAGTGGAATGATAGTTAATAATATTTTACTCATGAGGTTTCTTGCATTATGTTCATTCTTCGGTATATCAAACAATATGGAAGCATCAACGGGGATGAGTTTTGCAGTAATGTTTGTTATGTGCATGTCATCCTCTATATCATGGCTAATATACAATTTTATTTTAGTGCCTTTTGATCTGGTTTATCTGCGTACAGCTGCATTCATTTTAACCATTGCCACTTTTGTCCAGCTTACAGAAATGGTAATTAAGAGGTTTTTCCCTATATTATATAAAGCATTGGGGATATATCTTCCGTTAATTGTTGTTAATTGCGCGATACTTGGCGCGGCATTTTTGGGTGTTGATTATAAATTAAATTTTATAAATAATCTTGTTTATTCGATCGGTGTTGCAGGAGGTTACGCTCTGGCAATCATTCTTTTTGCAGGTATAAGAGAAAGAATATCACTGGCTCCGATACCGCATTCGTTTAAAGGTTATCCTATTGCTTTTATAACAGCAAGTTTGATGTCATTGGCATTTTTAGGATTTAAGGGTTTGTTTGGACTATAAAATACAGGAGTTAAAATACACATGTTCAGCATAAATTTTTTATCATTAAATTTTATCGATTTCATTTTTACATATAAAAATATTTTCATTGCTGCCGGAGCTCTTGGTTTTATCGGCATATTTTTTGGGTTTTTCCTTGCGTTTGCATTTAAATATCTTGCAGTTAAAGCGGATGAAAAAGAAGCATTGATATTGAGTCTCCTTCCGGGGACTAACTGCGGAGCATGCGGATTTCCTGGTTGCCAGGGTTTAGCCGAAGCTATTGCAAAAGGCAAGGCTGAGGCAAACGGCTGTGTCGCCGGCGGAGCTGAAACAACTAAAAAAATTTCTCAGGCTCTGGGCATAGACGTATCTGCAAAGGATGAATATGTTGTTTTCGTTCACTGCAGAGCGGGCAGAAAAGACGCAAAGGTGAATTATAAATATAAAGGAATTCATAATTGTCAGGCAGCAAGCTTATTATTCACAGGTGATAAGGCATGTATATACGGCTGCATTGGACTGGGAAGCTGTGTCGAAGTATGTCCTTTTGATGCGATTCATATTAATGAAGATGGAGTGGCTGTAGTTGATCCAGACAAATGTAGATTTTGCAAAAAATGTATTGCCGTATGTCCAAGACAGTTAATAAAGGAAGTACCAAAAAAACAGAAAGTACTTGTTATATGTAATAACAAAGATAAGGGTAAAAAGGCAAAAGATGTGTGCAAACTCGCCTGCATTGCCTGCAAAATTTGTGAAAAAAATTGTCCTACTCAAGCAATTGTTGTTAAGGATAATCTAGCCCAAATTGATTATACAAAGTGTAACCATAATGCAATCTGTGTTGAAAAATGCCCACAAAACTGTATTGTTAAATTTAATTGAAAAATATGATATTTGTTTTAATTGGCTCTTTTTTGTCACCTTCCGTACTTTGGGTTTGACGATTTTATAATTCCCCTATTCTTTTATATTATTAAGATCTTTTTTTATTTTTATGGCAAGCTCATTGCCTATCATTCCTATGGACGCTATATCATCAACAGAAGCATTTGCAATACCTTTTGTTGAGCCAAATTTTTTTAATAGCATATTTATTCTTTTTTTGCCGAGTCCTTTTATTTGAGACAATCGTGTTTCGGTTGTTTTTTTGACATATCTTCTATTAAGTCTGGTATTGCTAAATCTGTGTGATTCATCACGTATTTTTTGAAGGAGCTTTAAGGACATAGATCCTTTGTTTAATATAACAGGATTTTTGGCATCTTTAAGGAAAATATACTCGTTTTTTTTTGCAAGCCCTATTAAATCAATATCGAGTCCCAATATCTCAAGAATTTTTTTTGCGGCACTAACTTGACCTTTGCCTCCATCAACTAGTATTAGATCAGGCATCTGTCTTTTTTCATTCTTAAGTCTTTGATATCTTCTTGCAATAACCTCTTCTATCATTGCATAGTCATTTGGATGTTCCTGATCCGTTATGTTAAACTGCCTATATCCGGCTCTATTGGGATTACCGTCTATAAAACTTACCATACTTGCCGTGTTATGTTTACCATCTAGTGTTGCAATATCAAAGCCTTCAATGACCCTTGGAAGTTTTTTAAGATTAAGTTCTTTTTTTAATTCCCTTAACGTGTGGATATTTTCCAATTTATACTGTTTCTCCTCAAAATAAATTTCAGCGTTTTCCTTAGCTAATTTGACTAATTTTTTTTCCTTAATACTAACCGGCGTTTTGATTTTGATATTTGTATTAAATTTTTCCTTTACTGCATATTCGATTAGTCTAGCATCATTTATTTCTTCCTGTATAAAAATATTAAATGGCATATCAGTATTATCAAGATAGTAGGTACTTAAAAAATCATTAAGCAATGATGTATAATCTACAATGTGAGTTATAATAAAGTTTCTCTTGTTGATTATCTTACCTCTGCGTTCGGATATTATAGACACGCATGCATTATTAAAATCAGAGAATATCCCAATATAATCGGCATCATCCTGACTGGCAGTATCAATAAACTGCATTGTATCATATTCTTCAAGAATTTTAAGCTCATCTCTTATTTTTGCAGCTTTTTCAAACTCAAGGTTTTGAGAATGTTCATTCATTTTTTCTTTTAAT
The DNA here is from genome assembly GCA_964531405.1 of uncultured Spirochaetales bacterium. Lineage (GTDB taxonomy): Bacteria > Spirochaetota > GWE2-31-10 > GWE2-31-10 > JAFGQB01 > CAZHHK01. Next base: position 9,220 of record CAZHHK010000003.1, on the reverse strand, counting down.
AATGAGATTATTTTTTTTATATTGCCCTTTAAAATTTCACGAGCCATATTGATATTTCTTAAATATTCTTCTTCGGTTATATAACCGGCACACGGCGCCAAACATTTTTCGATATGATAAATGAGACATGGGGTATAATTATACGGAGGTTTAAAAATCTTTTTACATGATCGTATTTTAAAAATATCAACAAATATTTTTTGTAAGAAATTTAAAATAGCCATGTTTACAAAAGGTCCATAATATTCATCATCTGGATTGATTTTTTCACGGCATTTTATTATTCTTGGCAAATTTTCACTGGTTATCTTTAAAAAGGGGAAACTTTTTGAATCTTTAAGCTGGATGTTATACTTAGGCTGATGTTGTTTGATTAAATTATTTTCCAGGAGTAGAGCTTCAATTTCATTGTTGGTTACAAAATATTCGATGTTTTTAATTTTTTTTACAAGAGCCTGTGTCTTTATATCATTATTCTTATTAAAATATGAATTTACCCTGTTAAATAAGTTTAATGCTTTACCGATGTATATAATGTTTGTTTGGCTATCTTTAAAAAGGTAAACACCACATAATTTTGGTATTTGTCCAAGTATTTTTTCTAAATTTTTCATGATTTAAAGGTTTAAATTTTAACATTTGCTTGACATTTTGTCAAAGTTTTGGTAGTTATTTACCTACATTTCTTGTTTATAAAATCATTGACATTTAAATATAGATATAAAAAAAATATTAAGGAGATAAAATGCCACTTAACAAGTCAGCCATCAAAAATCAAAGAAAGGATCTGGAAAGAAGGAAAAGAAATAAAATATTAAAATCAAAAATTCATACTGCTTTGATAAGAATTAATGAAGCTCTTAATGAAAAAAATATTGATCTTATAAATAAAAAAACAAGCGAATATTTTAGTCTTGTTGATAAAGCTGCAAAACGACATATTTTTAAAAAAAATAAAAGTTCAAGGTTAAAGGCTAATATAACAAAAAGAATAAATGACATATTAAGCGGCAAACATCAGCATGCACACAAAAAATCTGTAAAAAAAGAAGATTTACAGGAACAAAAAGCTTAAAGTTTAGCTTTATACCCAAGGTATTTTAATTGTAAATAATTGTTTCATTTAGCATTAGCTAAATGAAACAATATACTTACTTTTTAAAAGCTTTCTAGGCTAGATGAATATAATTATAGAATTTATACTTAAAAGTATTCTCCGCTTACCAGACTTTAAATACTATATATTAAAATTCAGAGTGAGGCGGATGAGAATGATAAATGTTTTTTCTTAAATATAAATAAACCACTACCTGGTATTTATATATAATATTTGTTTTACAACGATAATCAGAAGACGTGTGTATAAATTAGGATAGTATGACTAAAGCAGATATTGTTGGCATTATTAAAGAAAGAATCAGCAACAGACATAAATTTGCCAAAAGAGACACATCCTTAAAAGTTATCAATTTAATAATTGAAAACTTTTTTGATGTAATCAAGGAAAATACTGCAAAAGGTGAGCATATTGAATTAAGAGGATTTGGTTCTTTTGAGTCAAAGATTGTTGAGGCAAAAACTATAATAGCTCCGAGAACTAGAGAGCCTCTTAATATTACAAAACATGCAACACCTGTATTCAAAGCTGGTAGAGATTTTAAAAAAATTGTAAGAGAATATTTTGAAAAAAATTTAACAAATTAAAATTTTTGTTGATATTTTACTTTTAAATTGTTTATAAATATATATGTGGATTTAGAAAAATATAAACAGGTAAAACAATATGGATTTAACAGGAAAAATACTGATTATTGATGATGACAAAATGACCCTTGACTTTTTTGATATAATGTTGTCAAAATTGGGGTTTACCGTTATTAAAGGTGCCTGTGGCGAAGATGCTTTTAAAATGTTAGAAGAGCACAAACCCGATCTGATTCTTCTGGATAATAAGCTTCCCGATATAACAGGGATAGAAATTACACAAAAAATAAAAAAACAGCCGAAATATAAAGAATTTAATAAAATACCAATAATCATGTTTTCTGCTCTTGATGATCCTAAATTTAAAGTTGCTGGTTTTGAAATGGGTATAGATGATTATATAACAAAACCATTCAATTTCACGGAGGTTTTAGCAAGGATTAGATCAATATTAAAAAACAGATCATTGCAAAATGAATTATTATATCATGAAAGACATGTGGCTATTTTAGAATCATTAAATGCCAATTTGATATCTTTTACAAAGCATATAAAAAAACCTTTGCAAAGATTGTACGATGATATCAAAAAAATCGATATTAAAAATGAAAACCAAATTAAAAACTTTATAAATAAATTTAAAAAAGACTTTAATGAAGTACAGGCTATGTTAAAAGGTTTAGAAGATGAGATAATAGAAATCAAAAAAAATGGCGATAATAGAAATAACAAAAAACAGGATTTTAATTTAGATCAACTAGAAACTAAAATCAAGAAACATATAAAAAAAATGAATAAAATTAAATCAAAATAATTTAATGGTACGATGAGTTTAAACAATGTCTAATTTATTTGAAAATTATTACAATAATAAAAAGATTAAAACAGTGCTTGGCAAAGGTACTTATTTTGATGGGGACTTGAATTTCAATGATTCCTTAAAAATAAATGGCACATTTGAAGGCAGTATAAATTCCACAGGGTTACTTGTTATAGGTGAAGATGCTGTAATTAAAGCCAATGTATCTGCTAAGTCAATAATCGTTTTAGGTACTATAGAAGGGGATGTTTTTGCGACCGATAAAGTCGAGATGCTCCCTTCTGGAAGAATTTATGGCAATATTAAGGCAAAAAAGATAAAAATTTCCGATGGCGTTATATTTAATGGCAGATGTGAAATGATAAGATAAAAATTATGTATATTTTTAATATTAATCTTTTATATTTTGAATTTCTGATATATAATATATAGATAAAAGGGATATCTTGCCATATATTATCAGATGTTTTTATCGCAAATGTGTTTTTTTAAAATAAATAGATAAGTCAAAAATTATATGTATACATCTATCATGTGTAATCAATTTATATATAAGCCAAATTAATTTATTTTTAAATAAGGGAGAATTTATAATGACAGAAAGAAAAGGCAAGAAAGTTCTTGTTGTTGAAACAAAGGTTAACAATTCAGAAAATTTGAATGGGACAAATGGCGTAAATGGCAATAACGGTAAATCAAAAGAGAATAATTATCAATATAAAAAATCTGAAAATTATTCCAATAAAAATTTCATCGATGACCCCAATGCGCCAAGACTCAACATCAATGAATTTACAAATATGAATGTTGGCAAGTTAAAAGAAGAAGCCGAAAAAATGGGTATAAACCTTGATAATCTCAATACGATGAAAAAGCAGGATTTGATTTTTGTTATTTTAAAGAATCATACGGATCGCAATGGAATCATCTATGCCTCAGGAGTTTTGGAAATACTTTCCGATGGATATGGTTTTTTAAGATCGGTAAATTATAACTATTTATCCGGTCCGGATGATATTTACATATCTCCAAGTCAAATTAGATTGTTTGGATTAAAAACGGGTGATACAGTAAGTGGTCAGATAAGACCGCCAAAGGAAGGCGAAAAATATTTTGCTTTACTAAAAGTCGAACATGTTAATGGTGAGCCTCCGGAATCAGCTATAACAAGGATATTATTTGATAATCTTACCCCTTTACACCCTAATAAAAAATTTAACTTATCGGGCGGAAACAGTTGCAATTTAATGACCAGAATTATTGATTTATTCGCTCCTATAGGCAAAGGCCAGAGGGCATTGATTATTTCTCCTCCGAGAGCCGGTAAAACTACAATTTTACAGACAATTGCCAATGCTATAGTTGAAAATCATCCTGAAGCCTATCTGATTATATTACTTATAGATGAAAGACCTGAAGAGGTAACCGAAATGCAAAGAAATGTTAAAGCTGAAGTTGTAAGTTCGACTTTCGATGAGCCTTACACACGACATGTTCAGGTAGCTGAAATCGTTTTGGAAAAAGCAAAACGACTCGTTGAGCATAAAAAAGATGTGGTGATTCTTTTAGACTCTATAACAAGACTTGCAAGAGCTTATAATCAGGTATTACCTACGTCAGGTAAGATTCTGTCTGGTGGTGTAGACTCCAATGCATTGCATAAACCAAAGAGATTCTTTGGTGCAGCAAGAAACATCGAGGAAGGAGGAAGTCTTACAATCATAGCAACTGGTTTAATTGAGACCGGATCCAAGATGGATGAAGTTATATTTGAAGAATTTAAGGGTACCGGTAATATGGAAATCCATCTGGACAGAAAACTTGCAGAGAGAAGGATTTTCCCAGCCTTAAATATCAAAAAATCAGGTACAAGAAAAGAAGAACTGCTTATTGACGAAAATGTTCTTAAAAAGTTATGGGTATTAAGAAGGGTATTATACAATATGGAGGATGTTGAGCTTCTAGAATTCCTTATCGATAAAATGACTAAAACAAAGGATAATGAAGCCTTCTTAAATTCAATGAATCAGTAATTTATATCATTACTATAGATATATAAATTTAGTATTAATAAAATTGATAATTTATGCTATATATAAAATTATTCCAGGAGGAAGTAAAGTGAAAAAAGATATTCATCCGAAATTCGAAGAAACTACAGTTACCTGTGTTTGCGGCAATAGCTTTAAAACAAAATCGACAAAACAAAATATTCATGTTGATATTTGTTCAAAATGCCACCCGTTTTTTACTGGAAAACAGGTTTTTGTTGATACAGCCGGTAGGATCGAAAGGTTTTCAAAAAAATACGGCATAAAAGATATGAAAAAAGGTTCAGTTAAAGAAGAGAAAAAATAAAAATTTATATAATAACGCAGAGATAAAGATATATTATAGTGCTCTGCGTTAAATTTTTATCCCGCCTTATGAAAAAGCCTTTCTTTAAAAATATTATTTTTCTTGAAGTAATAGAATCTACTAATACCTATCTTAGTGAAAATGATTTTTCTGAAAATACAATTGTTTATTCTTTCAATCAGACAAGTGGCAGAGGCAGAAATTATAAAAAATGGACTGATTTTAAAAACAAGAATATAGCCTGTTCCTTTGTGCTAAATGACGTAGATAATAACAACGTGACATGGTTGATAGCAACTTCATCTATTGCTTTAATCGCGGTATTAAAAATTTTTAAAATTAAAAATGCATGGATAAAATGGCCCAATGATATTTATATTGAAGATAAAAAAATAGCAGGCATTCTTGCAGAGTCAAAATTTGTAGAAGGCAAACTAAAAAAGATAATTGTCGGAATTGGGATTAATGTAAATTGTACAAAGGATGATCTGTCTATACTCGATAATAAAGCAACATCAATTTTAGTCGAGACAGATAGAGAAATAGATATTGGAGATTTTTTTAATAAGTATAGATGTTTTCTTGAAAAATGGTTTTATTTATTGCTAATTAAAAAAAATGTTTCAAAAATAAAAAAAATCTGGTTTAAGTATTGCAAGATTATCAACAAAAAAGCCAAATGGATAAACAACGGCACTACAATTACCGGAATAATAATTAGCATTGATAACGACGGATCTATTGTGTTTAAACAAGAAAATGACGACAAAGCAATTAAGATAAATTCCGGTGAGATCAGTTTGGTTTGAAAAATTTTTTCTTACTATTATTTCAATATTATGATATATCATCACGATACTTTCATTAAAAAAGAGTTATTATCAATGAGAAAATATACTGTTTTAATATTTGTTTTTTTTGCTATGAGTATTTTAGCGGAGGAAAACAAAAGTGATTATACAAATAAATTAATCGAATTAAAAACCAAATTTGCGATTACTAAAAAACAGGAAAAATGGTTTTCTGATGCTTTAAATGATCCAAAATTCAAAATTTATGAAAAAATGCCTGATTATTTCAAGAATATGGCAGAAAATAAAGTCGATAATAATGAAAAAGATTTTGAATGGTATAAAACACAATTCGGTCTTGATGGAAAAATTAAGAAAGGTCTGGATTTTATCGAGTCAAATAAAGAAATGCTTAAAAAGATCGAATCAATAAACGGAATCCACTACGAGCTTATAGTTTCGATTCTTGCGATTGAAACGAATTTTGCAAACATAAAATTCAGAGGCAATTTTTATGTATTCAACGCTCTTGTATCGCAATATATATTAATGCCAAAAAGAGAAGCTTTTGCCTTAAGAGAGCTCAAAGCATTATATGAGTTTTGCAGTAAAACGGGGAAGGATGCATATTTTTTTATCGGATCTTTTGCCGGAGCCTGCGGATGGGGACAATTCCTTCCCTCATCATTGATGAAATTTTTTAAGGATGCCAACGGCAACGATGATGATATAGATATCTTTGCGCTGGATGACAATCTCTACAGCATCGAAAATTATCTTTATATTCATAATTTAAGCGGCAGAAACATCGATGACAAGGAAGCTTTATATAACGCTGTGTTTGAATACAATCCGAGCGATGCCTATGTCAAGGGGATCATGTATCTTTATGAAAATATGCGTCTTTCCAGAAAATAATAGCTTTTTAAACAATTACTGCAATACCATGATTCTCCCCCAATTTTTATAAAGGTTAATCCTAAATTTGCCGCCACAGCTAACAATTGTCTCATTGCTGTTTAGAATATCGATTAATTTATTGCCTTTAAATTTATCCAGTAATTCAATTTCTATTTCTTTATTATTGGAGTTAACTGCAACGACAATTGTCGTATTGTCCAATTTTCTTTTAAAAACAAAATGTTTGTGTGACACAAGAATTTCTTCATAGTCACCGTATATCAGAGCATCGTTACTTTGTCTTATCGATGCTAGTTTTTTAATAGAATCATTTAAATCTTTATGTTTAGCAATAGATAGACAATTCTCCAGAGATAATTCTGGACGCAATGCCATGTCACTACTGGAGGTCCTTCTTCCTTCTATGCCGTATTCACTGCCATAGTAGATCGAAGGAATTCCCGGGATTGTAAATAAAAGAATATGCAGCGGATAAAGATGTGCTTTATCGGTTAAGATACTTGCAATCCTGTCAACATCATGATTATCTGCAAAATTGTAGAGGAATAAATTTTTGTAAATACCATTTTTCCCAAATTGTCTGTTTAACGAATAGGCAAGCTCAAAATAATTGTTGTCATTATGGCTAGAATAAAGCCCTTTATAGCATTCATAATTAGTTGTCGAATCAAGTGTTTCATTGTTAGCCCATTTATTATAATCACCATGGATTATCTCTCCCATAAGCCAGAAGTCTTTTTTAATAGACTTACAATGAGTGGAAAGAACCTTTAAAAAGTCAATATCGATGCAATCTGCGGCATCCAGTCTGAGTCCGTCAATATCAAACTGTCTTATCATGTTTTCCACAGCATTCAACAGATAATCTTTTAACATTTTGTTTTTATGATTAAACTTGACTAGATTTAAATGATTGTTCCACCCGTGATAACTAAAGCCGTCATTGAATGGATTATTTTTACTGAAATCAACCTGATAAAACCAGTCCTTATAAATGGAGTTGTTTTTATTCAACAGCAAGTCCTTGAATGCCCAGAAGTTCCTGCTGCAATGGTTAAATACTCCATCAAGAACAGCTCTGACCCCATTTTTATGAAAAATTTCAATAAGATTCTTTAAATCATCGTTTGTGCCCAGTCTTCTGTCAACCATATAGTAATCAACGGTTTCATAACCATGATAATCTGACTCAAATAACGGACCTAAATATAGCGCATTTACGTGTAATTCTTTGAGATGATCAATCCAGCTTTCTATTTTGTTCAACCTATTTATGGGTTTCGAGCTAAAATCATTTTTATACAAAGCTCCCAGCATCCCAAGTGGATAAATATGATAAAAAATACTTTTACTTGCCCAATTATCATTCATATTAACTCCTTATGTACCTACCGTTCGGTATACTATATTAATAAAAAAATTTATGAAAAAATTCCATGCATAAACTGTTTGACTGCTTTATACAAAAGCTCATCGTTTAATTCAACATGGTCATAAAAAAGCAATGAGATGTAATTGTTTATCATGCCGATAAATGTTATTGCATAAGCTTGATTTCGTCCCTTCATGTTACCATGATCTTTAACGCAGGAAGCAAACATTGCATTAACAAGATCAAACTGCTGTTTGAATAATTTTAAAACTTCTTTTGATGCCTCGCTTTCTGGTGGACCAAAACTCATACCCAACAGCATTCTATAGTAAGTCTTATTCTCCTTTGCAAATTTGAAATAAAGCTTTGCAATATTATTTAAAGTCAGTGGCAGATCGCCTTTGTATTCTGTATTTTTTTTAAGGTCGGATAAGAACACATTAGATTTAGTTTTTAATATCTCTTGAAAAAGCCCGAGCTTACTGCCGAAATAATGGTACATTGTCGGTTTTGTAACACCGGATTTTTCAACAATTTCCTGCACACCGACAGATTCATATCCTTTATTTGAGAATAATTCTATTGCTGTTTCCATAATCTTTTCTTTATTAGTCATATTATATATTATACCGATCGGTATACTTTTGTCAAGTATTTTTTGATAATTTTTCAATACTTATTTAAAATGTCCCCTGTTTGTACTCATTTATTATGTCCCCTTTTTTATGCTGAAAGGGGTATTTTTGTTTTATTAAAATTTATCTTCTCAACGAGAAGTTCTTTGCCATTCCAAATAATATAAACTGATTTATCCAGCCATTTCCTAACAATTACCTTTGCTTTAGGTTTTGGCTTATCTTTATTTTTTTAATATAGCAAAAAACATCTTTTTAATCTATTCCCAGTTTCTTTGCTGCAAATGTTGGATCAATATCTGTATCTTAACTTTTTCATCCAATTTTTCGCGGCAACAGCTTACTCGTATTCCCATGTACTAAACCTTCATCACCATAAAGTTTATACGCTTTATATATTCGCTTAGCTTGCCTATAGCTAATTTTTAATGTTATCTGTGCTTGTTTTAATGAGGACATTTTTATTGAGTTACTAAGGGGACATTATCATAAAGTTTTAACAGCAAGATTTATGTTAGGAGGGGGGGGGATACCATGTCTGTTTAATTAATATATTTAATTAATATTTTGATAGCGTAACAAATACGTGACCTAAGGTCTAAAAATTAAAAAGCTTTCC
>CAZHHK010000002.1:0-54529 GCA_964531405.1 uncultured Spirochaetales bacterium | reverse complement strand
ATAAATAAAAAATTAGCAGGCTCTTTTAATGGGGCTTGACTTTTTATAGGAGGAGAAATATCAATGAAAAAATTTATTATTTTATTCTCCATTTTAATTTTATTAATATTGTTAATTAATGCAGGGGACAATGATAAAAAAAATAAATACGATAAAACAAAGGTTACACAGTTAATTACTGCTCTAAGCGGCAGAGTACCAAAAAAAACAACAAAATTTTTTGATGCACGGATTTTGAATTTGCATAATAAACAGGCAAGATTATCCGATTTTTCAGGCAAGGTAATCATGCTTAATTTATGGGCTACCTGGTGCCCTCCGTGCAGAGCAGAAATGCCTTCAATCGAAAAATTATATAATGAATATAAAAATAAAGATCTTTCTATCATAGCCGTAAGCCAGGGAGAGAATTTTGATACTGTAAAAAATTTTGTAAAGGGTTCTTATAATTTCCCTATTTATATAGATCTATATAACGAAATAAGCAAATATTATTCTTCAGGTTCTATTCCTACGACATACCTTATTGATAAGGAAGGATACATTATTGCAGGCTTTATCGGCGGTCGGGAATGGAATTCCGGTGATGTAAAAGCATTAATAGATGAATTATTGAAGTAATGTCATGATAAATTTAACCATAATGTCATTTTTTGCCGGATTATTAACCTTTATATCGCCATGTATTCTCCCTCTCATACCGGCTTATATTTTTTATATAACAGGTTTAAAAGTCGACAGTCAGAATGATAACAGAAAGGATTACATAATAAATGTATTATTATTCATTCTTGGATTTTCAATAGTATTTATTACACTCGGAATATTGACCAGTCTTTTGTTTTTTTTAGCCAAAAACATTAAATTTTACCTTAATATAATATTTGGTATTATAATTGTTATTTTCGGGCTTCATATATCGGGAGTCATTAAATTATTTTTTTTAAACCAGCAGAAAAAATTTGATTTCACTAAAATAAAGATCAATTCAATAGGCTCATTGTTTATGGGAATGGCTTTTGCATCAGGATGGAGTCCGTGTGTTGGACCAATCCTGGCTACAATTTTAGGATTGGTTGCAATTCAGGGATCAATATTAAAAGGTATAGTATTTTTATTGATTTATTCGATTGGATTGGGGCTCCCGTTTTTTATAACAGCACTATTTTTTAATTACATGAAACCATTATTAGATTTTTTTAAAAAACATTCTAACATTATTAAAATCATATCCGGAATATTTATAATAATTATTGGTATACTTATAATCTTTGGATCATTAAATTTAATAAATATCTATCTGCTTCAGTTTTCATATTTTTTAGAGAATCATAATGCAATCCTTAATTATATTTTAAGTTTTATAATAATGGCAGCCGGGTTGTCTATTTTAACAATAATGTTTCTTAATGAAAGAAAAATAAAAGTTATTCCTTTTATTGTCGCTGGGATATTAATAACATTTGCTATAATAATTATGCTAAATTTAATAAATCCGGTTAATTATATAATCGCATACTTAAGATATACCGGCATATAGCTAAATTTATTAAATAATTAAATAAAAATAATAATCTATTGACAAAAAGCCAGAAAGGATTAAATTTTACTATATAAGGTGTAAAAAAATTTCCCATTTTGCCGAATATTAACTATAAAAGACTATCTTAATGCAAAGAGGTTATTATGCCTGAAGTCAAAAAACCGCAAAAAATAGGGGATAATCAAAATTCAGAAATAGAAATTCCGGATGAGTTAAATTTAGAAGATATTTCCTTAAATCTGGATGAAGATGTTGACTTGTCGGATATTTCTGATGGCGGTGACATTCAAGATATTGATACGGATGCCGGCATCGAAGATCTGGAAAGCGATGACAGCGCTCCAACCGATACATATAATACTCAAAAAGATGATGACATAGGCAACCTTGATCTGTCAATGGATCTTGGTGATAATATTTCTATTGAAAATCAAAAGAAGGAGGATGATTTATCACCGGAGAATATCGATTCTTTGAATACCGATGATTTAAACCTGGATGATTTGCAACTTGAAGATATCTCAATAGAAGATAGTGATCTTGAAGGGCTTGATAATCTTAATGAAACAACGTCAATAAGTAATAAAGATGATATGTCTCAAAGCATAGATTCGGATTTAAATCTTGATGAGCAAATCAGTATGGATGATGACATAAAACTCGACGGACTTGAGGAAGATCTGAATCTGGACGATATTTCAGAAGATCAAGAAACAATGAAACTTGAAGATAATCTTGATGATCTCGAATTGAATTTAAAAACTGATCTTGGACTTAAGGATCAATTGTCATTATCTGAAGATGAAGAATTAAACATTGATAATTCTAACTTTGATATTGACCTGTCTGATGATAATTTAAGATCATCAGAAGAGGAATATGGTGTAGATTTAAAACAGGATCCTCAAACGATTGATTCTGCGGCAATGGAAGAATCAATGAACGCTGGTGCTGTACTCGAAGATGAAAGCTATTTTAAACAGCTTGAAGAAGACACTGAAGTAGAAAAAATCAATTTTCCTGAGAAAAAACCTTTATCAATTAATGATGAGCAGGAAGATTTTTTGCATGAAGATTTAAATAGTGCTGACGGATCAGCAGTCGAAAACATCGAGTTTAATAACGATATATCCTTAGATAATATCGATGATATAGATAACCTTGATGAGAGTAACTTAAAACTCGATGATGTTACCGATACTCTAAAAGATTTGAATCTCGATGAAGATGTTTCACTGGATTTAAATGAACAAAAAAATACTGAACAGCCGGCTGAAGAAGATATAGTTAAAAACGACTATATTGAGTTTGATAATAAAATTAGAGATATATCCGATGATGATATAAAAATAGAAGAAGACGAAACGTTAAATCAAAATATTGCCGGATCACAGGATTTTCATGCGCAGGAAAATGTTTTGGGTGATAGCAGTCTTGATCTGGAAGATGAGCTCTCGTTTGAGCTTGATCTTGAAACCGGGGATTTTAAAGACGACAAAAATGGAGAAGCAAAAAAAAGTGATGATACATTAAATCTTGATGAAGATATCCCTTTAGAAATTGATAAATCAGCAGATGATGAATTAAGCGATATATCAACGGATGATATCAGTCTTGATCTTGTTGAGGAGCCTGCACAAATAAATACGAATAATAAGTCAGAAGATGAAATGGAGATCGCTATTGATTCTGATATGTCAAGCGAGGACTTGACTATAGATGAGGATAATTTAGATATTAATGATAAAGAATTTATTAATATGAGTAATGCAGAAAAAGTTGATGATAAACTTGATCTTGAATCAATAGACAAAACACCCTCAACACTTGAATCTGAAATAGTTGGAGAGGCCATGAAATCAAAAAAAGATGAATCTTTGGATCTTAATGAAGAAGCAATAAAACTTGAAGAAGCCGATCTTTCGGATATCGAAGATAAAATCTTTCCGGATGATGAGTCAATGCCTGAGCTTGATGAAGATATAGCAAGTGTCAAGATTTCGGGAGATGAAGAATACTCAAATAGTATTTCTCCTCTTGCTGATGCGGACTCTGTTTTGGATGATAGTATCGATCTGGAATTGGATGAAGGCGGTGATGACTCAAAAATTGATATTGATATGTCAGAAATAGATCTTGAAAATATTCCAAGTGAAACTATTTCAATGCCAAAGGAAGAAGAAGAGGAAACCATTGGATTATCGAGTGAAGAGCTTGACAATATTATCAAAGATACCGATTTGAATGAAGAAAAACCTGCGGCTAAAGTGGATGAGTTTGATGAAATGACCGAAACGATAGATCTGTCTAATTTTGATGCGGACCTTCAGGAAGTGCATGCCGATGAAATAGAATTACAGGAAGTTAATGCTGATCAAATCGAATCAAGTGATGATGTCTATGGAAATCTAAAAAATGAAATGATGAAGCAAAAACAATCTGAGACTATAGCTGGTGATCAGGATTCACTGAAAAAAAATGTGAGGGAAGTTTTAAAGTATCTGGATCAGCTTCTCGATGCGCTGCCTGAAGAAAAAATTAAGGAATTCGCTGAATCAAAAACATTTGATCTATATAAAAATTTATTCGATGAATTAAAAATAGAACATTAAATAGAAATGAAATAACACCACCATTTTATTGTAACAATCAATGAATGGTGGTTTTTTTATGTATTAATTTTAAAGGGTTTATAATGGGCTTACTTAAAAAGGCTTTAAAATATAGAGAGGAATATTTAAAAAAATTAACAGGCGGTAGCTTATTAAATAGGACTCTTGAATATCTGGGGTTTAGAAAACAGTCGGGTTTTGATGAAAGGGACAGTGAGTATCTTAAGCAGTTAGCCGAAAAAAGCATGCTTTTTGAGAAACCTCTGAAGTATTATGACATAATCAATAATATTTCAATAGAAGCAGCAAAGATTAACTTAAATAAAAATGCATGTAAGAAATTTACTGATCTGATAATTAAAAATTATAACTTTTCAAAAGCGATTATGTTTATTTTTTCTCCGCGTAAAAATAAATTCAGTTACTGGAGCGGCAAGAATATAAAAGAAAATTCATTAGATAAAATATCATTTGATTTGAAATTCTGTAATATTTATAAAAAAATCGTTAAAGAAAATCATTATCTTTTAACACAGGAAAATGAAGAATTTTTTGAATTTGGAAATATTTTAAGCGATAAAGATATAGAAGAATCCGATTTTGAATTATTCATCCCTTTTATATTTTCAGGAAGAGTAATCGGAATTTTTGTGGGACTGAAGTTAGCAAATAATGAGCTTCCAGATGAAGACATGATAAATTCTTTAGAAATTGTAGGAAGATTTAACGGAGCATTAATGTATAATATATTCCATCAGGAAAATATAAAAAAATCATGAGGGTCGATCTTGGCAAATGGAAAAAAATCTTAATGTTATAATAGTTGCTGCCGGAGAAAGTAAGCGTTTTGAAAATAATACTCCAAAACCCTTTATTATATTCAACGGCAAGCCCATCATATGGTATTCGGCTTATTCATTTCAAAAATGCGATTTTGTTGACAATATTTATATTGTTGTAGCAAAAGATATGCTGTGTTATGCTAAAATTATTAAAGAAAAATATTTTAAAAAAATAGATAAATTCAAAGATTTTATTATCGGAGGCAGGAAAAGACAGGATTCGGTGTATAATGCATTGTACAAAATAAATTCATCGTTTAATGACTGTTACGTGGCAATCCATGATGCTGCACGACCTTTTTTAAAAAAGGGTGTTATTGAAGATACATATAAGGCCTGTATTGCATATCAGGCTGCGGCTCCAGGTATACCCCTTGTAGATACAATAAAAATATGTGATGAAAACTATATTGTGCAGACGCATTTAAAAAGGTCTAACCTTGTAGCTATACAGACTCCTCAAATATTCAAATTGTCAGATATCATGAGTGCATATGAAAATATAAAGGATTCAAAGCAGATATTTACCGATGATACCGAAATTTATTCTACATTATTTAGCAGTGTAAAGATCGTGCAAGGTGATCTCGATCTTTTTAAAATAACATATAAAAATGATCTAAAAACTGCAAGAGCAATACTTTCAAATAATAAAAAATTATGGAAATAAGAATCGGCAACGGCTATGATATTCATAGATTGATTAAAAACAGAAAATTTATCCTCGGTAATATAGAAATTCCATTTAAAAAAGGTTTTCTTGCACATTCTGATGGAGATGTACTTATACATGCAGTTATCGATGCTTTGCTGGGGGCTGCCAATCTCGGTAACATAGGTTTGTTATTCCCTGATAATGACGTAAAGTATAAAAATATTGATTCTGGTATATTGCTTGAAGAGACGATCAAGCTGATAAAAAAAAATAACTATGAAATAATCAATATCGATGTAACAATTGTTTGTCAGAAACCAAAATTAAAGGATTATCTTGCGGATATTGTAAGAAAAATGGCTGGTTTAATGGCAGTCAATGAAAATCAAATTTCCATTAAGCCTAAGACAAAAGAAAAGATCGATAGCGTTGGAAAGGGTAAGGCTGTAGAAGTTTATGCAGTTTGCCTTTTAAAAAGGCAAGTTGATTAATTTTATCAAATAAATTTGTTAATTTTGTAATTTTGTATTAATATTTTTATTATGAAAATATTTATAATTAAAATTGTTATATTACTTTTTCCCGTAGCAATATTATTCTTATCATGTTCACAGGAGCTGATAAAATCCACTATCTGGGAAGGAAAATATAGAACTATAAATATTAATAAAGATGGAGATTTTAGTATTTATTTTCTTGAAAACAATGAAATAAAATCTTATCTGGAAATTTTGCCTAATTCAAATAATAGATTTTATATAAATCTTAAAGGTGATTATACTTATACAGAAAACGATACTTTTAAAGCAAAGCTTAAAGGTTATGCTGATTTAGACGGAGATGGACAGCAGGATTTGATAAAACTTAAACTCGATGGGACTTTAAATTATTATACAGGCATAGGATCGGGCGATAGCATAACTGATTGTGATTTTACCAATTCAGTTGATTTTTCTCAAGAAGGCAATTGGAAACTGGAAAGAGTTGGGAATTAATTTAGGGACAGAGCTTTTTTATTTGCTACTATTTATACCTAAAGGTATTTCAATGGTAAATAATTATTGCAATTAATTTTATTTAAAATATGGATTTACCATTGCTTAAATTAAATTATTATTTATTTTTTAATAACTTCTTAGGATATCAATCTTACAAGCTCAATACAGTTTGCAACAAGATCATCACTTCGTTTGAATAGTCCTCCACCCATAAGGTAAACAACATCTTTGCCGTAAAAACAAGTCATTTCTGGTATATTAGAGAAATTCATGCCTCCGCCCGGGGCAGGGAAAATCGGTTTTATATGACTCATTTTGCAGGTAGATCCATTAATAATATCAAGGCATTCATTTTTGGTGAATGAAAATCTGCCGCCAAAATTAGGATAGACCGTTATGTCGGCTCCAGCGAGTCGAGTAAGCTGCCCCAGTAAAGCACCATGGCTAAATCCAGATATTCCAGACAGATATGTCCCCATGAATGCCGGATGACTCATAACAGGCATATCAATCGAATCATCATCAGCAATAGATTTCATACAGTCAAACCCTGTTATTGCAGGTGAAATCAATAATCCGCTAGCTCCGTTGTCTTTTGCGAATTTTATCCTATCGATTATTTTATTAAATGGTGCAGTTATATTTGGGAAATAAAGAGTTTTATTTCCTGTTTCCATATTAGCTTTTTTTACAGCCTTACAACAAGCTCTGACCCTTTCTTTAAAATTTGAAAAATTCTGATCTGATAATCCATGGTCATCCTTGATTATATTTATCCCGCCTTTCGCAAAAAGATAAGCAAGATTCGCAAGTTCATCAGTATTCATTCCCATAGGCTTTAGTGCAGATGCAATCAAAGGTTTGTCATAGATATTCAAAATATTTCTTATTCCGGTTATGCCAAAACGCGGTCCTTTAAAATTTTTAATAAAATTATCGGGAAACTCTATATTTACTATCCTTATTCCAGGTTTTAAACTTATGTTGCCAAAGATTACATTTATAAACTGTGTGAATTCAAAAGCTGATACCTCCACAGCAAAGCTTATCTCGGCAGTAAATGTATTTTCATTATTTTTTTTAAATGATTCTATTCGTCCGAAAATATTATTTCTGATAAAATCATCCTTTATCAAATCTTCAGGGAATTCAACTGTTTGTTCTATGCATATATCTTTTGCGAGAGACAAAGCATCTTTTTCACAGCCTGTCAATTTATAAGTGATTGTAAATCTCTCGCCTGAAACCTTTTTTGACATATTAATCCTTTTTTTACATCAAGTCTTCTTTTGCTGCAGAATGAATTGGAGTTATCCTTACTGCCTCAAGGTCTTTATCGCTAATCCCAAATCTATTATCGGTGATATTTTCGATCTGCCTTATCAATGACATGGCATCAAGTCCATACTCCTTCATAAGATATGCCTTGCTTGCTCCATGCACAAACGTATCGTTAATCCCAATCCGTACAAGCTTTTTATTTAGATTAAGTTCGGCAATTTTTTCTGCAATGATAGTCCCTATACCGCCTATTATCGAGTGATTTTCCATGGTAATCACGCCAAATTTTGATTTATCAATTGCATCTATTATTTTTTCATCATTAAAAGGCTTTAATGTCGTCACATGAAAATGTTTTATACCGATATTGAATTTCTTTAAAGCGTTTGTTGCACGTATTGCTTCTTCGGTACAAATGCCTGTGCTTATTAAAACAATATCATCGCCTTCGGATAAAATCCGGGATTTGCCAAAAATCATAGGACTTGATTTATCAAAAAGTCTGGGTATTTCGCCGCGGAGCATCCTTATATAAACAGGACCTTTTACGTTGTATGCAACATTGATTACTGATTCAACATCGGTTGCATCACCGCATTCCAGTATTGTCATGTTGGGCAATGACCGCATGACCGATATATCCTCTATAGCCTGATGTGTGGCGCCGCCCGGAGTTACAATCCCGGGTAGAAAACCAAACATCTTTACAGGAAGATTTGGGTATGCTATGGACATTGCAATCTGGTCATAGGCTCTTCGATAAATGAATACTGCAAAAGTATGCACGAGAGGGATAAATCCTTCACGAGCCAAGCCGCCTGCTATACTCATCATATTCTGTTCGGATATGCCGCAGGAAAAAAATCTATCTTTATAGATTGATTTAAACTGTCCCGCTTCGCATGAGTCGGTAAGATCGGCTGTTAAGACAACTACATCCTTTTTATTTTTTGCAAATGAAATTAAGTTTTTTGCATGTGCTTGTGATACTATTTCCATTTTACACCTTCATTGAATTCAATATTTCGGCAAACTGCTTTTTCATTGCTTCGTTTTTTATTCTTATATAATGAAGCTTGACTGCATTATTTTTAAGCTCAGGTATACCTCTGGTTGGATCGGTCTTGCAGAGTACTACAAGAGGCTTATCTTTATGATAAGTCTTTGATGCATCAATAAGCGACATTATATCATGGCCATCAACTACTATAGTTTCGGCTCCAAATGATTTTAATTTTTCTTCCAGAGGATCTATTGCCATTACGGACTTAACCGCACCATCGCATTGCTGTCCGTTTATATCAACATAGATGCAAATAGTATCCATTTTATAGTAACTCATAAACTGTAATGCCTCCCAGACCATGCCGATCTGAAATTCCCCGTCAGACATCATGAGCCATGTTTTACCAGGTTCACCGTTTAAACGTCTGCCAAGGGCCATACCGATTGCCTGACTTAATCCCTGCCCGAGCGACCCAGTCATTACCTCCATACCAGGAGAGTGTTCGGCTCCTATCATTTCAAGAGACGATCCATCCTTATTGAAATCAGATAGACTGTCTTCACTCATTCTGCCGGACTCTATAAGTGTCGCATATAATACAAGTGAATACTGAGTCGGAGATAGGATAAATCTATCATAATTTTTTTTATGCCCACCGTTAAAATAATTGCCAATAGTGTAATTTTTATTATTATTTGAAGGCACGCCAGAGAATGGTTTTGGTACAAGGGGTTTTTTTACAGGCGGAAGCTTCATAATGTGAAGATATAAACTTGCTAATATTTCTGCGGACGAACATGCCTGGCTTAGGTATCCACCGCCGTTTTTTATCGTGTAATCCAGTACTCTTTTTCTGATACCGTTTGCAGCTTTTTTTATCTTGAGAATTATTTCATCAGACAATTGCAACACCTCATTTACAAAAATCTATATTAAAATACGATTTTTAAAAAATACAAATTTGTTAAAAAAATGTATTTTAAAATGTTCTTCTTTATGGTAATTTATCATAAAATTATTGATTTCTGCTATAAAATATTCAAACTGTAAAGAATATTTTTTAATGACAATTGTATGTAGAAATCTAATAATTTTTAAATTGAGGTAAAAAACATGTTTAATCTATCAAATAAATCTCAAAATCAATCAAAAATCCTGATTAAAACAATTGCTGCAGATCGTCTTACTCCAGTCAAAATACTTTCCCAGATGGGATTAAAAGTGTTACTTGAATCCGCAGATACTGTGCAGGGCAAAAGCAGGTATTCAATAATTGTTTTGAAGGAAGCATTTTTAATATATAAAAAAAATGGCAAATATTATCTTAAAGATTACAACGGTAAGGATTATCTTATAAAATCAAAAAGCGGCGGTTTTTTAGAAATTTTAAAAGAATTCAGAAACAGGGCTCCTGAGGACAAAGAGCTTTATGAATTTCCTCTTCCATTAGGTGGAGTAGGTTATTTGGGTTATGAATTTTTTGACGAGATTGAGGAAATAAATTTTAAATTTACTACCGACGACAGAGGACTTTATGATTCGGCATTCATATTTGGCAGGACTTTTTTGATATTTGATCATCTTCATGATCAGGCTATAATAGCAGCCGTTAAATATGATGGCGAGATTGCGGACATCGATCTTGAAAAAGAATTGGAAAGTATTGATGATAATATTAAGAGAATTTTAGCTGAAAAATTCGATGATCCGATCTTTGAGGAAAAGGAATCAAAAGTTGTTTATAATCCGGATGATAAACAAAATTATATGAATATAGTCAGCATTGTAAAAGAAGAAATAATAAAGGGGAATCTCTTCCAGTGTGTGCCTTCAAGAAGGATAGAGATTGATACCGATTTATCTCCTGTTGTAGCATATCGGAATTTGAGGATGAAAAATCCGTCACCTTATATGCTTTATCTTGACTTTAAGGATTTCGTAATATTTGGTGCTTCCCCGGAAGTTATGGTGAAAGTAAAAAACGGAAAAGTAATAGTCAGACCTATTGCCGGTACACGCAAAAGAGGCAAAACAAGAGAAGAGGATTTGGCTTTAGAGAATGAATTGACCAATGATATTAAGGAAAAAGCCGAGCATTTAATGCTTGTTGATCTCGGACGAAACGATGTTGGTAGAGTCAGTGTAGGTGGATCGGTAAAAGTTGTTGATGAAATGATAGTTGAGCGCTATTCAAAGGTTATGCACCTTGTAAGTCAGGTCGAGGGCAAACTTGCTCCAGGCATGACAACTGAAGATGCTATAAAAGCGACATTCCCTGCAGGTACTGTGTCAGGTGCTCCAAAAATCCAGGCTGTTAAAACTATAGATCGACTTGAAAATTGCAGGAGAGGTCCTTATGCAGGGTTGGTTGGTTACTTTGAAAAGGATGGATCGTTTGACAGTTGTATAGTCATAAGGTGTGCTGTATATAAAAATAATAAAATATGGCTTCAGGCTGGTGCTGGAGTTGTTTATGACTCTGATCCTGAAAAAGAATTTGAAGAAACTGAAAATAAAGTGGCAGCTTTGATGACTGCTTTAGGCATAAAGAAAAAAGAGGGAGAATAAACATGATACTATTACTGGACAATTATGATTCTTTTACATATAATCTTTATCAACTATTTTTAAAATTAAATTGCAACCTTAAGGTTGTTCGATCGGATAAAATTACAGTTGATGAAATCATTCAGATGAATCCTTCACATATAGTTGTTTCACCGGGTCCTGGTACTCCTTATGAAGCTGGAATATGCATAGATACGGTAAAAAAATTAAAAGGTAAATATCCAATTTTTGGTGTATGCTTGGGACATCAGTCGATACTTGCGGCATTTGATGTACCCATAGTAAGCGCTTCACGGATTGTTCATGGTAAAGTCGACAGGATCAATCATAATGAAAAAGGAATATTCAGGAATATCGCACAACCTACTTTTGCAACAAGATACCATTCTTTAGCAGCAAAAGAAAATGATATACCTGATTGTTTTACCATCTCTGCAAAAGCGGAAGACGGTGAGGTTATGGCTGTCGAGCATAAGGATTATTGTCTGGTCGGCGTGCAATTTCATCCTGAGAGTATAGGTACAAAGGACGGAGAAATAATGGTTAAAAATTTCTTGAATTATAGACATGATGCAGTGCCGATTAAAAAATATCTCCATCATTTGATTGATAAAAAAAATCTTTCACAAAGTGAAGCTTATGATATTATGGATGAGCTTACGGAAGGCAATTTGAGTGAAGCTCAAATTGGGTCAATGCTTGCAAGTCTCCAGATGAAAGGCGTAACAGCCGAAGAGCTCGCTGGATTTGCTGGAGTGCTTAAGAAAAAAGCATTGAGTTTTCCTGCTTGCAGTCCTGATGAAAAAAGACTCGACACATGTGGTACTGGAGGCTCAAAAGATTCAAAAACATTTAATGTATCGACTATCGTATCTCTTCTTGCTTCGGCTGGGGGAGCCAAAGTTGTAAAACATGGCAATAGAGCAGTAACATCAAAAAGCGGAAGTGCCGATTTATTTGAGAAACTTGGAGTCAACATAGATATTTCCAATGAAAAATGTTTTGAGATTTTTAATAAAATTGGATTGACGTTTTTGTTTGCAAGAAAATTTCATGGCGCAATGCGTCATGCGGCAAATGCAAGGGCAAGCGTGGGCTATAGGACAATATTTAATCTTGTTGGTCCTCTGTCAAATCCAGGTTATGCGACACATCAGATAATAGGAGTTTTTGATAAAGATCTTACTGAAACAATGTGTCAGGCATTAAACCTGCTTGGTATTAAGAGAGCTTTGGTTGTTCACGGGTTAGACGGGCTTGACGAGATATCCCTTACCGCGCCTACAAAAATAACCGAATTAAATGAAGGCTGGATTAGATCATATATTTTTAATCCGGAGTCTATAGGACTCAAACTCTACGATCACAGTGAATTGGCAGGTGGTGACGTAGAAACAAATAAAAGCATCACTTTAAGTGTAATTACCGGGGAGGATTCTCCAAAAGCGGATTTAGCTTATCTTAATGCAGGGGCTGCTTTTTATGTTTATGGATTGTCTGGAAGTATAAGAGAAGGATACGACCTTGCCAGAGAAATAGCCAGATCAAAAAAAGCACTGGAAAAGCTAGAAGATTTAATCAGATTGTCTAATGAATAATTTTTTATTTTTAGTTACATTAAATACTGTATGATATAGTATTTGATATTTCATTAGTTACTAAATTCAAAACCGATCCTTTCATGACTTCTTTGGCATAATAGGAAGCATACTGTTAAGTATAAAAATAAACATTCCGAAAAAATAACTACATTATAAAAAAGGTTTTAAAATGAGTAAAAAATATTTCTCAAATAGAAGAATTACCTTTAGAGATAGAGTCAGCATTATGGGTAAAATAACCATATTTATAAAAGATAAAACTTATTCTGAGAATATTGAAATTGAAGATATAACTTATGATGGTATAAAGATTGTTTTTTCAAACAATGACTTTCTTTTTCGTTATTTAGAGCTTTACAAAAATCCAGAGGCTAAAATAATTACAGAATTTGAATTTAATAATGAAAAGTATTCATTTAAAAATGAAATAAACTGGTTTAGAATTTACGACATGGCTGAAAAAGATTATTATGTTTTATCAAGTCTGAACTTCGTTGATAAAAAAAGTTATGAAAAAATCCTTATAGATCTTATAGCTTCAATACAGATGGAATACTTTTATATAGCCAAACTAGCCAAATAAACTTAACTAATGGCAAGTATAAAATTTATAAAAAAAGAGATAGAACATGTAAGCCGGGTTCTGTTTAAAGCAGTCATCTGTCTATCCATTATATTGCTATAATGGTATTGCTATCTACCCGGGGATTAATGAGCAGACTACCCATCCCCTGCTTGATATTGCTCCTGATGGGGTTTTCAGTGCCATAAATGTTGCCATTTATGCGGTGAAGCTCTTACCTCGCCTTTTCACCCTTACCCGACCACTAAACTTTAAATATTTTGCTAAAGTTTATATTTTCTTGCTTTAAATTAATAATTTAAAAGCAAGAAATACCAAAAAAAGCTAATTATTATAAGTTTAGTGGTCGGGCGGTATATTTTCTGTTGCACTATCCGTTCGAGCACTCAACTGCTTATATTAAACAATATTTTTATTCATTTTTGCTTTTGATTATATTCATCAAACAAAAATAATAAGTATGCTAATTTAGACAGTTGAGTGCTCGACCCAGAAGTTATCTGGCATCATGTCTTTTGGAGCCCGGACTTTCCTCCCGACCACTAAACTTTAAATATTTTGCTAAAGTTTATTCTTGCTTTAAATTAATAATTTAAAAGCAGAAATTTTAAAAAAAGCCAATTATTATAAGTTTAGTGGTCGGGCGACTGCAAGCTCTATCTCACCATTTTGTTTTTTTTCTATTGCTATATTTGCCAATTTATCGGCATCTTCGTTTTTACTTCTTGGGATATGTTTTATTTTAAAATTTTTAAAACCTTTTATCAAATTAATAGCTTCATTGTATAATTTGGCAATTTCTTCGTTTTTAACAGCGTAGATACCATTAATTTGATTGCATAATAACTCCGAATCAGAAAAAACCGAAATCGACTGATTTTTATTTTTATCAATGAGCCTTAAGGCATTTATCAATGCATTGTATTCAGCTTGATTATTAGTTTTTTTGCCGATATATCGATAATACCCTAATGCCTTATTATTTTCAATTATTTTAATGCCTATACCTGATTCGCCTGGGTTGCCTCTGGAAGCTCCGTCTATAAATATAACAGTTTCATTAGTTGGCTTTTTAATTTTTTTACTCTTTGATAAGTATAAAGATAATTCTTCATAACTAATATTAAGTTCGTTAGCAATTCTCTTTATGGATTCAGTATCATTTTTTAGTGCATTTAGAATAATTTTATCATTAATTTTCAAAACAATTAACCCTAAAAAAACTACTCATCATTATCGTCATCACCAAAGAAATCATTAATATCTTCTTCTTCCATTTGATCTATGGCAAATAGACTCTCTGGGTTATCATCGTAAAATAAAATTCTGGAACAATTTGGGCAAAACTGAATTTCTTTATTTTCTCTGATTTTATTAATAAATTCTGCAGGTATGGCAAGATAACAACCGTTACAGTATCCTTTTGTTACGCTTACAATACCTATTCCGTCTTTATTTTTAACTATTTTCTCAAATTTATATCTTATATTCTCATCGATTTCTTTAGTCAAATTTTCTTCATTTTTTAGTAAAGCCTCATGCTCTTTTTTAATTTTATCTAACTCGGATTTGATTCTTTCTTCTTCTTTTACGATATCCTCTTCCTGTTGTTTAATTGCTATTTCATCTTTACTTAACGCTCCACGTAAATCTTCGATAACTCTCTGATCCTGCAAAAGATGAAATCTGTATTCTTCTTCTTTTTTTTTAGCCATTGCAATTTCATTGTCTAAAGCTTCATATTCTCTTTGGGTTGAAATCGCTTTTACTTTTTCTGAAAGTCTTTTTTGATGAAGAGATAATTCACCCATCATTTTTTGATGAGAAAAAATATTTTCTTCAAGTTTTTTAAACTGTTCATGTTTAGCAAGATAGGATTTTTTCAATCTATTTAAAACTTCAATTCTTGAAGAGAGCATTCTTGGCAATTCTTCCATTTTTTCTTCAAGTTTGAATCTTTCAGTTAAAATTTTCTGCAAATCGACTAAATTTGTATAAATTTCTTGCATTTCCATTAAATATTTCTCCAAAATAATAGCTTTTTTAGAAGATTTTAGAATATATAAAATGTAAAGATTTGTCAAGGGTAAATGATTCTGTATTTTTAAAATTCACCATAATCGTCTATCAATGAGGGGACAGAGCTCAAATTTAGGGAATTTAACTAAATTTAATCTAGATTTAAAATTATTTTTCCTTTATAATATATTAATTTTATGAATGATAAGCATATGAATATTATTTTCATCACAGATATACATCAAAATTATGAAGCTATTAAAATGATAAATTTTTCCGGTTATGATTTAATCTTATGTGGGGGGGATTTTTTAAATCCGTCTAAGCCGGATTTAAATCTCGTAAGAAAAATTATCGATTATCTCCCTGAAAATACTTTTGTTGTACCCGGAAATTGTGATAAAGATCCAAAAGTTATAGAATACATGCAAAAAAAATTAAAATTTATCCACTTAAAAAATACTACTGTAAATGGTTTACCTCTTGCAGGTATAGGTTATTGCAGAGATTTATGGGCAGATTTGCAATTATATAGAAATTATTTTATGAACAACAGAGAAATAATTTTAGATTTTTTTAGATTCAGCAATCTAAATTTTTTACTGAAATTCAGTGGTATCAATGTAGGCAATGATAATTCCATAGATATACTTGATGAAGAAGAAACATATAATGCGTCAAAGGATTATATAGATAAATTTGATTATTTTAAGGAAGAAGAAGTTGAAATTTTGTTTAAAAGTGTTGAAAGTCTTAAAGGGGGAATAATTCTTACTCATTCTCCGCCATTTAATGCACTGGATAAGTTAAACGGTTTGCCAAATGTAGGCTCAAATATAATAACCGAAGGAATTAAAAAAACAAAACCACGGTTAGTATTATGCGGACATTTTCATGAATTATATAATACGGCAAAAATTGACGATACTATAATATTTAATCCGGGCGCTGTTAAAGATAATAGATATGGAATTATTAAATTTAAATCAAATAATGAAATTGAAACAATATTTAAAAGTATTTGATTTTATAAAATAAAATGGTATAGTATTTTTACTAAAAAATGGATTTTAATAGATGGCTGGAAATGAACATTTATTTGGGGTAGTGCTTAATAATATTATTAAGAATGTTAATGAAATAAATTTTCAAATAGTATCAAGAAAAATAAATAGCATACTCACTATTAAAAAGTTTTTTGTCTTACTTAAAAAAAATGTCGAAGAGACCATACCAAAAAATCTTGTTATACCATATAAAAACAGAAATATTGACTGCTATCAGGAATTAAACAACGAAATAGAAAATCAATTTAATATAAGCACGCAGCTTTTTAAATCCTATTGGTGGGGTGAATTTTCTGGTTTAAATAAAACTAAATTTCCAGAATTATATTCAATGATGGTGGATCAAAACGGTGATCTGTTGAGGAGTTTTGATGATTTTAGCGGAACAGTTGCGGTCATGGATTTTCATGGATACACAGAGTTTTCGAAAGACATTAAATACAACAAAACACCTTTACAGGAATTCGGCGATATAATGCCTCAAAAAATTGAAACGATATGTTCTTTTTGTAAATGTATTGTATATGAAATGGAAGGTGATGCTCTCATAATAATTGGACCAGAAAATCCAATTTTCATTTTCGATGCTGTATTATGTATAATCGAGTTATGTAGACAAAAACCTTTTAATCCAAACTCTAATCCAAAGGCATTCCATCATATTGATATCAGTAACCCCATGATAAAACCCTTTGAGATTAATGCTGCGGTTACAACAGGCGGCAAGGTTTTTATCAATAAAAATGGGAGGATAATAGGCTCATTAATTTCTGAAGCGAGTAGAATTTCTAAAATAATTAATACAAAAAAGCCCAATAAATCCGGTATTTTAATAAGTGAAAAATTATACCGTAAGTATGAAAAGTATAAGGATACTCCTACAAACAGTCATGTTTCTATAAACAGTTTTAGTATTAGTGATCCTTTTTTGGTCGATGTTAAAGGTACAAGGCTTAATTTAAGAGAAATCTATCTTGAGCAGCGTAATTATATTGATGATACAAATAATACTTCAAAAAAACTCGCTGAGGAAATAAAAAAGAATAATCCATCAAAATGGCAGAATATTTTAAGTTTTTATATAAATTTATTGACTGCCTGTTTGAATGATATAAAAACTAATATTCAATATGGCAAGGAAAATTACAATCAGGATAAAATCAAAAAAAGACTTGAGATGCTTTTTTATGAATGGATTTCAAATCCGACTCCTGAAACGATAAGAGAGCTTTTAAGGATATCCGATGCCATTTTTGAGGTATCGGAAGAAATAAGAGATGTAGCTTCCATTTATCATGATTTTGTTCATGAAAATTATCATTTTATTGCTGAGAGACTGGAAGAATTCTATCAGGCAAGTTTGGAAAAAGAATGTCAGACATCAATGCAGACTAAAAAAAATGTTGAGCTTTATAAAAAAGAGCTGGAAAGAATTAAAACAAAATTCCCTGCAAAAAGAATATTAAGTACGATATTCTCAAATGACAAAATAAATAGCCAGATGCTAGACGTACCTTACATGGGTAAGAAGTAAATTAACAAATCCGGATTAATACAATTATGCTTAAAGAAAAAATTTATAAACTTCAAGAACGGTTAAACAGAAATATCCCGATAACAAAATCTATGGGGGTGGAAATTTTAAAATTTGATGACAGTGGTTTGGTTATCAATGCTCCTTTGCATCTTAATAAAAATGATAAAGGCACTGCTTTTGCGGGGAGTCTGTATTCTGTTGCAGTATTGACCGGCTGGGCTTATATATCAGAAAAGCTTAAAGAAGAAGGACTGGATGTTGAAGTTGCTGTATATTCAAGTAGTATTACATATTTAAATCCTGTAACAGCGGATTTTAAAGCGGTATGTAATGTCTTGTGTAATGATGCATGGGTGAATTTTAGGGAAAGAGTTAAAAAGAAATCAAATGGGAAAATAAGTTTATCGGTTGATATAATACATAATGAAGAAATTAAAGTAAGCTTTAAAGGCGAATATTATGCATGGCTTAAGAAAATAAACAATTATATTTATACTTAAAAGTATTTCATTTACCTGCGTTAAATTTAACTAATATCCTTAAATTATAAAAAGGTCAGACCCAATAAGCGAGAAAGTAAAAAAGATCTGTTTATATATCTTTGATTTTTTTAAAAAAATTTTAAAATTTGTCTTTAATAAAATATTGCTATATAATTAATCTTATCTATGAACTCGGCTGAAGAAAAAAAAATAGCAAATGATTTTATATCAATAAATTCTGCTGTTGCAAGAAAACAATTCGTAAGAGATTTGCCTAAACCTATAAATGTAGATAATATCCAGAAATTTCTTCCAAATGATTCAAAAAAATATGAATTTTCACTTTATTTTTACAATAAAGAAAATGTCGCAAATAAATATGTAAGAAATTTTATCAGAAAAAAAAACAAATTAGTCATGAATCTTAAAAAATTTAAAAATAATTACAATGAAGTAAGAAATATTTTAAATCCTTTAAGAGAAAAAAAAGAAGATCTTTTAAGGAAAGAAGTATTAAAATTGGCTGCAAATAAATTTGAGAAATATAGAACGTTTTATATGGATATAATGCAAGCTGAGATTATAAACGAATTAATAAAAGAAAGTAATTATAATGTAGAATCATTAAAAGATATTTTAGCAAAGAATTCCTTTTTAATAGAAAACAACAAAATAATTTATAAAAATCTTGAAGATTTGTTTAAATTTGATGCAGGATTGAATAATCTTCATCCAATAATTAGCAAATTCTTTAAGAATCTTGAGAATGATAAATCCGTAAACGATATAATTCATGCAACGGAAAATAAAATTTTAAATGGAGATATAAGTAATATATATGAAGATATAGAAGAAAATGAAAAAAAAATTTCAACAAAAGTATCGGTTGCCTTGATGGATATTTTTAACAGTATACAAATAATGGAAGGGAAAAGAAATTTTGTAAAATATATTCAGGAGAATAATGATGATGGAATCTACAAAAATGACGTTGATTATCTTTTGAGTAAATCTCAGGAATATAGGAATGTAGTGCTCCCAAAAAAATGGTTGGAAATCAAAAAAAAACTTAAATTCACAAATAAATTAGCACATTATTCTGCATGGTATCACGGTTTGCAACAGGGTAGATATAAAACAATTGTTGCGAATGTTAAGGAATATATAGTAAAGGAAATAATAAAAAAAATTTTTATTCAGATAACTGAGACTTTTAAAAACATTGACATAAATAATTTGAAACTGTCTTCTCTTATTAATACAGATAATATTTCAACAGAAATTTTAAAAAAAGCTTATTTAAATTTTTTTGAAATCCCCCAAATAAAGAAAACTGGCAGAAAAGGGATACTTCTTGTATTCGATGATTTTTTTATATATTATTTATATTTGAAGTATGACCTTCAAAAGGAAGTAGAGATAATAAATGAAATAATAAATAATCTCCATAACATAAAATCGATTGATGACAAAATTAAATTTCTTGAAATTTTTAAAAATAAAAATTTAAAATCCATTCAGGACGAAAATTTTAAAAATCATATGTATGATATATTGGATAAATTTTTGTTTTTATTCAATTTACTAGCCGGCAATCAAGCAGATAAAAACGAGGAGGATCTTTCAAATGATATAGTGCAGGCAAATATTTTTTTTAATCAAATTAATGATGAATTTGAAACAACTGGTAAAATCGAAAATTTAAAAAGCAAAATTGAAAGTCTTCCTGAAATAATTAAAATGGATGTCATAAATACGATTAATTTTGATTCAAGATTTGAAGAGTATTTTAATGAAGTTGAAGACATTTTGTATAATATGGACTATGGTAGGGCTTTAGGATTAATTACTTTAAAAGTGAAATACATTGAAAAAAATTTAGGAATGATCGCCAGCGAGGAATATCTGGATGATCTGGCAAACCGTTTGTCTTTAAAAATCGGTAAAAACTCAATCCTTACAAAAAAAGTAATCAATATGAAAAGTCATTTAAGAAGCGTTCATTCTCAAAGTACAAAAAAACTTAAATTTATGCAGGAAAAATTGGGAAAATGTAGAAACAGTGCCGAGAAAATCCTTGAGCTCCAAAGGCTATCCAAAGATCCAAGATACAGGGGAATATTTGGTGTTGTAAAAAATATGGAAAGAATACTGATAAGAGATCATTTTAATGAAATATATGATAAAGTAAAAAAACTCCCTGTAGACAATCAAATAGCGTTATTTGCAAGTATAAAAAGCGATATAGAAGATTTATTTATATATGAGCCGGCTTTGTCACAAAAGATAAATAATTATGTTTCAATAATAAATCGTAATGTAGCAAATTACAGGGAAAAACTTCCAAAGGTAAACGATGAAATTATTGATTCAATACAGAAATTCGAAGATGGCGAACTTTCATTAATAAATGTTGCGGAGCTTCTGGGCGTCAAACAGCCTCAAAAAGATGAATATAAAAAAGAAGCTGTCGAATACAAACTCAGCGATATATCGCACAATGTCAATAATAGGGATGTATCTACCGATGATCTTGAGTTAATCATTGAAGATGTTTATGAAGATATATCTCTATTTAAAATGGAAAATACAGATGAGTCAGTCGAGCTTGCAGGAAATGCAAACTATCTGATTGAAGGCATAAACCAGAATATCGATAAACTAAAAAAAATAGATGAACTTATAGCAGACGGAAAACCGGATGCATTCATAAATAAAATAATGAAAGAAAACGAAAGTGATGAAGAAAAATTAAATTCTTTAGAAAACATATTTAATGAGAGTGATTACGATTATGACAGGAAAGAAAAAGGTTTTATAATAGCTGTAAAATCGATTAATGATGATAACACAAAAACAAAACTTTCTGAAATTGTTGATGTAGTAAGAAGGATAAAAAAAGAAGTCGAGCCGCTTTATACAATTGAAGCAAAAACGACAATGATTGAAGACTGGATCCAAAATGAATATAAAGACAAAAATCATATAGTTGAATTTTTAAATAAAGAAATTGAAAGATTTAAGACTATACAGAGCCATGAAGGAGGTTTGATCCACAAACTTTTGGATGGTCTTGATAAATCAAAAGACAAACAAAGATATTTAAAAGAAAAACTCAACGACCCTGAGTTCAAACAGATTAAACATGTGATTAACAATCTTCTCCACAATTTAAAAGAAGAGCTTGGAATAACCGAGGAAGATATAAATGAAGAATTCATTGATTCACAATTGAGCAATAAAACAGATGATGAACAATTAAGTTGGATTAAGACGAGACAAAATTGGTCAAAATATGAAAAATGTAAAGACTATCTGGATAACAAAGCAGAAGAAAAGATAAACAAAATATTACATAAAAAAATCGAAATTATAAAAGATATAGTAGAGCTGGCTGAAAAAGTAATGGAATTACCCAATAACAGACAGAGCTTCATTAAATACCAGATTGATAACGATAAAGATGGTGATAAATTACTTCAGTCAAAAAGAAAATTACTGTTTTATCTATTTGCCACAGATACAAATAATCCGGCAGAAAGGCTAAAGTCGTTATCCGGCAGATATACTATTAAAATGCAGGACAAAAAAAATTTTCTTTATCTGTTAAAGATTGCAAAATCTGATGATAATAATATATTTTTAAAAGACAAATTAAATATTACTGATGAAATGATCGCTTATAATTCTCTTGCGATACTATATCAGGATAAATCAGATGATATAAAAATAAAATATCTTGAAAGATTCAAATCATCTGATGATGAAAATGTCATTAAATATAAAGAAAAATTTGAAATAACAAATAACATTATAAATAAATATATTGAGGATTTAAGAAAAAAATCTACTGATAAAAGCGATAGTTATACCGATGAATTAATTTATGATAATGATTTAAATGACAACAAGACAACAGAAAATAAAAATGAGTCTCATTTTGTAAAAGAAGAAATTACCGAGACTTCAGATTTATCAAAAAACGAACCTACTTTTGAAATCATACCTGAAAAAATCAAAAATAATATTGAACGGTTAGATAATTTTAATCTAAATAACGACTATGATGAAATTAAAAAAAGCACAGACGGTCCAAAAGTTTTAAATTTTAGTGATGATAGTGAAAAAGGATTTACTGCCGAAGAAATTAAAAACCTTAATAAATCAAAGCCAGCCATGATTCATAAGTCCTTGCAGGAAATAATCGCCGAACAGACAATTATTGAAGATATAAAAAAGAGAAAAAAAATCATACAAAAACTAGAAGAAAAAGCAAAAGAAAAGAATAAAGAAAATATTAAAAAGATTAAAGAGAAGGCGCATTCAATATATGAAAACAAAAATAAAAAGAAAGAAGATAAAATTAGCGAGTTGTTAGCATATCTTGCTACATGTTATCCCGAAGCCGTCCCAAGAATAATATCAGAAGAAATCCTTCCAGTTTTTAGGGAAGATACCTTGAATCTTGATGTACACAATCTTTTAGAATCTATAAATAATTCTGTTTTTAATCTTGCGATGAACGGCAAAGACCCTGAAGAAAATATAAAATTTTTAGAAAAAACATTAAGTCCGGAAAATATTTTAAACATAAGAAACATAACCAATAAAATTAAAGAAATCTGGGATAAAGAATCTAAAATTTATGATGAAGAACTAAAAACAAAAAAAACCGAGGATTTAGGTAAAGCAAAGGGGATAGGAAGCATCATTGTTTATTTAAATACAATCAATATCAGTAATGTTCTTACAGAATTAAAAAATAATTTTTTAACCAGAATAAACAATGAATTTTTAAAAAGCAAATTAAATATGCTGGATGACTATCTGACAAAAATCTCGGCAGAATCAAAAGCAAAAGACTCTGAGTTTTATGACCTTGTAAATAAATTGAATCTTGAGGATAAATATAAAATCGTTTTAAAAAATATTATAGTCAAAATGGTAAAATATAATCAAGCAAAAGATAATTTAAAAAAGATTAAAAATGAGAAAGCAAATATAACTAATGAAAAGCCTGCTCATAATGAAGCAGTAATTGAAGAAACATTTAATGACAAAGAAATTGTTTATGAAAACAATAATCCCGAAATTAAACAAGAGCAATTTAATGAAATAGAAGTAGAAACAAAAAATAAAAACACAAAAAATGAGGGACATGTAAATATTGGTGAATATAAGAATTCTATTCCTGCTGATTCATCAAATGATATAAAATTCAATGAACAGCATACAGAAGAAAAACCGGAGCAGCCTGAATTATCTCCAATAGAACAAGCTTTAATCACTTCAAACAGATTTGTAAAACCGCATTTATTCATGCTGGATATAATAAGAGCAAATAAAATGGATGAAACAGAATATTCTGTTGAAAAAAGAAAAAGCATTATAAAAAGGCTTTATGATGAAGGCAAAATATTCACTTATGATGGAAGTACTTTTATAGGCAGAGGTTTTATAAATTTTTTAGTTAATTCCAATTTGATTCCACAAAACGATAGATCGATATTTTATGCGAAACTCAATGAGTTTATAAAAAAATTTAAAACTAAAAAAGAGATATTTGAATTCCTGGGGGTCAAGGATGAAACGGAATTTAGAAAACTCAATTACAATCTTGATAAATACAGTTTGAATAAAACCGGTGGAGTTTTGAATAGTCTTGTATCTGATAAGGAATCCGTTAAAGAAAAACATGAAAAGCCTAAAGAAAATAAAATTCAACAAAGAGTATCTGAAAATATAAAGAAAAAAGAAATGCCTCGGCTTAAACCGCCTGACAAAAAGAAAAACGATGCTAAAGTAGATAGCATAATGAAAAATAGCAGGGCTTTTATCAATAAAAATCAGAGAGAAGTATTGAGTATTGCCGAAAAGGAAATAAATAAAAAACTTGAAAGGCTTATTAAATCCAGTGAAACTCTTGAGGATCTAATGGCGATAAGTAAAAATTATTTTGGCAATTCAGATTTAAACAGGAAAAATTTGTTGAATTTATGCCATGAGATTAAACAAATAGCAACTATTATAAATGATGATAAAGATTTATTTCAAAAACTTTCATTTGACAGAAATAAAATAAAAAAGTTATATGATTCAAGATATAATAAATTAAAATAAAACGAGGTGTAAATTAAAATGAACTGTAGAGTATCTGATAATTTAAAATACTGCAATTGCTCATATCCTTGCGATAATCATGGATTGTGTTGCAAATGTCTTCATTATCATAGAATGAGAGGAGAGCTGCCTGCCTGTTATTTCGATGATAAGATGGAAAAGTTATATGACAGGTCAATAGAATTATTCATTAAAATAAATAAAAAAAGAAATTCCGATTGAGTACAAATGAATGGGAATGAATTTTATGAGTAAAAGAGAAATTAAAAGTTATGTGATTCGTTCGAGGATGACTTCGTTTCAAAAAAAAAATTATGAAAATTCATATTTAGATTTTTGTATACCTTATCAGGAAAAATATTTAGATTTTAGGAGCTTATTTAGAAAAAATGGTGATAAGATCATAATAGAAATTGGATCTGGGATGGGTGAAGCTACTGTTGAAATTGCTAAAAATAATATAAATAATAATTATATAGCAATAGAAGTCTATAAGGCTGGCGTAGGCAAACTGATAAGCGAATTAATAAAAAATAACCTTGATAATGTAAAAATCATTGAATATGATGCTATTAAAGTTATTGATTCGATGATACCCGAGTCA
Source organism: uncultured Spirochaetales bacterium (assembly GCA_964531405.1). GTDB lineage: Bacteria > Spirochaetota > GWE2-31-10 > GWE2-31-10 > JAFGQB01 > CAZHHK01. The sequence goes on along the minus strand of CAZHHK010000002.1, from coordinate 29,011 downwards.
TCAATAGATGGGGTGCATATTTTTTTTCCTGATCCATGGCCTAAAAAAAGGCACAATAAGCGCCGGCTCTTAAAAGAGAAATTTCTTGAGGCTCTGGCCAGTAAGTTAAAAACAGGGGGCTATATTTATGTAGCTACCGATTGGGAAGATTATGCGAATGAAATAATAGATAATATGTCCAGAATAAAAAATTTAAAGAATAAGTTCAATGGTTTTGCATCAGATATCCACTGGAGGCCGAGTACTAAATTCGAAAAAAAGGGAATATCAAAAGCTCATAAAATTTATGAAATTTTTTTTGAAAAACTTGAATTTCTTTAATAAAAAGGAGTTGAATTTTAATTTATTCCTTTTGTGCTTGACGTTTTATTATTTAGCTACTGAAATATTTTTAGCTGTAACCTTTAAATTTTATTAAAATCTTAACCGAATTTATTAGAATAGTACTTTATTAATTGTCAAAAATCGATATAGCTAAAAATTTTAAGATTAATTTTAAAAAAATGTTTAAATAGTCAAAAAATACATTTTTTTAAAAAAAAAAATTGATATTTTTAATAAAATACTATAACATAAAAAAGGAGTTTTAAATGTTTTATAAGCAAAAAATTCTTTTTTTTATATTTTTTTTGTTATTTTTATTTTTTTCATGTAAAACTAATAAAACACCGGGTGGAAATAATTCAAGTAACAGTAGTAGCACATCTATAGATCCTACCAAATTTACAATAACAGATAATACAAAAGAAGATGAACTTAATAAGCATATAAGGGCTTTATTTAATTATATAGAAGATAGGATTATTAAGGGAGATTATGAAAGCTGGTATAATTCTATCAGTCAAAAATACAAAGATTATATAAATGATCCAGAGAATTTACGAGCATTGACCGAAAAATCTGATTTTTTATTCAATAGAAATTTTAATCTAAAGGATGCTAAAGATTATTTTAAGTATGTTGTAATGCTGTCGAGAGAGGGGAAATCTCTTGTATTTGTAAGCTATAAGTATATTAATAAAAATCATATAAAAGTTTTTTGTTTATTTGACAAAAAAGATGAATTGGTATATGATTTTGTATATGAGGATGGATCTTGGAAAGTCGACAGATAATCCAAATTAAAAATAAATTTAGTAAAAAGGATATTAAAATGAAAAAAATAATCTTACTTTCAATTATCTGTATCTTTACATTAAATTTTTTAAATGCACAAACGGCTGAAGAACGTTTATTGCAAAAAAGAGAGCAAAGATTATTAAACTATTCTTATCAGGCAAAAGTTGGATCAATGACAGACAAAATACAGGTTATAGACAATATTTTAAATGAATTTGATAAAGAGAAGTATTCATATAAGGATAAAAAATTATTGGATTTGGCTGTGTTTTTGTCTGAAGAAGGGACTGTACGACAGGAATACGAAGAAAACAGGCTGGTGAATAATTTTCCTGAGGTTAGAAGAAAGGCATGTGTACTTTTAGGCAAGTTAAAGGGAGATGAGGCAAGAAATGCTGTAATAAATATTCTCGCACACGAAACTAATTCTTCTGTTAAAGCAGAAGCCTGCAATGCTTTAGCACAGCTTGGTGATAATGATAAGGGCGAAGCTTTACGAGCTATAGTTTATGCATACAGGACTTCATATAAACCTGATCGTAATTTTGTTTTTGCGGTAATAAGTGCGGTTAAAGCAATAGCAAAAGGGAATGCATCTTCTTATGCAGATGCGCTTTTAATACTATCCGAGGTTCAGATGGGGTACAGTGATAAATTCATCAGGGAAGAGGCATATAAAGCAATTCAATATTTAAACAGTGAAAACTAGCATAGATAATAGCGTTTTTAAATTAAGAATACATTGAAAAATCAGACGCCTGATTTTTCAATGTATTTTATTCATTTTAAAAAAACAATTTGACTATCTTTAATATACCCTGGTTCCACGGTACTCTGTGAGAAATACCAGATTGATCCTTAAACTTATCAAGATTTTCCAGATACCATTTATAATTTCTGATTAAAGCATCTTTGTTTGAATATTTTGGCTTGAATCCTAGAATCTTTTCGGCTTTTTCTATAGATACGAATGAATCTTTGCTTGCGGTTTCATAAACCCATTTATACAATGGAGAGAGCTTTAACGCCTCGAGTAATTTTAAGCCTATGATAACAGGTGTCGCTGGAAAACTTATTATCTTTTTTTTATACCCTGCATAATCCAGTACAGCCTGATAATCTTCTTTCATTGTAGTAAACTCTTTAGCTCCAATATTAAATGTATCGTTTACGATTTTTTTATTTTTTGTTACACATAGATAAATTGATTCACAAAGATCCTCAACATCAAGAAGCTGATACCTGTTTTTCCCGCTGCCTATCATTGGGAAATTTTTTTTGTCTTTTGCCCAATCATAAAATAAGGCAAAAACTCCAAGTCTTTCGGGACCTATGAATGACTTAGGTCTGATAATCGGTACACACATCCCTTTCTTTCTATATTCAAGACATACATTTTCTGCCAATATTTTAGCCTCTCCATAGGGTCCGACTCCTATCAATTTATCTGTTTCATATAATGGGTGATGATCCGGTACTCCATAAACAGCAGTTGAGGATATATGTATGAATCTTTGTACTTTGTTTTTAAATGCGCTTTCTAAAAGTATTTTTGTACCTTCAACTTCGGTTGAAAAAATGTCTTCTTTTTTATATAAGGGTAAAGCTGCTGCAGTATGAATTACAACATCGATACCTTTCATAAATTTGTTAACAATAGTTTTATCTCTTATATCTCCGGTTACTATTTTTATCTTGTTTTTTTCAGGATAATCAAAAGGTGCTATATCAAGAGATGTTATATTCTTTATTTTTTTATTCAATAAGAATCTTATCATATTGATTCCCAAAAAACCCGAGCCGCCAGTAATTAAAAAATTGTTTTGAGTCATAAATACCTCTCAAATTATTTTTATCTTTATATTTAAAAGTATTTTATTTGTCAGTTAAAGTACTCAATCAAAAATAAAATTATAGTATTACAATTATAATCTTGATTGAGTGCTTTAGTGAAAGGTGATAATACCTTTTATTTAATGGTATAGTTTTTATAAATTAATAAAGGATAAATATCAATAAATTTTTATTATTATTTAACTATATTATTGACTCATTTGATTTTATTAATTATAAAAACTTTATTATGATTCAGTGTAGTAATTTGACAAAAACTTTTGCAGGACGACTCCTCCTTGATGATGTTAGCTTTCAGATAAACTCTGGAGAGAAAGTCGGATTGGTAGGGAGGAATGGCTTTGGTAAAACAACTCTCCTGAAAATTTTAATTGGTGAAGAGGAGCATGACAGCGGCACAATATCGATGCCAAAAAATTATAAAATCGGATATCTAAAACAGAATATCGAGTTCACAGAAAAATCGGTAATCGAAGAATGCATAAAGGGCCTTGCTGAAGATGAAAAACAGGAAGTCTGGAAAGCAGAAAAAATACTTTTTGGATTGGGTTTTTCAAGTGAAGACATAACAAAAAATCCAATGCAGATATCAGGTGGATTCATGGTAAGATTGAATCTCGCAAAAACACTTTTGTCATCTTCAAATATGCTGATTCTTGATGAACCTACAAATTTTCTTGATATTACTTCAATCCGTTATCTTGAAAAATTCTTAAAAGAATGGAAGGGTGAACTTATTCTGGTAACCCATGACAGAAGCTTCATGGATCAGATTGTTACTCATACAATGGCGATTCACAGGAAAAAAATAAAAAAAATTGCGGGTGATACGTCAAAACTTTATATTCAGATTGCACAGGAAGAAGAAATATACGAAAAACAGAGAATCAATGATGATAAAAAACGTGAACAGGCTGAAATATACATAAGCAAATTTAGAGCAAAAGCAAGGCTTGCTGGGTTAATCCAATCCAGGATTAAAATGCTTGCTAAACAAGAAAAAAAAGAAAGGCTTGAACAAATAAAAAATTTAGATTTCAGATTTAAATATGAAGATTTTGAACCTCCAAGATTAATGGAAGTAAGTAATTTGACATTTGGCTATAAAGAAGATAATCCTCTTATAAAAGATTTAAGTTTTTATATAGGCAAAAAAGATAGAATTGCTATAATAGGTCCAAACGGCAAAGGTAAATCAACTTTGCTTAAACTACTTCAAGGTGAATTAACTCCTCAATGCGGCAAGATAAAAAAACATTCCCAATTTAAAGCTGGCTATTTCGGACAGACTAACAAGCCTCAGCTTCATCAGGAAAATACTGTGTTAGATGAAATACTTTCATTTAATCCTGAAAATACTGAACTTGAAGCGCGAAAGATTTGTGGGGCGATGCTGTTTGAGGAAGATGATGTTTTTAAAAAGATAAAAATTTTATCTGGAGGTGAAAAAAGCAGGGTATTGCTTGCAAAAATTTTGTCAAAACCTGTAAATATACTTCTCCTTGATGAACCAACAAATCACCTTGATATGGAGTCATGCGATGCACTTCTTGCAAGCCTCGATGATTTTGATGGAGCTGTTGTGATAGTTACACATAATGAGATGTTTCTTCATGCAATTGCCGAACGTTTGATCGTATTTGACGGAGGAAAAACTTTTGTTTATGAAAACAAATACAGTGATTTTCTCGAGAAAGTCGGCTGGGTTAGTGAAAAACAGAATAAAATTATTGAAGAAGATCCTGAAACTGTCCGGAATAAAAAAGATATTCGAAAGATACGTGCGGCGATAATCGAGGAAAAATCAAAAGTATTAAAGCCGATTGAAAAAAGATACAATATGATCGAGCAGGAAATAATCAAAATGGAGGATAATTATAAAAATCTTGAAGAGGAATTAATAGAAGCATCTTCTGGTAAAAATGCCGATAAAATTGCTGATCTGTCAAAAGAAATTCATAGACTTGAAAACAAAATTAAAGAATTTTACAAAGAATATGATGAAGTCGTTAAAGAATACGAACGTGAATCAAAAAGATTCGAAGAAATGTTATTTAATGAGCAATTGTCATAAAACATGTACCATCTTTGCTAAATAACTATTCCTAATATCAAAATTTAACATATCGATAACTTAATAAAAAATACTAATAAAATTGGATAAACAACAAACTTTAAGTTATTTTTTAGTTATTACATCATATAATATTTTATAATTGCTTGATGCGCTCCAGAAAATATAGGAATTAATATCTGCTTTTTTTAATCCTTCTATTTGTGAGGTAATATAGTCTTTTAAAGGTATATCTACTTTAATATTAAATATTTGTATCCATGGTCTTACCTCAATTTTATATTTTGAATTATCATAAGCTCTTAAGATGCCATGATAGTAAAGATAATAATTTCTTTCATATTGTTTTAAATCTTTTTCATAAAATCCATCAACAAAATGCGAAGGATAGTACATAGGATAAACGATGTCTATGCTTTTTGAAATTAATGATATATCCTGTCCTACATTTGCACAGATTGAATACCAGCAGTTGTATCCGTAAAAATCGGCAGACAAAGGTATGCTTAATTCATGTTTTGCTTCGCTAAAGAATTTGTATAGGATGAAATTTTTACTGTAGCCGTCCTTCCTATACCTGTACTGGATATTGCCGATTTCTCCGTCTGAAGGGAACCTAACATAATCATACTGTATTTCATCTACGCCTTTGCCTTCAAGCTCCTTGCCAACCTCTATTAGATATTTACGGTAATCTTCATTATAAGGATCAATCCATTTATCATCTTTGGGACCAAGCCATGCCTTATCATTTTTATAATCCCATAAAGCATACTCGTTGTTGTTGTAGTCATAGGCAAATCCGTCCTTGAATGAAACTACTCGAGCAATGATTTTAATTTTATTTTCTCTGCATCTTTTGATTAAATAATCTATGTCGATTATTTTTTTTACTGAGCCGATAGTTTTTGCAAATTCGATATCGGATGAGTATGTAATATTGCCCCAATCATCTTTAAAATCTATTACAAAAGCGTTTATTCCTAGAGCATTACTCATTGCAATATAGTTATCGATTTTTTTTGTAGAGCTTATAGAGTAAGGATTAAGATAAATACCGATTATATTGGTTTTTTTTATGATTACAGTTGATTTCTTTTTGTTGATTATATTCCAGCTAGAATTAGTCGGGTCATATTTGTAGACAGCATAATTTGTATCGGCAAACAGGTTGTTGTCATTTTTGTAGAATGATTCTATGTTTTCGGAAACATCATGTGATAAAGTGACTTTTGTTTTTACAAAAGAGGGATTTTTATTTTTTACAAGATCTTCAATGCTCATTATGTCGATACCCTTGGAAAATTTATAACCTAAAAAAATATTTTTTTCATCTGCATAGATTTTGCTTATAGTTTCAAAAAAATTCAGCTTGCTGTCTGTAGCAAATTGGCTCTGGACTCCGGTATTTAATTCCTTTAATAGTTTATCTGAAATCTTTTTATAAAAAACACCGGAGTAGGAAGTACCTACTATTATATACGGTTCATTGTTATAAAAGAATATTTCTCCAGTCTGAAAATATAGCGTTTTATTTATTCCCTTTAAAGAAACATATTCCCATTTTTCTCCGTTTTTTATGTAAATGCTTTTATCGGTGAGTATAAGAGCAAGGTTGTTGTTTACAATCCTGTAATCTGTGATATATTCATAATTATTTATGGGCCTAAATATATTCTTTGAATTATTGATTTTAATCTCATCTAAAAATTCATTCAATATTTCATTATAATTTTTTGAAGTAGTAATATTTTTTGCTTCGTATTCAATGTTTTTATTGATTCGTGCAGCAATTATATATTTTGGTGTTTCCTCAATCTCTTTTTCTTTCGTTTTCATCTGATTTGAATAATATTTGCCTGCATCAATAAAATATATTGAATTTATTATTTTATTTCTTTTTGATGTTCCTGCAATAGCTGTTATTAAAAAAAGAATTATTAATATAAGTGAAATGGAATTTGATAGAATGATAATAATTAGATTTCTTTTCATATATATCTATTTCGGAATAATTTTTTTATTCCTTAAAAACCTATGGAGAATTATAAATATCATATTGATTTATATTACTTATATCACAGAAATTCAAGCTAAATAGATCATTTGCTATCTTTTTGTTAAGAGTGACTAAAAGTAAAAATTCTTGCAAAATCTGCTTTAAGTTTATCTGCCTAAAAACAACAAATATTATGCTCTTGTGTTTTTTTTGTGGGCTTTCCTCATTACATTATAAAAATTTTATAATGACAATTTTTCGATTATATGAATGATAGCGCCGTTGTTGTTATTAGTGTACATCGTTATTTCATCAGCGATACTTTTTACTTTGAGACTACTGTTTTTCATCGCGATCCCCACCCCACTTTTTTTTATCAGTAAATAATCATTCATACTATCACCCACCGAAATAACATTCTTAAGTTTCATTTTTATTTTATTCAATAAAATTTTAAGAGCTCTAAATTTATCAATCGATTTCTCAGTAATTTCATAGTAATTATTTCCTGCTTCAGATATTTTTATATAATCAGCAAAATTATTTATAAGAGATTTTAGTAAAGTACGGGAATCATTATTATTTATAACTAATTCAATATTTAATACATCACTATTACAAATAATATTAATATTTTTTTCACTAAGTACTGTAGGATTTATTGATTCCCTGTAAATTTTATTTATACCGTTGACTTTTCCAGTTGCATAAATACTATCTTTTAAAAATATATTTGCTGTAATTTGTTTTTTTATTAAAAATTTTATCAACCTATATATAATATTTTTGTTAATCGCTTTAATAAAAATATTTTTTTTATTAATATTATCATAAATTAAAGCGCCATTAAGACATATTAAATAGGGGATTTGTAAATCTTTGATTATTGATAAAGTACTTTCAAGATTCCTGCTCGTGTTGATGATACATGTATATCCTGATTTTATTATTTTTGACAGTCCAACTTTTGTTACTTTTGTAAGCTTTAATTTATCATTTAATAAAGTGCCATCTAAATCAAATGATACTATTTTATATATTGGAAGTTTATTTTTCATTGAATTCTATTAAGAATAGTTATTTGCTATTAAGCTTAAATACTGCCTTGACCTGTACTATTTCATCATCAAAATATTTTACGTCAAGTTTTGCTTCACCCTCATAGTTTATTCTGGCTAACCCGAGGCATGATTTCCCATCTTCTCGTATTGCTGATTCTTTCATCTTTGCTATATAATACTGCAGGGGGTCTTCCTTGTTCATTGTTTCAACTCTTTCAATCAATGATTCCGCTTCTTTTTTAGCCGAATAATTAAACACAACCAGTACAATCTCATTCTTTTTACTGTCCTTTTTTATCATCATTCTTATGCCGTCATGATTGGAAAACTTTACGGCATTTTCAAGAAGCTCCGAAGCTGACATTGCAATCTTACTGATATTAGATTTGTCAATTAGGTTAATTGCAAGAAAATTTTCGACATAACTCTTTGTGATAGGGATGTAATCCCATTTTGGTCCAAATGTTAAATCTAAATAACCAAGAGTATCAGGTTGATAATTAATAATCGTAAGAAGCCTCCCTAATATTTTTATTTTTTAAAGTAAATAAAGTATTTACTGGTCCTTTTAATTTGTATGAATTCATATAATAATAAATTATTTTAGATTTTTCAAGAAATAATATAAATATTAAATAATTTTTAAAAATAACATATTTTATATAAAGTTGACAGTAATTAATATTTATATTATTATACATCAGAATTATGAAAAAGACCAGAAAATCTAAAAAAATATATAGTGAAGATACAAAATATCTCTTTATAATTGAAGATAGTCTTGAAAATTACATTGATTTATTAAAATTTAAAGATAAAGAAATTAAATTTATTATAACAAAATTATCTAAATTATCTCAAAAAATCAATCAATTAAAAGACATTAAAAAAGAAAACGTTCTTGTTGCATGCAATAAAAAATTATTCAACTCTGAGTTGGATATCTTGATAAAAAGACTTTTTTCAGAAAAATTTAATATAACAAAACCTCATTTATTATTTTTTAGCATTCAAAATTCAGCAAAAAAAGCTAATCAGCCGATAGAGGAAGACCAAAATTTTATTTTTCCTTTAGCCAGACACAAAAAAGGATCTAAAATTCTGTCCGAACAGTTATATTTTTTTTTGAAGATAGTATTTCAAAGAACGCGAGATTTAAACAGGCTTGAAAATTATATAATAAATGCATTCAGGACGATTGTTGATGCAGAGATAATTAATAAGCAAAAGTATGAAATCGAGCAACTCTATAAAAATCTTGATGAATTAAGCAAACAGGATTATCTTACAAAAATACTTAATCGCCGGGCACTTTTTGAGGCAATGGATGCCGAATTAAACAGAACTATCAGGAAAAAAGAAAAATTTATCAATAATACCGAAAATTGCGAGAGTCTTAAAAAATTTAGGATTGTTTTTTCTTGTGTAATGCTAGACATTGACCATTTTAAAAAGATTAATGATACTCATGGACATATAGTTGGCGATGCGGTATTAAAATCGCTTGGTGATCTATTAAAAAAATATTTTAGAGAAAATGACATTATAGGAAGATATGGCGGAGAAGAATTTGTTGTTATTCTTCCGGAAACAACGGCAAAAGAAACATTATATCCTATTAATAGATTAAGGGATAACCTTAAAACAATTAATTTTAAAGGCGCTTCCAACACTGTTTTTAATATTACAATAAGTGTTGGGATATCCGAGTATAGATTGAGCGACAACAACAATGAAGATATCATACAGAGGGCTGACAAAGCCCTTTATTATGCAAAACAGCATGGCAGGAATCAAGTAGTAATATATGATGAAGTCTTTGATAATTAACCTGTTTAAAATATTCTTTCCTCTTTTTATTTCCTCCACTCAAAATCCCATTTATAATTGATCGCTATATAAATATTATTATTAAAATAAAACATGCCGATCTTGTCTTCATAGTCAATATCAACATTTTCACCTTTGATCTTATGCCATGAATAGTACAATGATGCGCCAATTTTTATATGAAAAGAATCAATTGGCATTATGTCTAATTCTGGATTAATATACAAACTGCCATATCTTATTTCGTGGTCATAATCATAAATCAAAGGAATTAAATAAGCTATTTTAATTGACGGGGTAAGAAGAGAGTCAAGCACAGCCCATTTAAGATTTAGTACAAGTCCGTGAAGTAATCCCTGTCTTACGGTACCGAGATTATTTACCATAGCCCTATAATAGTATTTTTTCATATAATCTTTGTCACTAATCTTGTTTATATCAGGATAACCATCATCATAATCTTTATAAAATTTATCATCAAATAGAGGGTTATATTCTCCAAGATATTGAAGATTAAAATAAAAATCATTGTTTGGTCCATAATTAAAATCAAAACCGAGTGCCCAGCTTAAATTATGATTTCTGATTTTATAATCGTTCATAATATAATCTTCTGTTATAGAGTAACATGCTTCCAGCCATAAGCCAAATCTATCAATCGTAGCCTTGATATCGTTTCCTATCCTGTGGATTCGGGTTCTTTTTAAAATTATACTGTCGACCCTATATAAATAGTAAGCAGGTATAGGTCCAAAAGGAGTATTTTCAACTTTGTCTTTTTTTATATCGATAACCGGTGTATAATAAGGATCAATGTCGTATAAATAGCTGAAACTAAAATCAATATATCTGAAATAGAAATTTAACTTACCTCCGAGTAAAAATGAAGATGGATCGAATTTCAAATTTTCATAATCAGTATCTTTGTTATTTTTTACTATATCAAAATTTAGCAAAGGCAAGGTTGTAATGTCAAGAGATTGTCCATAAAAAAATTCTTTTGGTATTTCTTTTTTAAAATCTTTAGGGAATTTATCCGATTGCTCAAACGGGACGTATACAGCTTCAATCGACATAAAATCAAAAGGGAAAAATCCAATATAGGCAGAAAGCAGTGCGGATTTTTCTGCATCAAAACCAAGCCGGTAATCTTTAGGGTTAAGATTGTCTGTTGGATTTATTTTATCAGCAACTCCCCAGTTAAAATACTGGAATCCTGCTTTAATATTAAATTTCCATGGACTCCATTTTATAGCGTTTTCACGTGGCTTTACTTGCAGTACACTATCAATACTACCGAATTCATTGAGGCGTATATCAATCTGCCAGTCGCTTATTACATTAAGTGTTTTATATGATAACTGGAGGCCTAGTTCATTCTCAAATCTTGGCGCTTTGATATATCCATAAAAATCAAGATGATCCTTTGTTACCGGGACCATGAATTTAAATTTATTATCACCAAATATTGAAAATTTAAACTGCGGTATGGAAATATTATCATCTGAAGTATCTTCTTTTTTATCTTTGTTTATATCATCAAACAATTTGTCATAATCATCCTGCGGATAAATTAAGGATAACAATAATAATTTTACAATTAAAAGAATAATTATTTTTTTCATATTTAACCCACCATCATTAATTAGACATGTTTTGTACTGTAAAAATATTATCTTTTAACCCTGCGTTTATTTTAATATTCTCTCTTTGAAGAAGGGTTTTCGTGCCATCTTTATTGTTGTCAACAACGATTTTGCCAGGGATAAGTACGCCATCATAGTTTTTAACGTCAAGCATTGCTATAGTTTTAACAAGCCGTGCTTCGTCATTTTTGTCATAACATTCTATTTTATAAATGAAATTATCTTTTTTACTAATCCAAACTAATTCTTTGGAATAGGGGCAATTTTTATCATTTGAAACATATTCTACAACATTGAAATCTTGATTGTTGTATTTATCTTCCTTGATAAATTTATACTGAAAATCTTCAAAATCCCTGTCTTCCATATCATAGTAAAATAAATCACTTCCCATGAATCTGCCGTCTTTATTATTGCTTGCTATTTTCCTAATTTTACCCAAAGCTGGAAGATACAATCTTTGATCATCATCTCCTTTTTTATACGCTATAGTTAAAAATGTCGATCCTTTTACATCTGCTGGTTCAAGGAATCTAATAAATGAATTTGTACCTTCAGCAGTTTCTTTGGTAAACATTTCAAGCTTTCTGTTTTTTTTATCGCCTGATTTACTTATTATTACCATTGTTGCGATCGAGTATGAATCTCGCGATTTTTTTAAATCAAAATTAGATTTTGCAATTTGTTCACCTTTTTGGTCAGCAGAGACATAAAATGCTACTGCAAAAAATAAAACAATTTGAATAATTTTATTCATAATACATCCTCCATATATTATTTATTTTTTAAAAAGGTAAAATTGTATTTTTTACCTTTGGTTTTATTATAATGATCAAAACGGGAAGCACTATCAATGCGTTTAAAGCGGTGGAGAGCATTGAGAAGGCAACAATCCATCCCAGATCAAAAATTATTTTAAAATTAGAAAACATTAACACGGCAAATCCCAAGCCCACCGCAAGGGCATTTGACATAATCGGTTTACCACTGTCTATTATTGTTTTCTTAACTGATTCTGTGTAATCATTTAACTGTAGGTAATGATATTTAAAACGCTGGAAAAAGTGAATGCTATAGTCGATTCCGACACCTATACCGACAGATGCTATCGTGCTTGTTGTTATATCAAGAGGTACACCAAACAGCCACATTATAAGAAAGTTAAAAATAATGGCTAAAAAGGTCGGAATAACCATTACAATACCACTTAACACGGATCTGAAAATTATTATTAATAAGAAACCCACAGCAATAATAGTAGTAAACAGGTTTATTATTTGATTGCTGGAAATAAGCGTTGTTATTACATATCTTATATACTGGTTTGAAAATTTTATTTTAACACCATTATTATTGAAGTTATTCTTAATGTATAAATCGAGTTTATTGATTATCCTTATAACTTCCTCAGTTTTAGTATTTTTTATACGCACATGCACTATTGCTTTAGAATAATCGTTATTTACAATGGATTTCAAAGTTTCGCCTCCGCCCATTTCATAAAGCAATAACAAATTTGCAACCTGATCTTTTCCTGATACTTCTTTTACTGATTTTGTAATAGTTTCTTTTCCATTTATTATTTCAACTTTCTCATTTTCAATTTTTTCTGTCTCGGAAGGTAAACGTCTATATCTTTCATCGCTGTTGTTGTATATATAATTAATCTGTCTTATATAATCCGTAAGACCAAACGTAAAACTTACCTTATCTAGTGTTTCAGTATATTTTTGAAGATCCCACATTTTTTTTAATATAACAGGATCCTTCATTGAGTTTTCTTCAGTGCCTTCAAAAATGATATAAAGATCTGCTATCCCTCCCATAGTTTTATTTATATGTTCTGTCGCTATCCTGAAGTCGTTAGTCTTATAAAAGTACTGGACAGGATCGTTGTCTACTTTAACCATGATAAATCCTATAATACTGATTATGGTTATCAAAACAGAAAAAATAATTACTGGTAACTTTACAATTGTAATTAAATTAGCCCATTTAGTAAATAACTTATTGCTTAATGATTTATATTGTTTTTTATTTTGAGAATCATCTTTTTGATCAATTTTTATTTTTTTTGATCTGTAAAATGAGATCAATGAGGGTATTAAATATAATGAAAAAAACATAGCAACAATAACACCAAAGGATAAAAAGAAACCCATACTTCTCAATGAAGATGATGGTGAAGTGAGCAAGGATAAAAAGCCAAAAGCCGTTGTGATGCTGGTTAAAATAACGGGAGTAGTCAATATCTTCATGGTTTTGCTTAAAGCTTCTCTAGTAGTATATCCTTCTCTTAAATATTTTATGAATTCTGTTATTATATGAATTCCATCGGCACAACAAATCGAAATAAGCATGACGGGTATGGCGATTTCCGAAATAGTCACTGGAGATTTTAAAAGCGCTTTTAACCCCAGCGTCCAGATGATACTGACAATTGTAACAATGATTGGTATTATCATACTTTTAAACTGTTTAAGTATAATTAGTAAAGATAACATTACAACTATCAATGCAACTGGAAAAAGTGTTTTTAAATCTTTAGACATAAATTCGCTTAATTTTGCTTTTGATACGGCAAAACCTGACACATAAATTTCAATATCTTTATATTTATTTTTTACTTCGACAGATTTAGCATATAATGCATCCGTTAATCTTTTTAATTTGACCTCGTCAAGGGAAATTTCAGTGGGTACATTTGCTATTATAATTGTACTTTTATCATCCATGCTCACAAGTTTTCCGTGGTATAATGGATTATCATCAATTTTAAATTTTACATTTTTAAGTTCTTCGTCTGTAATATTTTCCGGATCATCAATCAGTTTTTCGACGGTTAATTCGCCATTGATATTATCGATATTTTTTGCAGTGGTTATACTCAACACTTCATCATCTTCTATTTCTTCCCTGTTTTCAAAAAATGAAGTAATCTCATTAATTGCTGTAATAGCTTCTCTGGAATAAATCGAGTCTTTTGCACTAATACCGATGGTTATATTATCCATATTACCGAATTCTTTTTCAATTTCCTTGAAATACTTATAGTCTGGATTGTTTTGCGGTAGCATGGTTTCTATACCAGCATTTTTTTTTAAGAACTTTATATTATATGCAAAAAAGACTGTAATAATTGTGCCAATTATAATTATTGGTATCCTGTATTTAAAAATAAAATTCATCATGATTTTATCTCCTATAAATTGTTTAGTAACTAAACTTTAAATTAAAAAAATTAGTATATTTTAAAAATATTATTTTCAAATCGTTTATCCTTTATTATTTTATCATAATGATCATCTATCATATGAAATAAATTCTCGACAAATAATATATTTTTATCAGGCAGTTTATTTATAAGCTTATAAAAATCATCGAATGCATATTTATGAAGTTTTTCATGCTCCTCATATATTATTTCACCGAGTTTAGTAAGTTTTAACATTATTTCTTTATCATTCTTGCCTTTATTTGTTTTTAATATCAATTTTTTTTTAACAAGCTTAGTTAAGACTTGAGAAACTGCACCTTTTGTAACGCCAAGTATTTTTGCAAGCTCTGTAACATTCGCTTCAGGATTATCTTTAATATATTTTATCATATGGACTTCTGATTTATAAAGCCTTAAATTCAATTTTGTAAAATCCATAATAAGATTTTCGATAAAACTAAATTTCGATACTATTTTTGTAAAAAGCTCTATGAGTTCAAATAATTTTTTGCTTTTATCCATATGTGTTTATTGTATAGTAGCTAAACAAAAATGTCAATATTTTTTTTATTATCATATAAAAAAAAAGACCGCATATAAAATGCGGTCAGTTATTTTTTTATGATAACATTTACAAAGCAGGAGGTTATTTTATCGCAATAAAACCTTCTTCTTCAACAATTTTTTGCCCTTCTTTTGACAAAACAAAATTAATGAACTTTTCAACATCGCCTTTTGCCTTCCCATTTGTATACATATAAAGATTTCTTGCGATTTTGTATTTTCCATTTAATACAGTTTCCTTGGATGCTTTTACGTTTTCTACAGATACAAATTTAAGTTCTGCAGCTTCTTTGTAACCGATACCTATGTAGCCTATACTATTAGGTGTTGTTGAAACTGTGGTAGCAACAGCATTATTTGAAGCAAGCATTAATGCATCCTGTGTTGGTTTTTCTTTACTTAATACGAGTTCATCAAATGTTTCATAAGTGCCTGATGATGTATCTCTTGAAACAACAACTATAGATGCATCCGGTCCACCTACTTCTTTCCAGTTTTTGATTTTACCTGTAAAAATATCTTTTAATTGAGCAATTGAAAGATTATCGATTTTAGATAAGCTTTTATTAACGACTACCACAATGCCGTCTTTTGCAATAACATACTCATAAGGATCTACATTTTTTTCATTAGCCTTTTTAATTTCCGCATCTTTAATCTTTCTTGAAGAATTAGCGATATCTGTCCTTCCATCGATTAAGGCAGTAATGCCGACACCAGATCCGCCGCCGTTTACCATGATATCTGCTGTTTTATTTTTAGACATAAATACCTCAGCACATTTTTGAGCAATCGGCAAAACCGTTGTTGAACCTGTCATTGTTACTTTTTTTCTGCCAGCAAAAGTAAATGTTGGCACTAATAACATTAATATTAATGATGTAAATAATATTTTTTTCAATGTATTTAACATCTCTTCCTCCATTTGTTAATATATATTTGATTTATAAATAAAATTGAAATGTTAGTATGTGATTAAATAATTATAAATATTATGTTAAGAAGTGTAAAATAAGTTTGATTATTGGAGGATGCCTCAAATTACTTTTTAAACATTTTTTATTTTAGGCAATATTATTGTGAAATTTGATCCTTCGCCCAAACGGCTTGATACCTTAATATCTCCCTTATGTAGCATGACAACGTGTTTAACTATAGATAAGCCTAATCCCGTACCTCCTGATATTTTTGATCTTGATTTATCCACAACATAAAAACGTTCAAAAATTCTTGTAAGGTCTTTTTCAGGGATGCCGATACCGGTATCGATTACTTCTATTTTTATACTGTTTTTTTCATTAAGATCCGAAATAATAATCTTAATTTCTCCTTTATCTGTATATTTTATGGCATTATCTATAAGATTTATAAACATCTCTTCCAGCTTAAAAAAATCTCCATCTATTGTTTTTAATCTATCTAGAATTTTGTAAGTAAACCGGATTTTTTTTTCCTTCAGGTTTTTTTCAAACATATCCACAAGAGATTTTAAAAACGTATCAATGCTTATCTTTTCGATATTAATATTTATATTATTTTTTTCACTGTTTGCCGCTTCAAGTTTTGACAGTACAAGAAGATCCTTTACAATATGGATTAACCTTTCAGTATTTCTTCTTATTATATCAAGATATTTAAGTTTTTCTGTATCTTTCTCAGAGTCCATTAAAGTTTCAGTAAAACCTTTAATTGCGGCTAATGGAGTATGAAGTTCATGTGATGCATTTGATATAAAATCCTTTTTTATGTTTTCCAGATTTTTTAAAGTGGTGATATCATAAAAAATCAATACATAAAATCGTTTTTCTTCAAGATAATTTATACTGCACAATAAATTTTTATTCTTTAGTAGAAATTCTTTAAGAACATTATCTTCCTTATTTTCTTCATTTTTTATATAATTAATTATCTCTGATTCTTTAATTATTTCCCAGTAATATTTACTGTTAGCTGACTTTATTTCAAATAAATCCAGAAAACTTTTATTTGATCTTATGATTAAACCATCATTATTTATTACAATTATTGCTTCTTTAATCGAAGCAAAAATACTTTTTAATTCTTCATTTTCATTATTTAGAGATGTAATTTTTTTATCTATATTATAAATCATGTCATTTAAGTTTTTAGAGAGATTTTCTATTTCTTTAAAGTCATCGGCATATACTCTTTGATTAAAATCCCCATCTAAAGCACTTTTAATAACTTTATTAACTTGATTTAAAGGGTTAACTATTTTTCTGGATATAATGAAAGCAAGAATTAATGAACAGATTACTATCAATAAGAAGCAGAATAAAATGTTTTGAAAATTAAGAATTGTTGATAATTTATAATTTTCGAAATTTTCAAATAATGCCACCGTCATAAAATTTTCTGAGCTGATTTTAACAGGGAATATAAAAATTAAATAATATTTACCCGATGGAATATTTTTTTTTACAATGTAATTTATTTCATCTTTCTGTCTGTTTGCCTTAATGTATTCGACAATAATGTTATTGGGATACTCCGGTGCAGCATCATATATAACATTCGATCTGTTAGTGAATAATTTTAATTTTATATTGTATGAAATATTTAATTTTTTTAAATGATCTTTTACTTCATCAATCTGCTTTGCCTGCAAATCATCTTTTATGATTTCATGGATGAATTCGGATTTTACAATCAATCTTTCTTTTATTCCTGTGAAATGACTGTGGTTTATTAAAAAATAAGAAATGATTAATACAAAAGTAAGGATACTTGCAGTGATAAAAAATCCAATAATAAATAATTCAAGAAAAAGCTTTTTAGATTTCATAATCAAGCTTGTATCCGACACCTCTTATATTTTTAATTAATTGCCCGGCTGCTCCAAGTTTTTCTCTAAGATTTTTTATATGAACGTCAATGGTTCTGTCAATAACGTATTTATCTTCTCCCCATAGTTTATTTAACAGCTTCTCTCTTGAAAAAACCCATCCTCTTTTTTCATTCAATATTAATAACAGATTGAATTCCGTTGATGTTAAAAATATTTTATTTTTTTCGTTATCATGCACTTCATGTTTTTTAATGTCTATAAATATTTTATTGTCTATATTAATGATTTTTTCTTCAACAGACTGCTTTTGTAAAATAGACGATCTTCTAAGCAGTGCTTTGATTCTTGCTATAAGCTCCCTTGGACTGAAAGGTTTGGTTATGTAATCATCGGCGCCGATTTCAAGCCCTATTATTTTATCCGTTTCATCCTGTCTGGCAGTCAACATAATAATCGGCATATCTTTATAGTCTTCGTTAGACCTTAAGGTTTTACATACTTCGATACCATCAATATCCGGAAGCATAAGATCAAGCAATAAAAGATCGGGTTTATGTGCCTTAAGTGAATCAAGGAAAGATTTTGCATCATAAAATTCAAGTGATTTAAAATTATTTTTAGTTAAATTGATACTGACAAGTTCAACGATATCTTTTTCATCATCAACGATAGCAATTGTTTTATTCATTTTTATCCCCTTTTGCCCCTTGACTGATTGTAAAAAAGGTCAGGGGCGGACAAATGGAATACTTTTAATGCAATTCCTGCAAATTTATAAAACTTCTCAAAACAGTGTAGCAGTATATTAAAATTGTGTAAAGAATTTAAGATGTTTTTGTTAATTTTGTGTTAATCTTTATTCAAAAAATCAATTATTTATCTAGTATAATAATGTAAAATATTATATTATTCAAATTCATTTTTACATAAAATATGAGAAGAGTATTAAACTTTGATGTTGTCTTAAAGTTTAGTACCGAATGGATAAGTATAAATAAAAATATATAATTTTAAGGAATAAAAAGATGGCAGAAAAAATAACATGGATTGATTTTAATACAATGGAAAGATTCATGACCGATGTTTTTAAAGGCCTGGGCGTGCCAGAAGATGAGGCAAAAATTTGTGCCGATGTTTTGATCACGTCGGATAAAAGAGGTATAGATTCGCATGGCACAAATAGATTAAAGCCGATTTATTACGACAGGATAAAAAAAGGCATACAGCTTGCAAAAACCAAATTTGAGATAGTAAGAGAGAGCCCGACTACTGCTGTTATAGACGGCCATAACGGTATGGGACATGTTATTGCCAAAAAATCAATGCAGATCGCAATAGATAAGGCAAAAAAATATGGTATGGGAATGACAGCGGTAAGAAATTCCACTCATTATGGGATAGCAGGTTATTATGTAATAATGGCGGTTAACGAAGGGATGATAGGTATAACAGGCACAAATGCAAGACCTTCGGTCGCTCCAACTTTTGGCGTAGAAAATATGCTGGGGACAAATCCATTAACTTTTGGTATGCCGACCGATGAAGATTTTCCATTTGTCCTGGACTGTGCAACATCTTTAACTCAAAGAGGCAAAATCGAGCTTTATGCAAGAGAAGGCAAACCTTGTCCTGAAGGCTGGGTCATAGATGAAAACGGAGAGACAAAATCAGACTCAAAATTGATTCTCGACGATCTTATAAAAGGCAAAGCTGCTTTATCACCGTTGGGTGGAATAGGTGAAGATAATGCAGGTTATAAGGGCTATGGTTACTCAACGGTTGTAGAGATTTTATCCGCCAGTCTTCAGGCTGGGAGTTATCTAAAAATGCTTAATGGTATAAAAGATGGTAAACAGGTGCCATATAATCTTGGACATTTTTTTATAGCTATAAACATTGAAAATTTTATAGAGTTGGATGAATTTAAAAAAACTACCGGAAATATTCTAAGAGACTTAAGAAACTCAAAAAAGATGCCAGGACAGGAAAGAATATATACAGCCGGTGAGAAAGAATACCTTTCTTGGCTATTCAGAAAGGATAAAGGTGTGCCTGTGAATGATGATCTAATGAAAGAACTTATTCAAATGAGAGATGAATTAAATTTAAAAGGATATGATTTTTTTAAACTAACTTCTTGAATTATTAAATTAAATAAAATATAATTATTTTAACATGGTCAAAAAAGATTTAAGCCGCATTACAATCGGTTTATTAATCGATTGGACAGAAGAGCCCTATCAAATCAAAATATTTAACGGCGTTGTCGATTTTGCAGAAGAATACGATATAAATCTTTTGACTTTCGTTATAGGTGGACTTAATGCTCCAAGGGAATACGAAAGAACCAGAAATGTAATTGCTAACCTAATTACAAAAAATAATGTTGATGCATTGATAGTTTTATCGGGGACAATAGCTAATTATATTGGTCCGGAAGCGATGAATGACTATTGTATGAGTTTTAAAAATATTCCAATAGTTAGTATAGCACTCGAACTTAAAGATTTTCCTTCGGTATTGGTTGATAATAAAGGTATGCTGGATCTAGTAAGGCATTTGATTGAAGTGCATTCTTATAAGCGTATAGCTTTTATTAAAGGTCCAGACGGTAATGCAGAGGCTCAGGATAGATATTCGGCTTATGTTGAAGCTTTAAAAATGCACAATATTGAGCTTGATGATGATCTTGTTGTTGATGGTAAATTTACCCTTGAGTCCGGTATGGAAGCAGTTAATATGCTGTTAGACAAACGTAAAGTTAAATTTGATGCTATAATATCAGCAAATGATAATATGGCAATGGGTGCATTTGATGCTTTGCAGATTAGGAATGTCAAAGTCCCCAGGGAGGTTGCTGTTGTAGGATTTGATGATATAGAAATGGGTAAATATGCAATACTTCCGCTTACAACAGTAAGACAGCCGCTTTATGAGCAGGGCAAAGTCTCCGGCGAGCTTGCCATAAAGCTCATACAGGGTGAAGAGATTGAACCGGTAAAAAAAATACAGACAAAGCTTATAATAAGAGAATCATGCGGATGTTTTTCACTAAATACTATAAAAGCCGCTTCAAATGCCTTTGAAAAGACAAAACTTTTTGAAGACAATATGGTTGAAAAGCACATTCTGTTAAATGAAATAAATAAAATAATTAAAGACCTTGATCAATATGAAAAGCTTATTTATTCGATGCTGTTTAATGAAATTGTAGAATCCCTTTTAAATGAAATTAAAAGCGTAAAAAGCAATGATTTTATAAAAATTTGGAATGAAGTCATATCTGTGGCGATTGCAAAAGGTTTTAATCTTTATCTGTTACATGATGTAATAAGTATTCTTCGTCAAAATTTATTACCATTTATAGATGATCGTAATATGATGATTCATATAGAGGATATTTTCCAGCAGGCGCGAGTTATGCTCGCTGAAGCAAGCCAGAGAGCAGACAGTTTCCAGAAGATACTCGAATTATATGAGATGCAGAGTTTACGTGAAATCGGAGAAAGATTGATGTCCGCTTTGAATATAGATGAACAGATGAGTATTCTTTATGAAGAGTTGCCAAGATTTGGCATTAAAAGCTGCTATCTGTCCCTTTATGACAACTCATCTGATAATCTTGAGTACTCAAAACTTATGCTTGCGTTTAACGAAAATGGACGGATTAATATCGAGAAAGGTGGACCAGTATTTTTATCAAACAAACTCGTCCCTGATAATTTAATAGATAAAACAAAAAGATTTAAATTTATAATTGAAGAATTATCCGATGGTAACGATCATATAGGTTTTGTTTTGTTTGAAATCGGAGCTAAGGAAGCCAAGATTTATGAAATCTTGCGCAATAATCTTTCAAATGCTTTGAAGGTTTCACTGCTTATTGAAAAAATCAAAAAACAGGCTCAAAGTCTTGAAGAGCAGGTAAAAGAAAGAACCATTGATCTTACAAAATCCAATATGCAGCTACAGAAGGAAATCGCTGAAAGAAGAAAAACCGAAATGAAATTAAAGGAAGCTTTAAGCGAGCTTGAAAAGTCTAATGATCAGTTAAGAAGTCTCTCGCTTAAGGATGAACTGACAGGCTTATATAATCGTAGAGGATTTTTAACATTGGGCGAACAGCATTTAAAATTAGCCCGGAGAATGAATAAGGAATTCATTGTTTTTTTTATCGATCTGGATGGTTTAAAAATTATAAATGATACCTATGGTCATAAGGAAGGAGATTATGTATTATTTAAAGCTGGTGAGATAATCAAAAAGACTTTCAGGCAGGCAGATATTATTGCAAGAATTGGTGGTGATGAATTTACCGTCCTATCCGTTGACACTGCAAAAAACGATGAGGATGAAATCAAAAAACGTCTTTTTGAGAATATAAAGGATTACAATGATTCTTCAAAAAAGCCTTATAATATATCTATGAGTCTTGGTTATTCGCATTATCATATAGATAAGACAACGGTATTCGAATCGCTGATTTCAGAAGCCGATGAAATGTTATACAAGGAAAAAAAATTAAAAAAAGGAAGTGAAATTTATAATATTAAGAAAAACGACTAGTTTAAATTTATTTGAAAAGTATTCATTATGGAATTTTTTTTCAGTGATGATTAATTACCTTTTTTATGATTTCATTCATGGTTTAAGAAATCATTTTGATGCTAATGCGAAAATTATAATACTTAAAGATAAAGAATACAGGCTTAACAATTTAAGATATGATAAATGGATGCTTATTAAAAATAACCGCCTTAATACAATAAATGGTAAATTAAGATTCCTTATTAGAGAAGATGATTATAAAAGTATAAATGAGATAATATCTGAAGACAGACTTTTAAAATATTTTAAGACAATGGTTTTACGATTAAAAAAAATTACCGGCATTAACGAAATCGATATAATAACTGCTGAGAATTTCTTAGATCCTTCACGCCTTGGTCATACTGATAAATATTTTGCTGTTCATTTAAAAATCAAATTATTCAATAATTCGTTTATTTTTATTTTCGTGATGAGAGATGAGGTGCTTTTGTATCCCTTTGTAAGAATATCAAGTGATTTTCTGTTGACTATGAAGTCAAAATATTTTAAAAAAGCATTTATTGAGCTTGATAAAAAAATAATATTTGATGGATATAAATGCTGGGGCAGCATATTGAAAAAAGGATTTGCGCCTTTTATAAAGGATTATCAAAAAACGCATACATGCAGATTTTCCGACGACGTGCTTGCATACAGGCTTGTAGTCCAGTATCTGCATATTTTAGATTTATATTCTGCTGATATAAAAATTTGATTTGTGGAGCATAATATGACGAGCAGATTAATGATATTAATGGTATTTATCTTATTATTGTTTTCATGTATAACGGGTAAAGAAACAAAAATAGAAGATACTACGAAATATTACACTCTTGAAGATGTAATCAGAGATATGAAGCTGACCAGCGAAGACTTTATAAAAATGGATACGACGAAGGAGTTTACTTATCCGGTGCAGAATGATAAGATTATTGATGATATATCGGAAGCTCTTGCTGGTATCTATTTTAATGATAAAATTCTTTCAGAGGATAAGAAGGCTGTATTTGAAAAATACTTTACTAAAGATCAAAATGGAGTATATAAAATCGTATGCGAAATACTAAAAAGCAGGGTTGATTCTCCTGATAATGAGAGTCTTGAGTCTCTGATAAAATGCTTAAAATCTCTTGAGACAAAAACTAACGTTAAGTTATATAACAATAGTAAAAATGCAGAAAATGATGTAATGACTCTGACGGAAGAGCTTTATGATTTTTATAAAATCTATCTGGGGAATAAGATAGACCATGTAGCAGACAGAGATTTTAAATATGTACGGATTAAAATCGGATTCAGTAAGAGCCAATTTAAAAGCCTTATAGACACTGTTAAAAATATTTATTTTAATCCTGTAAAAAAGAGTGACGAAATCGCTGTTACAGTCGGCGTTGTTATTTATATGATAGTCAATAAGCAGGACATGAACGGCGACAAACCCTATTTCATAGCTTATGATGCATACTCTAATTTGATTCTTAATATTACAGGTAAAGCTTATCATGACACTTGGGAAAAAAATGTAAAATACAAAGTAAAAAATGAAGGCAATGAAATACTTGCCAATGCAATGAAATACAAGGACAGTTTTTAATAAATAATATTTTAAAAGGGGGAATAACATGAATATTCAAACGAGAGAAGGACTTGGCAAAATAATCGATCATACTTTATTAAAACCTGAAGCAACGGTAAAAGATATTGAAAAGCTTTGTATAGAAGCCTATGACAATGGGTTTTATTCTGTATGTGTAAATCCCTGGTGGGTAAGGTTTGCAAAGGATATCCTGGCACAATCAAATGTCAAAATTTGCACGGTTGTAGGATTTCCCTTTGGCATGACGCGAAACAAACGCCAGGAGGCTCTTGAAGCCGCGCTTTACAGGGTTGATGAAATTGATATGATGATAGCGTTGGGCGCTGTTAAAAGTGGATTATTTACTGATGTTAGCGAAGATATAAAGAATGTTGTTGATATAGAACTCCCTGTTAAAGTCATAATAGAATCAGCTATGCTGACGGAAGATGAGCTTTTGCAGACTTGCGATGTCTGTGTCGAGGCAGGAGCAAAATTCATAAAAACTTCTACTGGTTTTTTAGGTAAAGGAGCGGATCCGGAAATTATAAAAAAGATCAAAGATCATGTTGGTGATAAGATCGAGATCAAAGCAAGCGGCGGCATTGATTCTTTAGAAAAACTATTAAAAATGGTCGAAGCCGGCGCTACCAGGATCGGTACCAGCAGTTCGGTTAAAATTATAAATGAATTTAAAAAGGCTTAAAAGATGAGTGATTATCAGAGTGCAGAAATTGTAAAGGATGATAAAGGCAGGCAATATCACATCGGATTGACAACTGATGAGATAAGCGATAGGATAATAATAGTCGGTGATCCTGACAGGGCGCAAAGAGTCGCCGAGTATTTTACCGAAGTCAGGGTAAAAAAACAAAATCGGGAATTTGTTACTTTTACTGGTAAATATAAGGATTTTGATCTGACTGTAATGTCGACAGGTATCGGAGCCGATAATACCGAAATCGCTGTAATAGAGCTCTGTCAATTAAAATTCCCATTGACCATAATAAGGTGTGGTACATGCGGGGCATTACAAAAAAATATAAAGTTAGGCGATGTTATAATAAGCTCTGGTGCAGTCAGACTCGAGAATACAACCGGTTTTTTTGTTGAAAACGGCTATCCGGCATTATCACATCACGAAGTAATCCTGTCACTCTTAAAATCTGCCAAGACAAACAATGTTCACTATCATCTAGGTGTTACAGCAACCTGCCCGGGTTTTTATGGAGCACAGGGTAGGCATGTACCGGGATTCCCGATTAAAGACGAAACATTACTTGACAGATTAGTAAAACAGAATGTTCTTAATTTTGAGATGGAGGCAAGTGCCCTCTTAACTCTTGCTACCCTGAGGGGATTTAGAGCAGGCTGTGTTTGCAGTGTTTTTGCTTTAAGACAGGAAAATAAATTTATAAAGCCCGATGATAAATTAAAAGCCGAAAACAACGCTATACAAACAGCTTTAGGTGCATTTGAAGTTTTAAATTTGATGGATAATCAAAAAGGAAAATCATCTTATTGGCTTCCTTGATTTTTAACCTCATTACTTTCAAGACGTCCTTCTTCAACTGTTTTAACATTTAAGTATTTCAAAGTAACAGCTATCTGTACAAAGGTAAAGAAGAAATAAAACAAAATGAAGAATACGGCAAGCTGACTAATGAGAAATGATTTATAGGAGAGGCTTTTTGAAAAATAGCCTATCTTATCTGCCGGGATACTTTCTCCGGTAAACAGCTTCATTATAAAATCTGAGCTAAAAAAGCTCATAAAAAGTAATACAGATCCGGCATAAGTCATATATAAAAAAATAGGTATCAAAAAAACTGTGATAAAAGATTTCATTCCCATAATGAAACTCTTACTTATATTTAAAATCAAATTTTTATTTTCAATAAAATAAACCTGGGGTATATATAAGAATGCAACTATTAAGAAAATCCCGGGAAGTATAAAAAACAATAATCCTAAAGATATAAGTATGTTGCCTATTAAGCATGTCAGGAATAAAAACAAAAAAGATTTTAGTGAAGAAATAATTATTTTTTCTAGAGATAAGTATTCATCTAAAACTATGCGTTTTGCTGTTATTACAAGACTGCTTTTATAAATTAGATTAACTGCCCCAAATAATACAAGCATGGTTATGAGAGAAAAAAAAGAAACATAAGCTTTTGGATCATTAGGATCTGCCTGTATGATTTCGTTGAATTTAATTGCTTCAAAAACAGAAAATACTATAAGTATAGCCAGAGGAATTATAAACACAAGAAAAAGCTTAAGTAAAAAAATAAAATTTTTTTTTATAATCGAAAAAGTTGTGCCACAGATTTCAATCAATCCCATTGACATCATCAAATTAATATTATTGTTCATGGCAGTCTCTCCTGCTGTTGTTTGTTTCAAGTGTATATTAACATATAATTTTTTTTACTTTTTGACAATAAAAAATATCCTGTGATTACAGGAAGCTCTTTGCAGACTTTTTATTAATGATTTTATATTTAATCTTCGCAAAATCAGAGGCAAGCTCTTCGATAATATAATTAGGAGTTTCTTTTTTATTATTGTCCCAATGAATACCAAAAACATATCCGCACGAAAGAATATTGGCATCTTTAGATGATGGATTTACAATATTGCCTTCTTTATCTCTGTATGCAATCACCATCCTGCCTTTATATTTTGAGTGTCCATGAATTTGTTCATTATTCTTCGGTATCCAACCAATTGTCATAGCCTGTAAAAATGAGTGCAGGGGATTTTTTGTTTTATTCATTAAATTTTTACCGTAAACAGACCCCTCTAATTCCCAGCAGTAATTACAGTAGTTTGATTCTTTCGCTTTTAGATTTAAATTTTCAAATTTATATTTTTTTAAAAATACTTCAGGATTATTTTTAAAAAACTTATTTTGACTGAATCGAAAATAATTATAATAATCATATTGAATAATAAGAAAAACCTCGTCAATATTAATTTTATTCTTTACTACATCATAACCAAAAATATCGATTTTTGATTTTAAACCGCCTCTAATTTCATAGATACAATTAAGAGGCAAAAGATAAATTCCATACCAGAGATGGTATCTATTTAAATCATCCGGATTTAAAAATGACGACATGCCCCAGAAATTGGTTTTTCCGATTACAAAAAAATTTGTACCGTGCTCTGCAGAAATAACTCTGTTTCCGAGTATCATTCTTTTCCAGATCGGCATGGGAATACCTATTAAATCTTCATTCAAACCGTATTTTTTTAAGATGTGTTTATTTACAAGCGGATATAATCCTACAATTTTATCCTCGGGAGTATATTTTATTATAGATCTAATCAATTTTGTTAGAATGTAGAGCATACGTCCTGCAAAGTTTGCCAGAATTATTTTATTTAGACGGGTAAATATAAATAAATATAATAAAAGCACTGCTATTGTAAATATAATACTTATTTTGATCATAATTGTTAAATTAGTTTAACTTATTTGTTTTTCTTGTCAATTTAATTTTTTTTAATAATTAATAAAACTTTTTTATAGGCTTATACGACTAATATTCAAAGCATTTGTAAAATGCTTGATAAAAAAATATTTTTATTATGCAAGGAGACACAAAATTGAAAAAGAGTATAGTTTTTTTATTGGCATTAATAATTTTGATATTATCTTTTAATGCTTATTCACAGGGTTATAAAAATGATCGAAATAAAAAAATTGATAAAATTAAGGCAGACTTAAATTTAACCAAAGAGCAGGAAAATAAAATAGCTACAATAATGGATGATTTTAGGGTTACCGTAGATCAATTGAAGATAGATCATGAAAGAGCCAAACTTAATCTAAGAGAGGAATTAATTAAAGATAATCCAAACATGGATAAAATCAAAGCTTTGATAAAGGATAAAAATGAGATTATGAGTAAAATCGAATTTTTCATGATAAAAAGGGATTTGGACATAAAATCGATACTTACAAAAGAACAGTTGGAAAAATGGAGATTCATATTTAAAAGAGAGCATCCTCCTGAAAAACCAAGAAATATGAATTTTAGAAATAAAGGCATGCATAATAGTTATAAAAATTATTGTGATTTTGAAAAAAATATTGATTAAACTATAAAAAAAAGTTTTAATGCAGGGCGAGGCGTTATGCCCTGCATAATTATCCTAATTTTATGGAACTGGCTATCACAAACGAAGAAATACTTATTGCGAAGCTTAAAAACAATGATAATGAAGCTTATAATTATATAGTTAATTCTTACAAGAAAAAATTGATAAATATAGCTAATAAAATAATTAATGATGAAGAGGCGAGTAAGGATATTGTACAGGAAGTGCTTTTGGATTTTTACAGATCTGTAGGCAGATTTAATGGTAAAAGCAGTATCTATACTTATTTATATCGTATAACGGTAAATAAAAGCATAGACGCATTAAGAAAAATAATTGCTTCAAAAAAACTCAATCTGATAAAAAACGAGTCCGACAAAATAGAAACAACAGAAACAAGAATAATCGTCAACAAAGCACTGGAAAAGCTTAACGATGATTTAAAAATACCTCTCCTGATGGTTGAATATGAAGGTTTGAAATATGAAGAAATCGCTTTAATACTTGGATTGCCTGTTGAAACAATTAAAATGAGAATATTTTATGCACGAAAAAA
>CAZHHK010000001.1:0-66660 GCA_964531405.1 uncultured Spirochaetales bacterium | reverse complement strand
TTTGTAACTATTGGAAAAAACAGCAATTATAAAATATAAATTTTTGGAAATTTTAGTAAATATTAATATAAATTTTCCCAAGATTAATAAAAAAATTTGCAGAACTGTTTAAAATTTATGAATTTTATGTAAATTTAAATGAATTTTTATGAATTCATTTAAATTTTTAATATAAAATATTTTAATTATTTTTTTATTAGTTTATAACTGTTTTTAATATGATAAATAACGGAAAATTCATTTTACCAGAAATTGCTAAATGCTTTAATGAATTGATATGTGGTTTTACAATGCCTGTCTTAGGAAATCAAGCATTGACAAGGGAAAGTATTACTAGCGGGTTAACAACAGAACAAAATCGTATAAATTTGGCCAATTTGTTAAATATAGATTACAAAAGGATGTTTTCTCCTCATCAAATTCATTCTGATACGATAATAGATGTTACTACGGATAAAATTGGACATGGAGCCACATCTCTGATAAACGCAATAGACGGTGATGCATGTATGACTGATTTAAAAAATGTTTTGCTGATTATCACCTGGGCAGATTGTATTCCTGTTTTGATTTATGATTATGAGAATAAACGCTGTGCAGCTATACATTCAGGATGGAAAGGCGCACAGAAAAACATTGTAGGTAAAACAATTATAGAGTTTAAAAATAGAGGGGCTGATTTAGGTAAATTATATGCTGTTATTGGGCCAGGGATTAAACATTGCTGTTATAATGTAGGAGAAGAATTTAAAGAATATTTTAAGTATTTAGATTTCAATAAGTATTTTTCATATAACGGCAATGAATTATTTTTTAATTTATCAAAACTTGTTTTTGATCAATTGATCGAATCTGGATTAAATTCTAAAAATATAGAATATTTTAATATATGTACTGCATGTAATAGTAATCCAAAATTTTTTTCTTGCAGGAAGGATGGGAAAAATAAATTTGAAGGACAGGCGGCATTTATTGGAATATTTTATTAAAATTTTATTTATATAGTTTAATTTTTGTCAATATTTTATAAATATCTTGAAAAGTTTGAATAAAAAATGTATTTTAAGATTTCTATATACAGGTATTAAAAATACCTTGAAAAAATATCTTGAAAGCAAAAGACAATAATATTGTCATTAATAATTATATAGCTATCTTTTACCAAGTGCTTTTTAGATAAATATTTTTGATTATACAGGAGAAAAAATGAGCGATGATAGGGGTAACAAAAAGTTTGACCCGAAAACTCCGAATTCGGGAAATCAAACTCCGGCTCCAAACAGAACTATACTGATTATAATTACTTTGGTTACTATTGTATCCCTGTATCTTTTTATACAACAGATACAGCAGGACAAAAGTATAAATTATGACCAGTTTTTATCTTTAATAAAAGAAGGCAAACTTAAAAACGACAAAGGTAGTCCTTTAACTATTTATGATACTGGGAAAATTACTGGTAAATATTATGAACTTGGAGAGGAAAAACCATTTCAAACAATGATTCCTCCAATACAGGACGGTGCTGATTTATATAGACTTTTAAATGAAAAAGGCGTTGTCTACAGAGGCGCCTCATCACAGAGTCCAATTTTTACTATGTTATTGTTTAATATCTTACCGATAGTCATATTATTCATAATAATTTGGTTTATGTTTAGACAGTTTCAGGGAGCAGGCAATAAAGCCTTTACTTTTGGTAAATCAAGGGCAAGAAAATTTGATCAGAAGGAAAAAATTACTTTTGATGATGTTGCCGGAGTCGATGAAGCAAAAGTTGAACTGGAAGAAGTGATCGATTTTTTAAAAGATCCAAAAAAATTTACTCAGATAGGCGCAAAAATTCCTAAAGGTATTCTACTTGTAGGTCCTCCAGGAACAGGTAAAACTCTTTTAGCAAGAGCCGTTGCTGGCGAAGCCAATGCATCCTTTTATTTTATGAGTGGATCCGATTTTGTAGAAATGTTTGTTGGTGTTGGGGCATCCAGGGTGAGAGACCTGTTTGATATTGGCAGGAAAAATGCACCATGTATTCTTTTTATTGATGAACTTGATGCAGTAGGAAGGACAAGAGGTGCTGGATATGGCGGAGGTCATGATGAAAGAGAGCAAACATTGAATCAACTTTTGGTTGAAATGGATGGGTTTGATCCTACAATTGGGGTAATTTTAATATCGGCAACCAATAGGCCAGATGTACTGGATCCAGCATTATTGAGACCAGGAAGATTTGACAGACAGGTTGTCGTTGATAAACCAGACATTAGAGGCAGGGAAGAAATATTCAAGATTCATGTTAAAAAGGTTGTTCTATCAAAAGAAATAGATTTAAAAAAACTCGCAAAAGCAACCCCTGGCTTTACTGGAGCTGATATTGCAAATATGGTTAACGAAGCGGCACTGCTTGCTGCAAGATTAAATAAAAAGAAAGTAACTATGGAGGATTTTGAAGAGGCAAGAGACAAGGTATTAATGGGGGTTGCAAGGAAATCAAGGGTAATTCCTCCAAGGGTAAAAAAACTCACCTCTTATCATGAAGCTGGGCATACAATAATCAATTTGATGGTTGAAAACTCTGATCCTCTGCATAAGGTTACAGTAATACCAAGAGGGATGGCTCTGGGTTTGACAAGCTTTTTACCTGATGAAGATGTATTGAATTATTCAAGGAATAAGATTATAGATGAAATATGTATTTTAATGGGAGGCAGGGTTGCTGAAGAAATTATTTTTGACGATATTGATACAGGCGCTTCAAATGATATAAACCGTGCTACAGAGCTTGCAAGAAAAATGGTTACTCAATGGGGTATGTCCGATAAGCTTGGTACCATAACTTATGGACAAAAAGAAGAGCCGATATTTATAGGCAAGGAGATTGCGACGCATAAAGATTATTCAGAAAAAACAGCAGAATTAATAGATAGTGAAATTAAAAAGATTATCAGTGAACAGCATGATAGAGCAAAAAAAATCTTACTGGAAAATAAGGATAAGCTCATTAAGCTTGCAGAAACTTTATTTGAGAAAGAAACACTTGAAGCCGAAGATATATATGTTTTGCTGGATTTAAAGGAGAAAAAAGAAAAAGAAGAATAACTAGGGGAAGTAAAAATGTCTTTAAAAGCATCGATTTCTGGCATCAGGGGGATAATCGGCGATTCGCTGACTCCTCAAGTTATAATGGATTATGTCTTAAGTTTTTCAGCAATTTTAAAAGAGGGTAAAATCCTTATTGGCAGAGATTCAAGGGTTACCGGCGAAATGATTTTAAATATTGTAAAAGGCGTCTTGAATTTTTGCGGAAGGGATGTTGTTGATATAGGTATTGTGCCAACCCCTGTTGTTTTATTTGGAGTATTAAAAGGAGATTTTGCAGGGGGAATCATTGTAACAGCCAGTCATAATCCTGAGGAGTGGAATGCTTTAAAGCTTGTGAATGGCAAAGGAAAATTTTTATCTCATCATGAATTTAATGAATTATCTAAATTGTATGAAAGTAAAAGATTTAAATTTGTTACTCATAAAAAGATAGGTAAAGTACAGAATGATGATAATATACCGCTTAAGCATATTGCAAAAATAATGGAATTTATTGATATACACTCAATCCAAAAACTGAAATTAAAAGTTGTGCTTGATAGCGTAAATGGGGCTGGAGGAAGACACACGGTTGATTTTTTAACAAGAGTCGGCTGTGAGGTAATTTCAATAAACGAAGCGCCCACAGGTGTGTTTGCTCATCCTCCAGAGCCAAAACCAGAGCATCTTCAAGAACTGTCAAAAGAAGTTAGAAACAATAAAGCCGATATTGGCTTTGCACTCGATCCCGATGCCGATAGGCTTGTTATAGCAGATGAAAATGGAGAGGTTTTATCTGAAGAATTAACTTTGGCTTTATGTATTCAACATTACCTTGCTCGGCATAAAAAGAGTGATGTTGTTGTGAATTTAAGCACTTCAAGGATAATAGAGGATATTGCAAAAAGGCATCAATGCAAGGTTCACAGGGTGCCTACGGGAGAGATAAATGTAACCGAAAAGATGGAGAAGATAAATGCAAAGGTTGGTGGAGAAGGTAATGGCGGTGTTATTTTAAGGGACATAAACAAATGCAGGGATGCTCTTGTTGGGATAGCTTTGATATTAGAGATGCTTGCAAAAGAAAAAAAACAATTATCAAAGATCGTTGAAGAACTTCCTAAATATGTGTTGATCAAGGACAAGATTTCATCAGAAAAAATTGCATATTCTAATATCCTTGGGAATATTATAGTAGAATTTAAAGATCAGATGATCGATACTCAGGATGGTATAAGAATCGATTTTAATGACAGATGGGTATTGTTTAGAAAGAGTAACACAGAGCCGATAATTAGAATATTTGCGGAAGCTAAAAATAAGGAAGCTGCTCTGGATTTGATAAATAAAGTTAAAAGAGTATGTAAAGTCTAAATTTTATGATATCGTAAATAAAGACAAAGAGTGTTTATAAATATACAACAAGTTTATGTATTTTAGAAAATTTTGTTTTTTTTTAGTAATCAATCTTATTCTTGTTAATCTTTATTCTGAAGATAAAGATCTTGCCAGATTCTATTTGGATAAAGCCTATTATTATTTTAATGATAATAAACTGGAAACATCGAAAGATATGCTTGACAGGTCTGCAGAGTACTCAAATATATTCCCTGAAAAATTTTATATTTACAACATGATTCTTGATAAAACTGTTTATGAAGGATATCTGGAAGAGCAGAATGCCGACAAGATTTTGAAAAATCTTGGCAATTCATATTTTATCGAGAAGTATTATCTGGTTAAAAACGCCGCAATGGTTTATAAATCGGTTAGATCCTTTGATAAGGGAGTAAAAGCTTTTAATTTACTCTCATCGTTTAAAGAAAAAATAACCGCGGAAGATTTTAATAATTATATAGAATTATTGTTTTATTCAAAAAGAGCGGAATTTATAAAAATGATTCCACAGGCTGTTGCTGATGCAAAAAAGATGTTTGCTAGTCTGGATTTTGATTATTATTTGCTGTTATATGGTGTTTTATATAGTAAAATAAATATAAAAGATTTTCTTGCAGGATACAATGCACTCTCATCAAATTATTACTCAAAAGAAAGATTATTGTTTTTAAGATCACTATATTATAATTCTCAGAAAGAGCTTTTTGGCGTATATGATGATTATTTTAAATTGAAAGCGTCTAATGAGATTTCATCTAAATACAAAAGGAAGGTTTTATATAACCTCTTACTTAAAGGTAAAAATTTTAATAAGAAACAGATTGTAGCCTTGCTTACAGAATGGAACGAAATAGCTCAAAATTATTATCTTACAATTGATTTTTTTGGAAGCAAAGCTTTGATTGATATTATAAGCCAGGATAAAAATTTAAAAGGAGCTTTTCTTGATTATTCCGGAGAAAGAATGCTGGATGATGATGAAGACGGAAGATGGGAACAAAAATTTGAATATGAAAAAGGAATAATGATCAGTGATATTTTTGATGGAAATCAGGACGGGATTTATGAATATAAAACAACATTCTATAATGACGGGAAGCTCGATAGCTTTATAGTCTATAAAAATAATGCTAATTACACAAAGTACATTTTTAATTACAATGATCAGTCTTTAAATTCTATTGAAAATTATAGTAATAATATTAAAAGTGATAAATACTATGTTACTGTCTCTAAATATTTTCCAAGGACAAAAGATTTAAAGGATTTTGATCTTAAAAAAAATATGAATATTATTTCGCATAAGGAAGAATATGGCAGGGTATATATTTATACCAAGTATTCAGATGCAAATATCGTTTATAAAGATTATGATTTTAACGGTAATAATATTTTTGAAGAAAGAAAATTTTATAAAAATGGGATAATAGATGAAGTATTAAAAGACTTAAATGAAAACGGTATATATGAATTGTATGAAAAATATAAAGACGGCAAAATAGATTATATAAAGTACAAAACAACAGATAGTTATAATTTGTATGACTATATGGAGTATAATTTTAATGATAGAATGGAAAAATATTGGGATTATAATCTTGATGGCATCTATGAAGTAAAAATAAACGAGTATAATAACAAAGATACCGAATGTTATTTTGATATCGATTATGACAGGATTTACGATTATATGTATGAAATAAGAAATGGTGTAAAAAAAATGTATAAAATAGAAAATAATAAAAAAAATCTATTAAAAGTATATAATAAAGATGCAGGTAAAAAAAATAGAAAATGGCACATCATTTCATTGAGGGAAAATGATAAAATTCCACTTCCGGATGATATTGTTATAAAAGATAAAAGGAATGTATCTGGAATATTTTATTATCAAGGTAATAAATATATTTTTAGTAACAGTATAATTAAAACCAATGTTTTTAATTATAAAATAATTATTATAAATGATATTCCTTACTTATTGGACCTGACTAAATAGACAAGTAATGAGGTAAACAATCATGAATAAATATTTCTCTTTTATTATTTTAATATTGTTGGTTTTTTTTTCATGCAAAAGCCTTGATTTTTCTGGAGATGAGCAGATAGATTATTCTAATTTAGAGTACAGCACGGGTATCGAGAACATTAAACATAATCTAGCAAAAGATAAAATAGATCTTTTTGAGGCATATATCGAAGCATCTAAATACCTGAAAAAAGTTAATAAAGATTCAAATGATTATAAAAAGAGTGCTGATTTTATTAATGATCTTGTTGTAAAAATGGATAATAAAATCAATGAAAATTTGGAAAACAAGAAATATGAAGAAGCGTTAAGATTTGCATTAAGTCTAAGATCTATAGGAAAAGATTCATCTATTTCGTTAAAATCAATATATGAGCAATTGATAAAAAGTCAAGAAGGATCAATTGATAATTTTACCAGGATAGACACAAAAGAACAAATGGCGGATTTAGGATTAGCGGATGATGATTTTGTTTACAATCTTTTAAAGTATCAGGCTGATAATAATTCCAAAAATATTTTTTTATATGAATTAGATAAATATTCTAATTTATATCCAAATTTATTAAAAACATATCCAGAGTTAAATACACTAAAAGCAAAAATGATTAATTATAAAGAATTGAATTTTGATGAACTTATGAAAGCCGTTGTAGTTGTTGTGCTTGATAAGGGAATGAATGTCAAGGATGGTTACAAATTTTATGATAAATCTCTTGGGACTGGTTTTTTTATAGATAGTAATGGGTATATATTAACCAATCATCATGTTATAGCAGATCATGTTGACCCTAAATATGAAGGATATACAGCGGTTAAAGTATTTACTAAAGAAAAACCCGAAGGACCTCCTATGGTCGCACAGGTTATTGGATATGACAAAGTATTTGATATAGCTTTATTAAAAGTGCCTTATAAAAACAAAAATTATCTTACTCTTGGTAGATCAAGAGATGTTTCTGTGGGGGATAAGATATTTACAATAGGGAATCCACTCGGTATTTCATTTACAACTACATCGGGCATTATCTCCAATAAAGACATAAATGCTTTCCAGCTTGGTAGATGCTTCATGGTGGACGCAGCAATAAACCCCGGAAACTCCGGAGGACCACTGATAGATGACAGCGGGCAGGTTATAGGTATTGTTTTTGCGGGGATTCCCAATTATCAAAATCTTAATTTTGCAATCCCTTTTGAATGGGTTAGAAAAACTATAACCGCATTGTATAAAGGAGGAGAAGTAAAGAGGTGCTGGATTGGAGCAGGGATTTATGAAGAAGGGAACAAAATAAATGTTTATTATGTACTTCCCGATGGACCAGCAAGCAAAGCTGGAATTTTGGTTGGCGATAAAATATTAAAAATAGACGGCACAGGAGTTAATACGATTGAGGATGCCCAATCATTACTGGCATGGAGGAGTTATCCTCGTTTAATTGATCTAGATATAGAAAGAGAAGACAAGATTATAAAAACTGTAGTAAGACTTGAGGAAAGGCCATATATACCCGTTGAAACAGTATTTAAAAGAGATACAGAAAGCAATATAGTCTCTCTTGTTTTTGGGATAGGGCTTGAATATTACGGGAAAGGTGGATTTTTCAAGAAGTATATTACAAAAAAGCTTTATAAGGGAATTTTTAACAGCATGTATAATATTGACTTGAATTTAAACGAAGGCGATCCTATAACGATTTATGATTTAAAATATATGGAGAAAGAGAAGATTGTCAGATTATCTATTAGATATAGACCTAAGGATCTTGGGGTAACGGAAAGATTTATTACCATAGGTGCTTATGCTGGTATTAATTCTATATTATAAAAGTGATGATAAATAATACGATATATCGGTATTTTTCTAGATTAAATGGATTATTTCTTTTTTTTATCTGTTTAGTAATTCCTATAATTACATCAGCATTAATAACAAATGTGCTTATCAAAATAAGTGGATTTTATAGTAGCAATCTTTTTTTGATAAAATTGGTGGAAGAAAAAGAAATTATTTATCTTATTTCCATGTATGTTATATTTTTTCTTTTGTATGGCTTGTTAAATTTTGTATTCAAAACAAGGGAAAGATTATTTTCCAATGAAAATTGGTTTATTTCCTTGGGGAAAGCACTGATTCCAGCAATCATAGCATTTGGCATTGCTCTAGTCATATTGGTATTTATAACATCAATTATAAATTTATTGCCAGACAATTTTAAATTTAAAAACAGTCTGATATTGCCAAATAAAGCATTAGTCGAGCTTTTAGATTTTATTGATGATGGAGCAGATTATAAAGTTATAATATGGTTAACTTTAATAATAATAATAGCCCCGATTTATGAAGAAATTTTATTCAGAGGGTTTTTACAGGAATTTATAGAAAACTTTATAAAATATAAAAATGTAGATGTAATAATCATAAGTTTATTTTTTGCTTTATTTCATATTCCTTCTTTTACAAATGTTGTCTATGCATTCATAATTGGTATTTTTTTATCTATTCAGAGAAAGATCAATAAATCGATTAATGTAACAATTTGGATGCATTCTCTAATTAATTTTGCCGGCGTTGTATTGGCTATCGTAAACCAGATTTTAAGTACAAAATTAATGTAAATTAATCATTGCTACTTAAAAATTTACTTCTTTTTAATAAATTCTTAAGAGAATCACAAAAGCATCAAAAATTTATGCCAAGATTATTATTGACAAAAGCATTTTATTAAATTATACTTAAGTTACTTTAGTATTTATAAAGAGCATGTATGAATTATAATTTTGGAGAAAAAATCAGGCGAATAAGAGAAAAGAAAAAATTAACCTTGAAAGATGTTGCTGAAAAGGCAGGCGTAAGCGAGAGCCTTGTTTCTCAAATTGAGACAAACAAGATATCTCCTGCAATCGATACTCTTTTAAAAATAATCGATATTCTTGATATCGATCTGGAATACATTTTTGGTGATTTTAAAAAAAACAAAACCGTAAACCTTGTAAGATACAATGAAAGAAATAAAATTGTTATGCAGGATGTAAAATATGAGCTTTTATCCAGAACGGTTGGCGATGGAGATGAGCACGGGATTGAAGCCTATTACCTTGAGATAAAAATAAATGGTGAGAAAGGTAGCAAGGAATACGGGCATAAAGGTAAGGAGCTAGGGATAATTTTAAAAGGGAAGGGAGAATTTATCATCGGCACTAGCACATACACTTTAAACGAAGGTGATAGTATTTCATTTGCATCGGATGTACCTCATGTTTTAAGAAATATAGGTAATACAGAATTAAAAGCATACTGGATAATAACTCCACCAAAGATGTTTTTCGGCTAAAGGGAGGAAATTGTGAACTTTAACGAAGTTTCAAAAAAATATGCTGATATAGCATCAATACAAAAGGATGCAAGCGGAATATTGTTTGATCTGCTGGGATATAAAGAAAAATGAGTCTGTACTTGACGCAGGTTGTGGGAGCGGCAGTTTGACAAAAATGATAAGAGAAAAAACCAAAAGTTTTCCATTTGAAGCAAGGACTTCATACCAGAGGGACATCGAATCAAAAAAAGGAAAAAATGAAGGAGAGCTTTTTGGAGGAACTATTATAAGACTCGGGGAAAGACTTGGAGTGCCGACACCCCGGACTATAGAATTATATAAAATGGTTAATGAAAAATAATTTGTTAGTAGGTAATGTTTAACTTGCAGTTTAAACAGCCTTTACTAAAAGCAAATAAAATATTATTATGAATCAGGAGCATACAGATGGGTAAAACAATTGGAGAAAAAATATTCGAATCTCATTTAGTCGACAAGCCTTTTGAATGCATCAATGTTTTAAGGCTCGATGCGGTCTTCTGTCACGAAATTACAACACCAGTTGCATTGAACGATCTTGTTGCAAGAGGCAAGGACAGGGTTTTTGATCCGTCAAAGATAAAAGCGGTCATAGATCATGTGACACCTGCAAAAGATTCCAAAACTGCAATGCAGGGTAAAATTTTAAGAGATTGGGCAAGAAGAAACAAGATTAAAGATTTCTTTGATATTGGACGAAACGGCGTATGCCATGCAATATTCCCTGAAAAAGGATTTGTCAGACCTGGATATACGATAATCATGGGTGATTCTCATACCTGTACTCACGGAGCGTTTGGGGCATTTGCTGCAGGAGTTGGCACAACGGATCTTGAAGTCGGCATATTAAAAGGTGTCTGCGCTTTCAAAGAGCCAAAAACCATGAAATTTGTCTTAAACGGCAAATTGCCGGCAGGTGTTTATGCTAAGGATGTAATACTCTACATTATTTCCAAAATCGGCGTAAACGGTGCAACTAATATGATAATGGAATTCACTGGACCCATAGTCGATACGATGAGTATGGAGTCCAGAATGACTTTATGCAACATGGCAATCGAGGCAGGTGGAACTTGCGGAGTTTGTTATCCTGACATGACAACCGTAGAATACCTGTGGGATTTTATAAAAAACGATTATAAATCAAAGGAAGATGCATTAAGGGATTTCCAGAAATGGGTCTCAGATAAAGATGCAAAATACGAAAAGGTTATTGAATACGACTTAAGCAAACTGGAGCCTGTTGTAACTTACGGCTATAAACCTGATGAGGTAAAAACAGTTAAAGAGATGGAAGGAACCCCGGTTGATCAGATCTACATCGGCTCATGTACAAACGGCAGATACGAAGACCTTGTAATCGCGGCAGAGGTTATAAAAGGTAATAAGATAAGCGATAATGTGAGAGCCATTGTATCTCCTGCAACACCGTTAATATATAATAGAGCGATGGAGGACGGCTTATTGAAGATATTTGCCGATGCTGGTTTCTGTGTTACAAACCCGACCTGTGGCGCATGCCTGGGTATGAGTAATGGTGTGTTGGCAGAAGGTGAGTCATGTGCATCAACAACCAATCGTAATTTTTACGGCAGGATGGGTAAGGGTGGCATGGTGTACTTAATGAGTCCTGCAACAGCAGCTGCAACGGCAATTACTGGGAAGATAACAAACTCAAAGCTTTACAAGGGAGGCAAATAGTCATGAAAGAATTCGAAGGAAAAGTATTATTTTTAGACAGATCAGATATAAATACTGACGAGATTATTCCGGCAAAATATCTTACTGAGATTACAAAGGAAGCATTAAAACCTTTTTTACTGGAAGATTTAAAGCTTGAGGATTTCAATCAGAAAACAGATTTAGCCGGCAAAGCCTGCATAATTACAAGAGCAAATTTTGGCTGTGGCTCCTCAAGGGAGCATGCTCCATGGGCTCTTGAAGTTAATGGTATAAATGTAGTAATCGCAGAAAGCTTTGCAAGAATATTCAGGCAGAATATGTACAATTGCGGGATGCTTGCAATCGAACTTCCAAAGAATGTAATAGACAGGTTATTCAAGGATTATAAAGGCAAGGAAATCTCAGTAAAGGTTTTCCTTGAAAATTCGCTTATTCAGATAAATTATAATGACAAGATAGAGAATATCGATTTTAAACTTGAGCCTTTTGACTATGAGCTTGTAAAAGCTGGCGGCTGGGTAGAATACGCTGACAAAAAATATTGATGAGGGCACTGTCCCAATCTCTGTTATTATGATATGCAAAAAACTATAATTTTTCAAGAACAGATACTTTATTGCATAAAAAAAGTATCTGTTCTTTTTATTTTAAGATAAATCAAATTTTATTGATTATATATCCTGCAAAGAATGAGCAATATTCATGCTGAAGTCACCTATATGCTCAAGATGTTTTATTATATCCATATAGATAAGCTCTCCTTGAATGCTCGCTCCTTCCATCATCTTGTTTTGTGAAATTTTTCTTAATCTATCCCTTTTTGAATTAATTACTTTTTCCATTTTTTCAGCCAAATCTATGTTGTGTATTTTTAGCGATTGCTTTATATAATCCGAATTATATTTTAAAAAATCTAAAACTTCCTCGGTATACTCTTCAATTTCTTTCTTTGCATTTTTATGAAATTTTAATTTTTTCTTTTCTTTTTTCTTTAATAACTGGATCAAATTTTCACAACTATTGCTAATACTTTTTAATTCACTTACAATAATTAACATTGAATTAATAGAAAACGACTGTTTTTCAATTATTATATTTTTTCTGCATTCTGCAAGAAATCTGCTTATTTCTTCGTACATGACATCGACTTTTTTATCTGTTTTTTCTATTTTTTCTTCTACAAGGGTTATTTCTTTTTTATCTTGTTTTATTGCATTTAAAAACATTATCAGCATATCATAGACAATAACAGATATATTGCCGATTTCTCTTTTAGCTAAAGCCAGATTAGTTTCGGCAAAGTCTGGATAGCTTGTCTCGATAAAGTCCAATTTATATTCTTTTATCTGATCTTCTTCTTTATATGGAATCAAGAATTCAACAATTCGTGCAAATAATGGTATAAACCATATTAATATAAAAGTGTTTGCTACATTAAACATCGTATGAAAAAGAGATAGATGAACAGGAAATGTTTTAGGATTAAGGATATCTCCGGGAATAATTAAATAAATCATTTTTACAAACGGATAAAATACCATTAATATCCATAAAACACCAAAGACATTAAAAAGCATGTGAGCTCTTGCAGCTCTCCTTGCTGGTGGCTTCATTCCTAAAGATGCTATAAAAGCAGTAATAGTAGTACCTATGTTTTCACCAAGACAGAGCGCTGCGGCAGTCTCA
Organism: uncultured Spirochaetales bacterium; assembly: GCA_964531405.1. Classification (GTDB taxonomy): domain Bacteria; phylum Spirochaetota; class GWE2-31-10; order GWE2-31-10; family JAFGQB01; genus CAZHHK01. The sequence goes on along the minus strand of CAZHHK010000001.1, from coordinate 53,427 downwards.
AAATTTATCCAGCCTTTAAATCCCATGGTTATTGTAATTGCCATTGCAGCGCTAGAGGATTGAATTATCATTGTAATCAATGATCCAATTATAACAAACAATATAACAGAGTAAAATCGATAACCAGCAAGAGTTGTTATGATATTTTTAAGTGAGGCATTTTCCAAATTAGGCTGAGGTACTGCCTCTTTTAAAAAGCATATTCCTAAAAAAAGTAAACCAAAGCCAATTAATATTTCTCCTGTGTTTCTTACTTTTTCATGTTTATTAAATATCAAAGGGAACCCTACTGCTATAGCAGGCATTATAAAAATATTGATATCAAATTTAAAGCCGATTAAAGAAACTATCCATGCAGTTAATGTTGTACCAATGTTAGCTCCCATAATAACACTTATTGCTTTTGTTAGATTCATTAAACCAGCATTTACAAGACTAACAAGGATTACGGTTGTTGCACTGGATGATTGAATTATGCCGGTAATTACCATTCCTGTTATTACCCCTGTTATTCTGTTATATGTCATGGCATTCAATAAAGACTGGAGTTTCTCTCCGGCTGTTTTTTGTATGGAGTCGCTCATTACTCTCATGCCGAATAAGAATATTCCTAGACTTCCTGCAATTTTAACTATCCCCCAGAGGAAATTACCGACAAAAGTCATAGATAAGCCCTTAGTTTTTTAAAAATGTTAGGTTTGTGTTAAGGAAAATATAAATTATATACACTAAATCTGATATTTATTCAACTCTTTTTAAGATTATACATAAAACTATTTTTTATTATTATTATGGAGTTAAAGGGATATTTGTGATTTTTCAATTAATATACTTATAGTCATTATATTTATTGAATAGTTCTTTTAATCCATCTTTGATTGCAGGATATTCTGATAAATTTGTTATAAAACTGTTTTTACTGGAAAATTTAATTTTTGAGGATAAATTGAAATATTCTAGAGCATTATCAACCCCAATTATAAAAGGAGCTTTATCAAAAGTTATAAGTATATAATTTAATATTACATTTTCTGTCCTATGGTTGCCTTCGATAAACAGTTGAGGTTGGCTTAATGCTTGGATATAAAAAGCAGCGGCTAATTTAAAAGGACCCGCTTTTTCTTTTTCATTTTTATACCATTTTAAGATAGGCTTTATGTTTTCTTGAAATCTTTTTCTTGTCTCCATAATATAAGTATGGTATTCAAATCTTTTTTTAGGATCTGTGCCGCATAAGACAATATGGTTTAACTCTAAAAGTGAATATAATCCTCCGGCAGAGAATAAATCTATATTTTTTTCAAGAAGAGTATTCAAAAAATTATACGACTCTACTATGTTTAAAACCATCTCACGGGTAAAGTCTTCTCTCTTGATATCAAGTTGAGAATTTATTTTATTAAAATTTTTACCAAAAGCTATAAGACTTTTACTTATTTCCACTAAATTAAATTTTTTATATTTCACAAATCATTATCCATATTTACAAATAACACGGATAATATCATATCTTATTAAGCGATAAAACAGAATTTTATTGTAAATTCTGTTAGTATCCTTTAAAGCTTATTGTTGTAAGTATAAAAGGCGAAATTATTAAGGACGAGTGGTTATTAACTTAGGAAAAAATAAAAAAAACAAGCTTTAAAATTTGATTTTTAAGAAAATTATTCCGTAAAATTTACTATAAATTAAGAAAGAATTTTTAAAATTGATTAGCTGGTGTGGATCAGTTTATTTTATATCAACAAAACTTGTAAAATTTTTAATAAATTCATTAAATTTTGATAAATTTGCTTTATATAGTATAATATAAAAAGAGGAGCTTATAAAATACAAATGGATTTGACTGAAATTGATAAAACTTATGAGTACTATGAAAAGAGGTATAATCTGACAAAAATGGCAGGGGATTGCGGTATTTCATTAAAGTATTTTGAAGGACTGAATTCGAAAAATAAATTTTTAGTTTTATCTAAGGCTTTAAAAGATGCAAGTAAAATAAATCTCGCTTCTTTTTTTTATGGCAAATTGTTTGAAGTTAGCTCTTCCATCGAGGCTTTATTAAATAAGGTTGACTGTCTTATCAAATTGGGAGAATATGATGAAGCAGTTAAATTTAATAATATAGGTTGGGAATTATATCTTGAAGACCATGAGGTTGATTCTAGGGAAGCAGGAAAAATATTATCATATCAGAAAGCCCTTATTTCTTTTTATACTGAAAAATTTCATACCGCTGAAACTATCTGTGAAGACAGTATAATAAAATATAAATCCGAAGAATTTTATTATTTACTTTGTGCCGATTTTATTGCTCTTAATAATATGAATGGTGCTAAAAAATTATTCAGTAAATACTCAAATAAATTTGGTAATCCTGCAGGATTTTTATTTGAAATAATAGTCCTGCTTCTGGAAATAAATTTTATAGATAAGGTGTTTGATTTTTTAACCTCAATGTTTAATATTAAAGAAAAGCAAAATAAGATTATTTTAAATCATATTAACAAGTATTATTTATTTAATAAAAATAAAAGCATTCTAAAGAAATATATAGAAAAAGAATTATACAGTATTATTAAAATTTCCCACCCTTCATTAGTAAAGTAAATTAAGGTATTCTTATGTTAATAAAAGAAATCGATAAATTCTTAAAAAATTTACTGGATCCGATGACGATGCCTGATTATGCGATTAATGGCATTCAGGTTGAAAATATAGGCGATATTGATAAAATAGGGTTTACCGTTGATGCATCGGTTGAGGCTATCAAAGAGGCTCTAAAAAACAACTGCAAGTTACTTGTCGTACATCACGGATTGTTTTGGTCAAAAATAAACCCTATAACTGGTAACTTTAGAGAAAGAGTAAAGATGTTTCTTGATAATGATATTGGACTTATAGCATATCATTTGCCTCTTGACTGTCATGAGGATTATGGAAATAATATCCAGATATTGAAGGCTATAGGTTATGATAAAAAAGAATTATTTGCAAATTATAAAGGAGTAAAGATTGGCTGGTATTGCGAGAACAATACGCCTTTTACCATAGAGGAAATAATATTAAATTTAAAAATTGAAAGTAATAGCATTAAATATTTTGATTTCGGTAATAAGGAAATAAGGAAAATTGGTGTTGTTTCAGGCGGTGGTAATTTTGCTTTCGATGAGGCGGTAAACAACAAATTTGATTTGTTTATTACAGGCGATGCCGAACATGTAATATATCATCAGGCAAAGGAAAATAAAATTAATGTTTTATTTGCTGGTCATTATTTTACCGAGACTTTTGGTGTAAAGGCATTGAGAAGATTGATAGAAGAGAAACTAAATATCAATTCTGTTTTTTTTGATATACCTACCGGATTGTAAATTCATGTAATATTGAACGATTTGAAGATAAATGTTATAAAACAAATTCCAATGAGTAAAATTTCATCAAAGATTTCAAAAATAATCGGTAAAACCATTTTCAAATACGGTATGATAAAAGAAAATGATAGAATTCTTGCTGCGATTTCAGGTGGTAAGGACTCTATGACAATGCTATTTGATCTTAAAGAAAGAAAAAAAAGGTTTCCGATTAAATTCGATTTTGAGGCAGTCCACATTCAATCCGATTTTTGCACATGTTGCCAGAACTCAAAACTCGAAGAAAAATTCAATGAAATGGGAATTCCTTTTAAAATCATTGATGTTGCAATATTAAAAAGAGTAAAAAACGGCAAGACTATGAACTGTTACTGGTGCTCTTCCCAGAGGAGGATGGAGCTTATGAAATATGCAAGGGAAAACGGTTTTAATAAGATTGCTCTTGGGCATCATCTTGATGACATCGTGGAAACGCTGTTGATGAACATGTTTTACAAGGGACAGATTGCAGGGATGCTTCCTGTGATGCAGTTTGATAATTATCCCTTAACCATAATTAGACCTCTATCCGAGGTAAAGGAAAGCCTTATAATCGAGTTTGCAAAAGAAGCAGGTTTTGACAGTCTTTCCTGCAAATGTCCATATGGAGCTAATTCAAAAAGGAAAGAAATTAGGGAGTCATTAAAAGTATTCACAAAAGGGAATGATGTTATTAAATATAATATTTTTAAATCCATGAGTAATATAAATAGCAGATATCTTTCTGGTGAGGAGTAATCTTTAATTACTTTAATTACTTTAATACTTCGTCAATGATGCCGCCACCGAGTACGGTATCGTCATCAAAAAAAGCAGCATACTGACCAGGGGATATCGCCCTTTGGGGTTTGTCAAAAATAATTCTTGCCTTGCCATTACCGTCAGGGATTATTTCTGCATCATCTTCTTTATGAAGATATCTAACTCTTACTTTTGCTTTAAAGGGATTTACAGGCTTTTCAAATGCTATCCAGTTTATGTTTGATACGATCAATTCGCTTTTAAAAAGATCATTCTCAGAGCCTACTATTACAGTGTTTGTTTTCTTGTCGATTTTGATTACGTATAGAGGCTCTTTATATGATACTCCAAGCCCTTTTCTCTGACCTATGGTATAAAAGCATATCCCTTTATGAGTGCCAAGGACTTTGCCGTCCTTGTGGATGATTTTTCCTGCTTCAGGGATTTTACTTATCAAATCTATGTAATCACCAGAATAAAAATCCTGACTTTCCTTTTTTTCATGCAGACCGAGTTTTAATTCTTTTGCCTTCGATTTTACTTTGTCTTTTGTCATCTCTCCAAGAGGGAAGATTATTTTTGACAATTGTTCCTGTTTTAAAAGAACAAGGAAATACGACTGGTCTTTTTTTGGATCAAGCCCTTTTTTCAATAAATAGCGTGATTTTGACTCATCAAAGACAATGCGTGCATAATGACCTGTGGCAAACTTATCAAAATATATCCCACTGTCGTAAGCTTTTTTTAACAGGAGATTGAATTTCATTGTCTGATTGCATCGTACGCAGGGATTGGGAGTTCTGCCCGATAAATATTCTTCCTGAAAATACGACAGGATTGTCTGTGAATATTCTTTTGATAGATCTATTATGTGTAAGGGGATCTCAAGTTTTGAGGCAATTCGTTTTAAATCATCGATATCTTTTAGTTCATCGGGACCGAAACATGCAGATTTTGTAACAGTTGCTCTGTTTGTTTCATCCCAGAGTTTCATTGTTAAACCGATTACTTCGTGTCCCTGTTCCTTCAATAAACTGGCGGTCATTGTAGAATCAACCCCGCCGCTTAAGCCTATGGCTATTTTCATTTTTCCCTTCCGAATTTTTGTGATTTCTTTAACACTTCATTCATACTGCCGCTTCTGAATCCTTCAAGGTCGAGTGTTATGTATTTATAGCCGATTTTTTTCAGTTTTTTAATAATGGAATTTTTGTTGTTTAAAATTTTGTTGAAGTCTTCGGGATTCACTTCAATTCTGGCGGTATCTGAGGTACTTCTCAAACGCAAAACCCTGATGCCAAGTGCTTTTAAAAATTTTTCACCGGCATCAATCATTTTAATTTTTTGCCTGGTGATTTTTTCTCCATAAGGAATTCTAGACGCAAGGCATGCCATCGAAGGTGCATCATGGGTTTTTAGTTTAAGTTGTCTGGAATATTCCCGTATGTCCTGTTTTGTAAAAAACGCATCCTTTAAAGGTGTCTGAATCTTGAATTCATTCTCGGCTTTTGTGCCCGGTCTGTGATCATTCCTGTCATCATAATTTGCACCGTCTATTATCATATCACAATTGTATTTCTCCCTGATTGCTTCAAGCTTTCCAAAAAGCTCTTTTTTACAGTAATAACAGCGCAGAGGCGGATTATTAATGAAATTTTCATCATTGAATTCCTTTGTCTTGAAAATGATATGCTTTACTCTTAAGGATTTTGTAAGTTTTTTTGCTTCCTTTAATTCTTCATTTGTATAGGTTGGAGAATCAGCAGTTGCAGCAATGATGTTTTTACTGCCCAGAACATCCGTTGAAACCTTAAGAAGCAGGGAGCTATCCACTCCGCCTGAAAATGCGATGAGTATTTTTTTGTATTCCGACAATTGTCTTTTTAACAATGATATTTTTTCTTCAAGTTTCATAAAATCATTTATCCCAGAAATCCATGGACAGGTATCTTTCTCCTGTATCGGGAAAAAGCGTTACAATTAACTTTTTATCTTCTCTTTTTGCTATTTCTAGACTTGCATAAAGCGCGGCACCGGATGAAATCCCTGCAAAAATTCCCTCTTTTTTTGCAAGCTGTTTTGTCATATCGTATGCATCGTTGTTATTTACTTTTATTACTTCGTCAAGGATTCCAGTATTTAAAACTTTAGGGATAAATCCTGCTCCGAGCCCCTGTAAACCATGAGGTCCGGGATTTTCGCCGGATATCACTGCAGAACCAGCAGGCTCTATACCGATTATTTTTACAGATGGGTTTTTCTGTTTTAAAATTTCTCCGATTCCTGTGATTGTGCCTCCTGTACCTATGCCGCAGACAAATATATCTATTTTGCCTTCGGTGTCATTCCATATTTCTAAAGCTGTGGTTTTCCTGTGAACTTCAGGGTTTGCCGGATTATTAAACTGCTGCGGGATAAATGATTTTTTGTATTGCCTTGATAATTCTTCCGCTTTAGAAACCGCTCCCGCCATCCTTTTATCTTCAGGAGTGAGTATGATTTCTGCGCCTAAAATCTTTAAAAGCTTTCTTCTTTCAATGCTCATAGATTCGGGCATTGTAAGGATCAATTTATAGCCTTTAACCGCACAGACAAAGGCAAGACCGATACCCGTGTTGCCGCTTGTTGGCTCTATTATCACTGTATCCTTATCGATAAGCCCTTTTTTTTCTGCATCTTCGATCATTGCAAGGGCTATTCTGTCCTTTACATTTGATAGAGGATTAAAAAATTCGAGTTTTGCCGCTATCTTTGAATTCATATTTTCAGCCAGTTTATTTATATAAACCAGAGGTGTTTTACCAATTAGATCTGTAATGTTTCTCGCTATATTCAAAATTAATCTCCCTGTAAAGATATTGCATCTGTATAATTTAAGTGCTTTAAAATTATTTCAGCCATCTTTGAGGCTATTATCATCACTTTTGTCGAGAAAAGTTTTTTGTCCGTTATATCATTTGAAAAATCACCGACAATAAAAACATTATCCTGGAGTCTTTTTGTCGAGATATTACTGGTATCAAGACCTGCAACACCGCAGGCAGATACTATAAGCTTGCCTGTTTTGGAGTATGCATCTATTATCATTGATTTATCATGGGCTTTGTCAAACCCCTCGACAATAATATCGCAATCCGCAAAAATTGAATCTATGTTACTTTCATTAAGTAAGATGTTGGATCTTTCTATAGAGATATCTTTGTTTATCCTCTTTAAGTTTTTTTCCAAAGCCTTTGTTTTAGTTTTGCCGATTTGATCGCGGAAATAAAACTGGCGGTTGAGATTTGATCTGTCGATTTTATCAAAATCAACTATCTTGAAGTTATCAACTCCGGCTCTTGTCAAAAGCATTGCAATGTTACTGCCAATGCCGCCGACTCCGGCAATGCCTATTTTTTTCATTAACCGCCGCCTATAAATCTTACGATCTCAACCTTATCATTTTCTTTAAATTCTGTTTTTTCAACATCGGTTTTTTGAATTATATTTCCGTTTATCTCAACAACTACGGTATTTTTGTTGATATTTTTAGAATTCAGATATTCACTTAATGATATAGTATTAATCGTCTCTTTTTTACCATTAACTGTTATGTTAATCATTTGTCATCCTATATTTTATCGATTGATTGCTTTATGTCGTCCAGTATATCATTAATGTTTTCAATACCAATGGATAATCTTATCAAATCATCGGTTATTCCGCCGGATAGTTTGTCTTTATCGCTTAATTGAGAATGAGTAGTTGAAGCGGGATGAATGGCAAGGCTTTTAGCATCGCCAACGTTTGCACAATGTGTGAACAGCTTTAAATTCTCGATGAATTTCCTACCAGACTCTATGCCGCCTTTTATACCGAATACGACCATGCCTCCGAATCCTTTTTTAAGATATTTGCTTGCTGTTTTATAGGATTTATCATCTTTTAATCCTGGATATCTTACCCAGCTTACTTTAGGATTGGATTTTAGAAATTCGGCAACCTTCATTGCGTTTTCAGAGTGTCTTTCCATCCTCAATGCAAGGGTCTCTAGTCCTTGCAAGAATATCCATGCGTTATCAGGAGAAATACATGCACCGAGGTTCCTTAAAGGTACGAGTCGCATTCTCCATGTAAAAGCAACAGGCAATAACGGCTCTGGAAGGTCATGAGCAAATCTAAGGTTATGATAGCCTGTATCAGGCTCGTTGTACAGAGCAAATTTTTTGTCCTTCCAGTTAAATTTACCCGAATCAACCACGATGCCTCCTATGCCAGTGCCATGGCCTCCGATCCATTTTGTCAATGAGTGAATTACTATGTCAGCGCCATGTTCTATTGGATTTAAAAGATACGGAGTTGTAAACGTGGAGTCAACAATAAGAGGAAGGTTATAATGCCTTGCGATTTTTGACACCTCTTCGATATCTGTAAAATCCAGGGCAGGATTGCCTATCGTTTCTATAAAAATAAGACGCGTTTTTTCATTTACAAGATTTTTTATTTCATCGGGATTATCCTGATTGAAAAATTTTGTTTTTATATTAAACTGCGGCAGAATATCATTAAACATTGTAAAAGTACCGCCATAGAGATTATTCGCAGAGATAATCTCATCACCGGCTTTTGCTATATTTATTACAGAATAATAGATTGCAGCTGTTCCTGATGAAAGAGCTAAAGCAGCCTGACCCTTTTCAAGACTGGCGAGTCTTTTTTCCAGAATTTCCTGTGTAGGATTGCCGAGTCTTGTATAAATATTGCCAAGCTCTTTTAATCCAAAAAGATTTGCCGCATGCTCAGCGTTTTTAAAGTAATAAGCAGAGGTTCTCTGGACAGGTAATCCTATTGACAGGGCATTTTCATCGATTGTTTTACCGCTGTGAATCGCCAGTGTTTCAAACTTTAAATTTGACATAAATTATTCTCCTCGTTTATTAAATAAAATACATTACGTTGTTTTCCAGTTTTTCTTGCTGTAACAAGACTTCTTTTAGGGAAATATTCAGATTTTGCTTTAAGGCATCCATTGATTTGTTAAAAATCATCTTTAAATAATCCTTATCTTTATAATTTTTAAAAATCTCAAAACCGCCTTCAAGTTTGTCAATAATCTCAAAAACAATTATATTGTCAGGACTGACTGCAAGCCTGTAGCCGCCTTTATTCCCTCTGATGCTGTCTATTAATTTAAGATTCTTCAATTTATTCAACAATTGTATTAAAAAGCTTTTTGGTATATTTTGCTTTTTATTAAAATCATTTATCTGCATGATTGATTTATTGTAGCTTTTTGATAATTCCAGTAATATCTTTAAGGAATAAATTGTTTTGTTTGTCAATTCGATCATGATTAACTCTCATACTTTACTAAGTTAGTAAAGATAGTATAGTAAATTATTAAGCTAATGTCAATATTTTTTATTTTTTTGAAGTAGAATTTTATTAAATTAAAGAAAAAAATAGTTGGGTTGTCCATGAAAAATATTTTAGCTTTTTAAAAAAGGCTAAAGAAATAATTCAACAGAATCTAATTGTTTTATATTAAGCTTTTTGCAGACGTTGTCTTCTCTGATTGCGATTTCCAAGAACCCTGAGCTACCCCAGTAAGCCAGGATTTTTCCTGGAGGTACTTCACTAAAATATTTATTGATGCCGAAAATCGTTGTTTTGTTGATTTTAATTTTATTTATTGATTTAAATTTTTTTATATCGTTTTTATAAATTGAGGTTATGCAGTTGCCATATATATCGATATGAATAATCTTGCCAATTATTTTGTTTTTTAAAATTTTATTATTAAAAGTATCAATTTTCAGAGGATTTATCTTGTCTGTAATTATTTTTTTAAATCCGTTTTTTGAAATTATTCCGCATGCCGGAGCAAAAATATCCCTTCCATGAAATGTTGGATTTATTTCTCTTTTAGTTGTTTTAATTATTTTGTTTCTGTCGATTTTGTAAAAATCACCGGAATTCTTCATTTTATAAAGCAAGGTTATTATGCCATTATCCGGGCAGACTACATATTTGCCATCAATTATACCTACAATTTCATTTCTTGCAGAGCCTACGCCCGGGTCAACAACTATCAAAAAAATTGTATCTTTAGGGAAATAATCAAAGCTTGAATAAAGCAAAAATGAAGCAGAGACTATATTATAAGGATAAACATCATGACAAATATCAATGCATTGAATTTTTTTATTTATGTCCAGTAAAACACCTTTTAATATTCCGACATAATTGTCTTTACTGCCAAAGTCGGTTAATAATGCGACAATTGTTTGCATAATCTTATCTATATTTATTCATATATTGATAATACTGCCGTGCATAGGTGAGATAGCAGATTTTTTTATTATCATTTGTTGTTCTTATTAATTCTTTCTGGCTTATATACCTTTTATTAATTAGCTGTTTTATATTAAAATATCTTGTAGAATATTCGTCGATAGTATTTAAGTCTTTTAAATTATTGGAAAACAACGTTGGAGATTTATTGTCTTTGATATATATAACAATTATTTCTTCATCCATGTTTGAGCTTCTAGTAAACATGACATCTTTATCGGCTTTAAGATATTTATTAATAAATTCAAAAAGCTTGAGTTCTTCACTGTCTAATTCAGGCAATGGTATTTTTTTCTCTTCTTCTTTTTTGATTTCTTTCTTTGGTTGAATTTCTTTTACTTTTTCCTGCTTTCTTTTAGCTTTTATCAAATCGATTTCATCTTTTGTATTAATGAATTCCATTATTTTCTCTTTTATGTTTCCCAGTTCGCTATTATTACCCACTAGTACTTTTGTCTTCTGGCATTCTACAGGTTGAGTATAATAAAGCTTAATTTTTTTAGCAACAATTTCATTTTTTTTCATTATCCTGAGTAAATTATGGTTGTTAATAGCCATAGGGATCCAAAAAAAGAGTTTTTTTAAAAAAGCAAGAAACCCCTTGGCGCTTGATGTTGCCTCTTCATATTGATCAAGCTTTAATTTATAGAGACTGTATTCATCGCATCTTGCATTGTACATCTCTATAAGCTTATTGAAATCTTTTTTGTTATCAAAACCAAAACCACTTTTATAATGGAGGTTATAAAGCATCTTAACTATAGTCTTGAACTTTTCCTGTTCTTTATCCTGAAATATAAATTCTATATCTTCAATAGTCTTAATTTGAAAATTTTTTACATTACTTCTATCTTTAACAGTTATATTATAATTTGTACTGTCTATCATAACCATGCGAATATCTGCGCCGCTTTGATTTGCCGTAAAAACAATCGATTTTACAGTTTTTAATAATTCTTCAAAAAGATCCTTTAACTTTTGCCAGGTTGAGTTTATTTCCGATGTAATCAAAAAAAGAAGGAATTCTTTGATTTTCAAATAAGGCACAACAACCATATCATCTTCAGATCCATCATTTAAGAATGCAAAAAAGTCACTTCCTATTATTTTTAAAAATGTTTGAAAATTATTTATTGATGTTTTTTTTTGTTTTACAAGATATTTTGTAAAACAAAAATTTTTAAATATACTTGATGTTCTGATTATCGTATCAACTAGAAATTTTTTCTCTCCGGTTAAGTCGCATATATTTTGAAGAATATTATTATAAAATTCAATAAAATAACAGTTTTTAGATTGAATATATTCTATAAATTTTTTTTCAATCAAAGCTCTAGTCTCTTCATCTATGCTTTCTTTTATGCTTGGGCCATAGTTAGTTATTATGTACTGCTTTAAAAATCTAAACTGAGCTGTGTTTATTATTTTTGAAAGGAAAGGATTTGAAAGATAATTTAAAACCGAGACGAAGGTGTTTTTAATGTGAAGTTTTTCATAATCTATAGAATCCAGAAAATCTATTTCGTGTTTTGGGATTTTATCGGCTTTTAAAATCTTTAAAATCATTTTTTTTCTTTCGAATTTATCTTTTATATCTTGTACTTCAGTTGTAGATGAGTCTTCTAATGATTTATTTTCTTGTTGTGTCATATCATCAGTTTCAAATTTGAAATCATCATTACAAGTTCTGTCTAATTTATTTGGTAGATAATTATTATAAATGCTTAAAACCAGTGCATCATAAATAGTTTTTTTATCTTCAATAGGATAATCTGCATTAAGATAAAGTAATTTTGTATTTAATTCTCCTTTGCCGATATTATATTTTATTCTATAAACATGTTGCAATTCTCTGGAAAGATACGTATCCATATGATAAGGAGTAAAAGGGATGCTTATTACTTTTACATTTGATGTTATATTGTTATTATCGTCATAATTATTCAAATTTAAAAGTGAATAAATAGTATTATAACTCGTAACATTAAATTTTTGGAAAATATCCTGTACGGTGTAATCGGTAAAAGGTATTTTTGATTCAAATATTTCTTTTTCCAAAAAATCCATAGAAACAAAATAATTTCCTTTAGTTAATTGCTTTAATAAATATTTGATTAATATTTTTTTATTTATTGCTGTCAATTTATCTAGAAGTTCTTGTACACTTTTTATATATTCGTTATTAAAGCCTTTAATATTGTTAAAATTGAGTGTAATTATAAAGTCACATACTATGGATAATGAATTTTTAATTTTATTGTCTTCGCCAGTGACCGTATTTGTTATTTGAAATCTCGGAGTAAGCTTTATTACTTCATCAAATTTAAAAAGCAAATCGATAGTTCCCTCTTCGGTAACTATTTTAGTTTGTTTTTTTTTGATTGTATTTATGAGTGAATTGATCGTTGAATACTTATTTTTAAAAATAGACTGTAAAATACTGGCTATTAAGTTGCCATAAGAAGGATCGAGTTTTATATAATATTGTTGCCAATCTCTTAAATTTAAATTGTTGGATCCAATCATTTTCAGCCTTTTTACATAAACTTTTATATAAATGCTTTTTATAAAAAATATTTTGTAAATTTTATAATTATTTTAAAAATTTTTCAATATAATTTTGATAATTATTTTAACCAATTATCTTTCTAAGACAAAAACCATTTATTATAAGTTTAATGCTTCGGTTTTTTAAAAAAATTATTTTTATTGACAATTGAGGATGCTTAAACTATTCTTTTTTAAAGAAATAAAATGTTAAAAAAAATATTATTTGTTTCAATTGTCATATTTATTATTATTTTCCCTGCTTTTACTTATGAAAATCCTTTCTGGGAGAAAAAAGATAAAATAATTTATAAGATTCATAAATTTATTCCAGATTATATCATTTTCAATTTTTCTAATACATTCGATAAAACAAGAGGACTGCCTTTCAGTTTTTTTTATGAATATAATTTTTCACTAAATTTCAGTGATTCACTTTTTTTTACATCGAAGCTTTGTCTTGGAGAAAACACTCCAAAAATAAAAACTTTTGATGTTGGTACTTATTACCGACCAATAAAATTTTTAGCATTTGATGTTGATTATAAATTCAGGGATTTTAGTATTTATAAAGTTGCCGAGCATGATATAATAATCAAAATGTTATTGATGTTCAATTTCATAAAATATTTTACATTCAGTATTGATTCAGGATTTGCCTTACGGTTTGTGGATATAGATATAGAAGATCCTAATAGCGTTTACAAAAAAGACTGGCTTTTCAACGCTTCTTTCAAATGGAAATTAACAATGCTTGTTCATCCGATGTGTTTTTTTTCTGCAGGACTTTCTCTTGGCAATATCCCTGAATACGAAATTTATTCATTTAATTACTGGCAGCTTGAATTTTTAAATTATATACATCTGCCGAACAATCTTACAATTTATTTTAATGGTGGCATAGGTTATGCAGGATCTCTGCCCATGGCAGGAATAATAAGCAAAGGATGGTTTAGAATAGGAGTTATTTATGCGTTTAAAACAAAATAATATGATTGTTTTAATTCTAGCTTTTATTTTTTTATTGTCCGGTTGTGATTATATCGATCTTGGGGGAGTATTTTCATCATCGGATGTTGATAACAGATTTGACAAGAATGATTCTTTAAAAGACTATAATGCACCTACTTTAGCGGATGTTAATAATTACAGCTTTATCGTAATTACGGATACGCATTATTACAATGCGCAGCTTGGCTATTTTGAAGACATTGAGAAGCATAAGAATAACTGGGGGATTTCTTTTATAGTAGTTACAGGCGATCTTATACAAAACGGAAAAAAGGAAGCTTATGATTTAATTAAAGCGGACATAAAAAAAACAAGCCTGCCTTTTTATCCTGTTATTGGAAATCATGATATTTATAATGACGGATTTAAATATTATAAAAAATATTTCGGAAGAACTATGTATGACTTTACAATCGGCAATACTTATTATCTTTTTTTTGATACAGCAAATGGTACGCTGGGCGAGCAGCAAAAAAATTGGTTAAAAGAAAGGCTTGATAAAACTAATGCAAAACATAAAATTTTATTTACTCATTACAGCCCGACAGATCAGGAATTTGAAACCCCAACATCAATGACTTATCCTGAGGAAGCATATTTTTTGATAGACCTTTGTGATAAATATAATGTCGATTTTTTTATATGTGGTCATCTTCATAAATATGATGAAAAAAAAATTCGGGGGACAAAATATATCGTATTAAACAATAGGGAGAAGGGCGTGGACTGCTTCTTAAAGGTTTCTGTGGAAAATGGCAACCTTAATTATGAAGTTTTTTAAGCGAGATTATTTTATTTCTGTTGGTGCAACTTTAAAATAATTCCAACTGTTTGTCTTTAGGTTTTTTAAAGGCATCCGATTTAATTTTTTCATATTCGATTAAGTCTTTTTTTATTTTTTTTAAAAAAGGACTTATATTTGCATTGATGTTTGTGCCAAATAATTTTATTTTTTTAGAGAAACTTATAAAAAGATTTGATTTAGCTCTTGTCATAGCAACATAAAGCAGTCTTTTTTCTTCATCGAGATCGGTTTGCTGATTTTCATATAGATTTAACGGCATGTATTTATCGTTACAGCCGATTATGAATACGCATTTAAATTCTAATCCTTTTGAAGCATGCATTGTCATTATACTTACTGCTTCCTTTTTTATATTAAAAGATTCTTCTGTGTTATTTAACAAAACCGAGTTAATAAATGCTTTTGCATTATTTTCGTAGTTATCAATTTCATTAAAAAATATTTTAAAATCTTCTGGATTGGACTTTATCTCATCAGGAAAATAAATATCAATTAGATTTTTAATCGAATCAATGAGTTTGTTTTTATTATAATATTTTAATGTGTCTTTTGTAATTCCATTGATCCTTAAAGCTTTGTCCATAAGAAATTTATTTTCAGGGTTTATAAAGAATTTTAAAATATTAATAATTTTATCAAATGGATGTTTTTTGTATATACTTATCTTCGAAATAATTTCACAAGGGATTGAATGATCGATAAATGCTTTTTTTAAAGGATTCATTAAATCATAAGTCCTGCATAATACTGCAATATCCGATAATGCATAACCGCCTTCATCGCCGCTATCAACGATTTTTGAATCCATCGAAAAAAATCTTAAGCCTCCTACAAGTTGTTCGATTTTACGTGCTGTAAATTCGGCTTCTTCACCCTCTGTATTAAATTCGTTAATGTTTATGTTTATGCCATCTTCCAAGCCATTAAGCAAAAAGCTACTGTTTAAAATCTGAGAACTTGCATTGAGAATTCTGTTTGAGCATCTGTAACTTTTTTCAAGTTTGAATATTTTTGCATCAGGAAAATCTAACAGGAATCTTTTTATAAACATAGAATTTGATCCCCTGAATCCGTAAATTGCCTGATTTGGGTCTCCAATTACCGTAATATTTGCATCGACTTTCCCCGAAATCAACATTATTAATTCATATTGAATGGGATTTACATCCTGATATTCATCAACAATAAGATAAGTGTATTTTTTTCTGATATTATCTAATATTTCTTTATTTTCTCTTAAAACCGTTACTGGCAAATAAATAAGATCGTCCAGATCATAAAGATTATTTTTTGTTAAGAAAGCATTGTAGCAAGAAAATATTTCATTAAATCTGTCATCTGCTTGATTATTTTTAATAATAAATTGCTTTAAATCAGAAATAACTTTAACTGCTTTTTTTATTTCGGTCTTTTGTAAATCAGAAATTTGTTTTATAATAAATTCCTTATCATCATCATCGATTATAATCGACGTTTTATCGCCGATTGTTATAAAATCATTTATGATTTTATAACCCAGGGAATGAAAAGTCGAAACAGTTATTTCATTGATGTTTCTAGAATTTTTTAGTAATATTTTCAAACGGTCTTTAATCTCGTTTGCCGCGTTATTAGTAAAAGTTATTGCTAGAATGTTTTCAGGTTTAATGCCTGCATTAATTAATTCCACAATTTTATAGGTTAAAGTTTTGGTCTTGCCAGTGCCTGGTCCTGCGATTACGATACTTGCACCAGAAATATTTTTAACCGCTTCATACTGAAGATTATTCAGGGAGAAGCCATCGCTGTATGTGTGTGCGTTTTCTTTAAAGGCTTCATTCTTTTTATTATTATCCTTTATTTTTTTAAATTCCTCAAAATCAATCTTGTCTCTTTTATTTATCGTTTTCTTCTCAATAGGAATAAAAAACAAATCTTTTGATTTAAGCGATGAGACTTCATCTTCATTAAAAACTTTTATTCTTCCATACTCGCCATCATAGCCTTCCTGTATGATTACATTCCCTTCTCTCATCCTTTTTATTCCCTCAACTAAAAGTTCGTTGCCTGATGATTTTAACTCTTCTAGTGATTTGTTTAATAGTATATCAAACTCCGATCCAAACATTTTAATAAGATTGAAATAATTATCATCAACTTTTTTTGAAGAGGGTGACGAATTAAAAATTTCTGAAAGCAGCTCTTTAAGCTGTATCAGGGAATAGTATGGACGGACATTAGGACATTCATCGATAGTAGTTCTGTCTGAAAGCTCAACAACTCTGTGCATTACTCCAAGAGTTAATTTTTTACCACATACAGAACATATGTTATTATTTTTTAATGCATTTATAGGATCAATTACAACATTGCATTTACGATGTCCATCATAATGATATTTGCCTTCCTGAGGGAAAAACTCGATTGTAGATAAAAACTTATTCTTATCGTTTGATTTTAACGCATTTATTATCCCGTTATAAGTTAAATCAGTATCGAAGATATTTGCTTCCCTGCCGAGATTTTCAGGTGAATGCGCATCAGAATTTGATATTACGGCGTAATCATCGAGAAAAGAGCATATCCAATTCATTGCTGGATCTGAAGACAATCCGGTTTCAATTGCAAATATATACCTGCTTAAATCCTCATAGCATTCCTTTATTGAGTCAAATCCTGACATGGAGCCCAAAACTGAAAACCATGGCGTCCAGATATGAGCAGGTATAACCAGACAATTTTCATTTATATTCAAAATCAAATCAAGAAAATTCTTTGCATCAAATCCCAGTATAGGTCTCCCATCAGAAGTTATGTTCCCGATTTTTGATAATTTTTCCTGAATTTTTCTTATCGTAGCAAAATCCGAAGATAAAACTAAATTATGAATTTTTCTTACTTTATCTTTTTTTTTATAGATTAAACTTATTTCGCCGGACAGAATAAATTTTACAGGATTATTATTACCAATAAATTCTTTATCCTTAAACTCTTCTTTTAATTCATACAACCCCTCTCCTGACTCGCTAAGCTTTTTTTCAAGTTCTTCAGTCCACTTATGATGAGTAAAATCTCCCGTTCCTATAACATTAATGCCTTTTATTCTTGCCCATTTGTCAAGATTTGTGGGATTAAGATGTTTGCTGGTTGCAACCGAATAACTTGAATGTATATGAAAATCTGCTATGAATTTAATAATTTACTCCTATTCGTAAAGATTAATCCCCGACTCTCTTGAAACTTGAGTCATTATACACTTTTTTAAAATCTCCTCATCAGAATATATGTAAACAGTTGACCTGGATCGTGTTATTGCAGTATATAAAATCTCTTTTGTTAAAAGTTTGTTTGATTCGTTATCTGGTAGTATCAACAAAACATCATTGTATTCCGATCCCTGACTTTTATGTACCGTTATGCTAAATGCCATATCATGAGGAGGGAGGAAGTCAACAGGATAAAAACGAAAGGTGTCATTTTTAAAAAATACTGCCCTAAAAATCCCCGTTATATCTCTTATGATGATCCCCGCATCACCATTGAATAAATTTTTGCGATAATCATTTTTATTTATAATTATAGGCATTCCTGAAAAATATTTTTCAGTTTTATAAATGATTTTATTTTCAAACAAATTTTTTATTATCGAATTTATATAATTTACACCGTATAGACTTTCTTTAATAATGCATAAAATTTTATTATTTCCCATGATATTAAATAAATTTAAAAGGAGTTCTCTGTCGTATTTTTGAGAATCAATCGTTGCAATATCATTAATTAAATTTATGTAACCTTTGTCGATAAAATATTTTTTGATCCACCTTGTGATTACTATATTTAATGCTTCTCTGTTATTTTTGTCTTGTTTGATTATATAAATATCATTTATACTATCCAAAAACATTTTTTCGTCTATTTTGATTTTTTTTATTATAGCCAAACTCGATATATTCTTTTGGTTTATCATTTCAGCAACTTTTAAAATTTTTTCATCAGTGCGAAAGCATTTTTCAAGAATTATAATCCTATCCGTCGTTTTGATTAATTTTTCCGATACTTTTAAATTTTCTGTTACTTTATTCACCTCTTTACTGAACGACTCTTTGAAATTAGAAGGGATTAATTCTGTCAAAACAGCTCCTGCTTCAACCGAAGGAATTTGATTTTTATCACCCAAAAAAACAACCCTGCATTTTTCGGGAAGTGATCTTAAAAGTTTGGCCATCAACACAAGGTCCACCATAGAAACTTCATCCACAATTAATGCATCAATTGAAAATCTATTGTTTTCATTATAAGTAAAATTGTCTGTTAATCTTGAATAATGCAGTATTTTATGGATTGTTTCTCCTTCGATTTTACCAATCATATCTTTTATTGAAATATCGTTCTCTTTTAACAGATTACATCTTATTGATTCAGTAAGTCTTTGGCTGGCCCTTCCCGTTGGAGCGGCAACCTTTATCTTTGAGGGCTCTAATCCAAGTTTGGCAAGCATTCTTAAGATGAAATATATTATATAAGTCTTGCCTGTGCCCGGACCGCCGGAGATTATTGTAAAATTATTGATTAATCCAAAATAAACAGCAACTTTTTGTTTTTCATCAAGTGAGCTTTTTTTTATTTCATCGATTATATTTTCAGGCAAATTATTTTTATTTTTTTTAGACAAAAGTAGATCAAGACACAGTCTTAATTCTTTTTCATAAAAAAAATATTTTTGAAAATAAATAAAGGGTTTATTATTAAGATTTTTGAAAATCAGAGGCTTATAATCATTTTCATCATATCCGATTATTTCATGGAAAAATTTTTTATTGATAATGCTGTTTATCACAGGATCTAAAAATTTCTTATTATAATTTATTTTTTCCAACTGATAAGTAATCTGTTCTCCGTTAAGATTAAGACAGATGCTTCCATTTTTTAAAGAATCAAACATGCATGAAAGAATGACAAATATACTTTTAATTGTTTCGTCATCATAATTTTTTAAATAACCGATTAAATCCATTATCGTATAGTAATCAATACTATTTAAATTCAATAATTCGAAAATTTGTTCTTTTAATTCTGTGTATTTAAATAGCATTTTGTCAATAGTTTGATTTTTCATAATGTTTGTTATTATAATTCTTAAAAAGAGCGGTGTCAAATATTTTAAGGAATGGATAAGTAATCTCTACAAAAAAAATTTTATGCATGTGTTATTATATTTCTTGAAGTTTTTTATTTTTTCAGATTTTAGAATTACAAATTTTATATAAACAAACAATCTTGAAATATTTTAGAAAAAAATATATAAGTAAAACATGAGTGAATCAATAGTAAAATTTAATGATGTTGCCTTTAATTATCCGCAAACAAATATTAATATATTTAAAAATTTATCTCTAAATTTGCCAAAAGGCATTTTGACTTGTATAGGACAAAACGGCACAGGCAAATCGACTCTGTTGCTTCTGGCGGCAGGTTTACTTAAACCCGTTAAAGGAAAAGTTTTTTTGTTTGATATCGATACAAAGAAATTTAAAAATGAACATGATAGACAAAAATATGTTTCTTTTATTTATCAAAATATGGAATTTGAGACCGAGGATAAAATCGGAGACTTATTGGAATATGTTTATCAAAATGGATTTTATGAAATAAAAAAATCTAGTTTTATTAACGAGCTTATTAACATTTTTGAATTAAAAAATATTCTTGACAAAAAAACACAAAATATAAGCAAGGGAGAGCTTCAAAGGACAATACTTGCTTTCAGCTTATTGTATGGATCAAAGTTGATTATAATGGATGAACCGATATTTGCCATGGAAGATAAACAGAAAAGAAAAGCATTAGATTATATTAATAATTTTAGCAAAGAAAACAATATAAGCATTTATTATTCCATACATGATCTTGAACTTTCAAAAAAATATTCTCAATTTACATTGCTTTTCTATAAAAATAGACCTCCAGTTCTTGGTTTAACAGAAGATATGCTTGTCAAGGAAAAACTTGAAGAGGCTTATGAAACGCCTTATTCGTTCCTTAAAAATAACGAAAGGATATTCAGGGAAACTATGATGAAGGTTTAAGCGGTGTTTATTCCCACAACAAAAGAAGAAACAACAAGGCTTGGCTGGGAGAAACTCGACATTATCCTTGTGTCAGGCGATACTTATATCGATTATTCGTATAATGGAATAGCAATTATTGGAAAATTGCTGATCGACAAAGGCTACAGAGTCGGGATAATCGCACAGCCTGATATAAACAGTAAAACCGATATTTCAAGGCTCGGGGAACCGGATTTATTCTGGGGAATAAGTTCGGGCAGTGTTGATTCAATGATTTCTAACTACACACCGTCCATGAAAAAAAGAAAAATGGATGATTTGACGCCCGGAGGGATCAATAATAAAAGACCAGACAGGGCTCTTATAGCTTATACAAATTTAATAAGAAGATATTTTAAAAACACAAAACCTATAATCCTTGGTGGCATTGAAGCTTCATTAAGAAGAATTGCCCATTATGATTACTGGTCAAACAGTATAAGACGATCGGTTTTGTTTGATGCAAAAGCCGATTTGATTATCTACGGCATGGCTGAGGAGACGGTTTTAAAAATTGCGGATTGTTTTAAAAACGGTGCTGATTATCAATCACTAAACGGGATTTGCTATATATCAAAAAAACCCAATAGTAACTTTATAGATCTTCCTTCTTATGAGGAATCATCGTCTGACAAAAATAAATTCATCGAGATGTTTGATCTTTTTTATAAAAACAATGATCCCCTGACTGCAAAAGGTTTAAATCAGAAACATGGCGATAGATATTTGATTCATAATCCGCCGGCTCCTAAAATCGCACAAAAGTTACTTGATTATATCTACAATCTCTCTTATGAGAGAGACGTTCACCCTTATTATAAGTCTCTAGGCGAGGTCAGAGCTCTGGATACGGCACGATTTTCCATAACTACCCACAGGGGGTGTTTTGGGGAATGCAATTTTTGCTCTATAGCAGTTCATCAGGGCAATACGGTTGTTTCCCGGAGTATTGAGTCGATATTAAAAGAAGCCGAAGATATTTCACGTCATCCTAAATTTAATGGAATAATAAATGATGTCGGTGGACCTACAGCAAACATGTATGGTTTTGAATGTGAAAAAAAAATTGAAAAAGGAAAATGTATTGATAAAAGATGCTTATTCCCTGATAACTGCCCGAAAATTAATATAAATCATAAAATTCAAATCGAACTGTTAAAAAAATTGAGTTTAATACCAGGGATGCGTAGGATTTTCATTGCATCAGGGATTCGCTATGATCTTATTGTAAATGATAAAAAATATGGTGAAGAATATCTTTGCTATATAATGAAAAACAATATCTCTGGTCAGTTAAAAATTGCTCCGGAGCATTGTGATGATGAAATTTTAAACCTGATGGGCAAGCCTGCTAACAATAAACTCCTTAGATTTCTGGAATTATTCAAAAAAATAAACAATAGTCTTGGGAAAAGAATCTACCTTACCTATTATTTTATCGCAGCTCATCCCGGCTCAACCCTTGAAAGCATGAAAAAATTAAACACATTTATAAAAGGAGCACTTAAGATCAATCCAGAACAGGTGCAGATTTTTACTCCTTCTCCCTCAACCTACTCAACTTTGATGTATTATACAAGCTCTGACCCCTTTACTAACAAAAAAATATTTGTGGAGAAGGACATAAATAAAAAAAACATCCAAAAAGCTGCAATTGTTTCTTTAAAGAAGAAATATAGTTAAATTTTTTCGATTAAATCCAGTAAATTTTCTATTGGATGAGCGCCTACAAGCTCGTATTTTTCATTTATAATTGTTTTAGGCACTCCTTGAACAGAATACTTAATTGCCAGATGAGGGAAAGTCGAGCTCTCAATCATATCGGCTTTTATTTTTTTATTTTCCAGAGCGAGTTTATGTGCATTCACTACAGATGCGGGGCAATAGGGGCAGACCAGAGTTACAAAAACCTGGATGTGAATATCTTTGTTGATTGCTCTTATACGATTTAATATATTCCCCGGAAGCTCTGTCCTGTTACCGGAAATTTCAAGAATTGCTGATAAAAAAGAATTTATTTCATATCCCCCGGGAATTCCATAAAATCTTACACCAGTATCATTGTTGTCTTTATCAAGAAGGATTATTGCAGGAATTTTCATTACAACTAATTCTTTTGCCTTGTCCTGATTTAATTGAAAATTAAATACCGTGAGTTTTATTTTATCATTTAATTGTGCAATTTCTTCTAAAAATTTCCTTGTATCAGCACAAGTATTGCATTCGATTTCCTGAGTAAAGTATATTATATTTACATTCTCTTTCATTTGTGAAAGAATTTTTGTAAGATTTTCTTTAATGCTATCATTGAATATTGACATGGCAATCCTCCTTAAGATAAATATTTATTATTAATTCGAAATTCGAATTAATTTTTTATAAAAAACGCCTTGACTCGAATTTCAGTTATTATACCTATTTTTATAATGACATACAATTGTTTATTAAAAAACTTAAAAAATTTTTGATGTAATTATTTTTTTCTTTATTTTAATCTGCCACCAGTAATTTGTTATAATATTTAATTTTATAACGAAAACATAAGAAATTTTGGAATAAATGCCTTTCACAGGTAAACATTTATGGAAATTTTAACCAAGGGAACCGAGTCATAAAATTTTAACATGAGGAATTTCTGAAAAAGTCTTTGATATTTAAGCATTTAATTATATATTAAGGTATCTATGAAAAAAGAACTATTAGCTGTAAATCAGTATAAAACACAAATTATCGATGCCGTGATGAAGAATCAGGTTGTAGTCGTTGAAGCACCAACCGGATCAGGTAAAACTACCCAGATCCCACAAATACTTTTTGAAGCGGGCTTAAATGAATGGGGGACTATAGGTGTAACCCAGCCAAGGAGGATTGCTGCTTTCGGCGTTTCGACTCGTATTGCCGAAGAGATGGGTGTAGAGCTGGGTAGGCTGGTTGGATACAAGATGAGGTTTGAGGACAGGACAAGCGAGCACACAAAGATTAAGATAATGACTGATGGAATTCTCCTTGAAGAATTGCGAAGCGATTTTTTACTCTCCAAATATTCTATTATAATGGTAGATGAGGCTCATGAGAGAAGTCTTAATATTGATTTTGTGCTTGGCCTGTTAAAGCAGATAGTCAAACAGAGACCAGATTTTAAAGTAGTAGTTTCATCGGCTACTATAAATGCAAAATTATTTAGCGAATTTTTTAATAATGCGCCAATTATTTCGATTGAAACAAAACCTTATTCGATTGATATCCGGTATATGCCGTTAAAAAATCCTGGTGACAGGGATTTATTACAGATAACGATAGTTGATATAGTAAAAAATTTAATTATTAAAAAAATCGATGGAGATATCTTAATATTCCTTCCAGGAGAAGACTCGATCAAGGAATGCTGTGAAAGATTGACTGAATTGAGTGTGGAATTTGAAAATTGCCTTGAAGTGTTGCCTTTGTATGCTCGACTTTCTTCCGAAGAGCAGAAAAAAGTTTTCAACGAATTCCCAGGAAAAAGGAAGGTTGTTGTTGCAACTAATATTGCTGAAACTTCAATAACAATAGATGGGATTATACATGTAATCGATCCAGGTATATCAAAGCTAAATTTTTATAATCCCAGGACTTTTACTTCATTCCTCGAATCAAAACCGATTTCAAAGGCATCATGCAATCAGAGGGCTGGAAGGGCTGGACGAACGGCGCCTGGCATTGTTTATAGGCTTTATTCTGAAGAGGATTATGAAAAAAGAGAATTGTTTACGAAAGAGGAAATTTACAGGACAGACCTCTCTGAAGTTGTACTTAGAATGGCAGATCTTGGCATCAATCATTATTCGGAATTTGACTTTATCGCACCACCAAAACAGGGTGCGATTTATTCTGCAATAGAGACCTTAATTCAAATCGGGGCATTAAATGAGAATGAGAAGATGACAGATATCGGAAAGAAGATGGTTGATTTTCCACTGGAACCGAGGTTGTCTAGAATTTTGTTGGAAGCTTTACTTAAATATACCAATGTTATAGATTATGTAATTATTGTAATTTCATTTTTATCTGCAAAAACTCCTTTTCTTTATCCTCTGGGAGAAGAGATAGAAAGCAGGATGGCACAAAAAAAATTCATGGTAAAGGGTGGAGACTTCTTTTCATGGATCAATCTATTTTTTATGTTTACCAAAACTAGCGCAAAAGAGAAGTTTTGCAAAAAGTATTACCTTGATCTTCGTACAATGAATGAAATCGTCAATATTCATTCTCAAATAACCGACATGGTACTCGAGAAAGGGTACAATATAAAGAGTCGTTATGATGCTGATGATATAATATGCTGTATATGTGCTGGATTAAAGCAGTATATCTGTAAGAAAGATCATAAAAAAAAGAATATATATTATTCTGCAACGGAGACGGATATAAGAATCCATCCGGGTTCATTTTTATTTGGGCAGGCTCCGGATTGGCTTATAGGAGGAGAAGTTGTAAATACTGGCAGGACATACATAAGGTCGTCTAGTGTTTTACCTGAAAAAGTCTTAAAGAATAATTTTCATGATGTTTATCTTGCTGTCACAAAAAAGTCATTCTTGAAGAAAAAAGGTGTCTCTCTGGAAACTGCAAAGTACAAGCAGACTAAAGTAGAGGAGCAAAAACGAATATTTATCTTGGACAAGTATTTTGATGTTCTTAAGGATAAAACTGGTGTCTATGTAAGTGTACCTTATCATATAATAATTCAACTGAAGAGCAAAAAGGAAGAAATCATAGAAATGGATTTTGGTAAGCTTAATGCAAGGCTTGTCTTTAAGGAAAAAATTATTCTTACAGACAAACTGAATTCTTTGCTAAAATATTTTGACAAAATCGATTTGGATAATGGATTGAATGATAGGTATCCTAAAGGACAGAATTTTTTATATCCTAATGACTGGGATGCAATATATAGATATTTAAAACTCCTTTTAAAACCTACAATAACAAAAAAAACATCGCTTTATGCAGGGTTTTTATGTATAAACTCAACCGAAGAGAATATATATAATTTTTACCTTGAAAAGGATTTCTTTAATGCTATAGAAACATCACTTGAGACTATGGAAAAACTTTTCAGTTCCAGCATTCCAGCCTGGAACGATAAGGAAAAGCATATAATCGAATCCATTCATCATAAGATTATTAATTTGGCAGAAGAAATGGAAGTGTAAAATTTTAATGAAAGAATTTGTTGTTGATTATAGGAATGAAGGCAAAAAACTATTTAATTTTGTTAAAGCAGTATTGCCCGGATTAAAAAACAGTGAAATTTTCAAATTAATAAGAAAAAAAATTATAGCGGTTAATGATAAAAAAGTAAATTCTGATTACCTGTTAAAAGAGAAAGATAGAGTGATCCTTTATATAAAAAATGAACATTTTGAAAAAAAAGGTAAAAAAAATAAATTTCAAGCTGTAAAAAAAAATATAGATATAGTCTTTGAAGACGACAATATTCTTGCAATTAATAAACCCAGAGGTGTTTTAAGCCAGCCTGACGGTAAAAATTTTAAAAATAGTATATATGAAATATCCAGATCGTATTTATACAATAAAGGGCAATATGATCCTCTAGATGCATTTACACCGTCTCCATGTAACAGGCTTGACAGAAACACCAGCGGTATAATAATAGTGGCAAAAAATCATAATACATTGCAGGAAATAACTAGGCAATTAAGGGAAAGGGAAACAGTTAAAAAGTATATTGCAATAGTTTATGGCAGAATTAAAGAACAATTGTTGCTGATTTCCAAAATTAATGACAAAAAAGAAATCGTTGAAGTCAATGAATTTAAAGTCTTAAATGAAATACCAGAAAAACAAAAATTTTTAAAACAAAATCCTTTAATCTCGGCAACTCTTGTAATACCTATAGCTTTTACTAAAGAGGCATCTCTTATAATGATCGATCTGTGGACTGGTAAAAAGCACCAGATACGGGCTCATATGAAGGCTTTTGAGCATCCCTTATTGGCAGATAAAAAATATTTTTTGATCTCTTCAAGAAAAATAAGCAAACAATATGGAATAAATCATTATTTTTTGCATTCCTATAAATTAAAATTAAAAGAGTATGATGAATTTACGGCAAAAATCCCGGAAGATTTCAGAAAGGTTATTTTTGAAATGTTTAATATAGATAGTATAGATTTTTAACTGGTTAATCTTGACATTTTTTAATAAAGTTAATAGTATTCCATCATGGTTATTAATAATTATTTTCTGGTTTTTCCTGAAGGCGAGATACAGGAGATTGACCATCCTTTAAAATTTGGTGACCTTGTAGACATAAATGGGAATGTTTTTCATAAAAATGATCTTAATCCACGCAGTATCACTTATAAAATTACAGGTATTAAAAATGAAACTAAATTCAAGGAAACTACATATTATTATAAACTGGATTTATTCACAGCAGATGAGGTTAGAGAAGAAATAAATTTTTTTGATCTGATGGATAAAAAAGATAAATTTTTAGATAACGTAATGAAGAAATTAGAAAAGAAAGTCAATAAAGGAGTGCGCAAATTTTGAGTCTTGAGGTAGAAAAAAAATTCATTGTCAAGAATTTTGAAGAAACATTAAAAAATTTAATCGATAGATATGGGAAATACAGTTTTCATAATAAATCGGGATTTTGGTTTTGCAGCAATCTAATCGGTAGTGAAAATATCCTTGATATACAGGAAACAAGGATTTTAAAAAAAGATGTTGATGTAATCAAAGATATAGGAGAATTCGCTATCCCTGTCCAGGATTTTCAATATGTAAGACTGCGAATTTATGATAAAAAAAAGTATATACTTACTTTTAAAAACAAATCCATGCTTAATAATATTGAACAAAACACTGAATACGAATTCGATATAGACTCTGATATTTTTAAAAGGGTGGTATTTTATCTTAAAGAAACAGCTTTAATTTTTTACTATAATATTAAAAAGACATATGAATTCAAATTGGACAGTAATACTAAAATCGAATTATCAAAATTTAATGATTTAAAAGATACATATATAGAAATTGAAACTGTAGGAGAAGAGGAAAAAGAACTCTTTAGTAAAATTGATAAGGTTACACACGATTTGAATAACCTGGAACTAAGAGAAGAACCTAGAAGTTATGTGGCTTTATCGAGAAGTGAAAATGCTATGAGTTTAAAAAGGGTCAAGTTGCAACAGTACTCAAAAAATGCATATAAATGTATTCAGGATTATTTAGCAGGTATTAATAGTTGATAAAACATCATGTTTGTAGGAATATTAAAGATTGAATTAAGATTTCATCCAGTATCATCCATAAAGGAAAAGCGCAGTATTGTTAATTCCATAAAAGAAAAGATTAGGGTAAGATTTAAAACATCGATAGCAGAAGTTGATGATCAGGATTTGTATAATTCTAGTGTAATAGGGGTTGTCTTTATTTCTAACACTCATAATCATGCCGTGGCAAGAGGACAAAAAATAATAGATTTCCTTGAAAATCATGAATCAGAAATTTTTCATGATTATAATCTTGTTATTGAAGAATATTAATAAAAAAATAAAAATTTTAATATTGACAAATTGAATTTTTGGATTAAACTTATATTTATGATAAATCAAAAGATGTGTTTGAAAATTAACGCATCATATGATTATCGTGCAGGATTTAATAAATAAGTCAGGGAGCATAAAACCCCCTGAAGGTCTTATAAGGCTATATGCCAGAGGCCAAAAATCTTTCTTTCGCCCTTTCTTCATATAGCTATAAGAAAGGGCTTTTTTTATTAATCAAAAATTAAAATTATTTAACAATTTCCCATTATTTATGATATTATATATTCCAAAATATAGCAATCTAATGGGAAAAAACATGTTTTCTTCACGTAATCTTAAAATAGTATCAAAAAATAATAATTCTAAAATAGTTGTTTCTGATAATTATGAGACATATTTAATTGTAGTTAATCAAAATGATAAATTTGAAGGATTATGGTCAAGGGGATTAAATTTAATAAAATCCATAATTTTAGAAGAAAAAAACAATAAGATTGAATCAAAGTCATATTCTCCGGATTGTATCCAGATAAATTTTATAAAGAAAGTCAACCTTCAATTATATTTGTTAAAAAATGACAAAGGATTGCTTGCTGAAATCGGTAATAAAAGTATTATCACAAGCAATGTTAGAGATTACAATTTATTTTTTAATATTGAAAATGATTTTGAAATTATAGAAAAGAATATTTCCAATATTGTTGTTGAGTATAATTTAGACACGAATGATAATTGCGCTTCTCCTAAAAAAATGTATGTAGGCATTATTGTTGATATAGATTATGATATCAATGATATCGAGATTGATAAAAGGTCTATACAGTTTTTGCTAAAGCCTCAAAATGTAGCTGATAATTTCCCATATTTGTATATTGTTTATGATTCGGATTATAAAAATCTTAAAAGCAAGATGGATATTTCTCCTGCAGAAATTATGCAAATGAAGGAAGAGCATCAAAAGAGTTGTTATAAAATAATCGATGATTTAGATATTAAAACCGAAGAAAAAGATTTTGAAAAAGCGATTAATATGATTGTTGCATCGAGTGAAAATTTTGTTATGAAAAAGGATGGATTACTAGGCATTTTTGCCGGATTCCCCTGGTTTAATAATTACTGGGGTAGGGATACATTCATTTCATTGCCAGGAATTTTGTTGGTAAAAGGCAAGATAAAAGAAGCCTTCGAGATTCTGGATAATTTTTTTAAATTTCAGTGCAAAGATAAAAACAGTAACCATTTTGGAAGAATACCGAATTTAATCTTAAATGATAAAGATTTTTCATATAATTCTATTGATTCTTCGGGTCTTTTTATAAGAGAGATATACGAAACTTTTTTATATTCAAACGATTATGAAAAAATCATTTATTTTTGGGATGCAATAAGCCTTGTTATAAATGAAGTGTACTTAAAGAAAAAAGACAGCAATAATTTATTGAAACATCAGCCGTCTGAAACATGGATGGATACAGAATTAGATGGCAAATATCCCTACAGTAACAGAGGCTGTTATGCTGTTGAGATACAGGCGCTCTGGTATACTGCATTGTATTGTGCGATTAATCTTGGGAGATTTGCTATAGATTATTTTAAGAATAAGAAAGAAATTAAAGAATTGAATAAAATTAAAGATGATATTTCTCTTTATGAGAATGAGGCAGTTAAAATGAAAGCGTCGATAAATAAATATTTTATTTCAGACAAAGCACCTTATATTTTTGATTCATTAAATGATAAATATAAAGGTAGCAATCAAATAAGACCCAACTGTCTAATTGCTTTTTATTTTACATGTATTTATAGAGTGCCTAAACTTTTTAGCAAATTAACAATTTTGAAATGTTTTGAATTTATTTCAAAAGAGCTGATTTATAAAAATGGTGTTGCAACATTATCAAAAGACGATAAATACTTTCACCCTGTACATATAGATGAACATTTTAATAAGGACGCAAGCTATCATAACGGGATTATCTGGAATTGGCTTTCAGGGATGTTTATTCATACTGCATGCAGGCTGGGACTAAATAACTTTTCGTATAAACAGACCCAAAATATAATTCGTCAAATTACAGAATCCGAATCTATTGGTACTTTAAGTGAGGTTATTGATACTTACTATAAAGATAAAATAAATATTTCAGGTGCTTTCAGTCAGGCATGGAGCTCTGGAGAGTTATTAAGAAGTTTTTATCAGGATTATTTGGGCATTAGGTACGTTATACCCAAAAGAAAAATATTTATTAATCCTAGAATACCGGTGAGGCTTGGTTTTTTAAAAACAAATATTAAATTTGAGAATGACGAGGTAATCTCGTTTTATTGCAGAATGAACAAAAAAGATAATTTTATCGCTTATATGGAATTAAAGGGAGTAAAACTTGACAGTAGTATAAATATTAATTTGAAATTCGATCTTGGTTTAAATAAAAACAAAACACGGGTTAAAATTGTTTCTGTTTTATTGTGTTTAAAAAAAGCTAAAGATGTAGTAAGGATTAATTTTGAGTCGCAGGAGAATAGTTTTATAAAGTTAGGGGAAATAAATTTTATAGGGAGTAGTACAATAATAGGGGTCAAAACAAGATATATTAAGTATGAATCTAGATTGATCGATGGTATTGATTATGCTTCCGATATTACGGAAGAGCAATTTGTCAATTTTGAAACAATGAAAAATAATAAATTCTTAGAAAACTATATAGCTAAAAACTAATTATTTTCTATAAAATTCAATATCTGTTTTAGCGATGTAGGTGTAATTTTACTTTTATGCATTAATTTAACAGGATTCTTAAAATTATAATAAATCCCTGTTTTCCCTAGAAATTCAAAAAACTCTTTTTTTGAGTCTTCAGGGATTAAAAAAATTTCATCTTTTTTAATCTGATAAGCGTGAATAAAACCTTTATCTATTAGTGAACTAATAATTTTACCCTTTTCTGTAGTCTGGCAGAAAAATATTGTGCCAGACGTATAATAGTATGAACCATATTTGTCAAACCATTGTTGTATTGTTGTTTCAACATTTTTGGGAAGTTCGATTTTATAAGCCTTAAAAAAATCTCTTATGTTTTCTATTGTAATATTGTATCTTGAGCATCTTTTGATTGAATTTTCAGTAATTTCGTATTCTGATATTTTATTATATTTTATAATATCGGCAAAGAATGAAAGAAGATAGTAATTAGGATTCCTGGTGTCAGCGTTTATATAAACATTAAAACTTGTTGTGAGGTTAACCTGATCATTGATTATGTTTTTATTATTGCTTTTCACCGGGAAAATTATATAGTTTTGTGATGTATTATATTCAATCAATTCAAATTCATTTAAAAGAAATAATAAATTCTCAAAATTTACATCAATTGGTTCGTTTTTATATTCAGTTATAAGGAAAGAGCTGTTATATAATTTCTTAAAATTTTCTATATCAATTTTTATTGAATATCCTTCATCAAAATTCATCAAAAGGTTATAAAAAGAAGGCAATGTGTTTTCTATTATGCAGTAGAGTTTTTTTTCATTTTCCATTTCAAAATAAGATTGTAAACAATTATACAACAGATTGTTTTCATTATCAAAAAAATATCTGCAAAAAAAATTACCGACAAGGGCAATTTTTGTATCATCAAAATTTGAATAATTAGACATGTACTCTTTTACAGTTTCAATGTCTTTTTTATATAGATTGAAATTATTTGTGAATTTTATCTCCTTAGAAATAAAAATATTTATTAAGTTGTTAAAATCGGTAAGTAAATTATTTTTTTTATCTATAATTAGAGGATTTATTTTCTGAAAATAAATGTTTTGTTTTTCATTTTTATAAAAGATATTTGGAATAACAATCGAATTATCATTTCTTATAAAAATAAATTTTTTTTCCAAAAGATTATTTATTGCCTTATTAATCGATATAATTGGCAAATCCAGCAAAATGCTTAATTTTTCATTTATAAATTTATAAGGGATTATTGTTGTAAATGAAAGAATTTTTAAGATTGATTTTTCAATATCATTCAATTTTTGTAGGGAATTTGTTATTACTTCTTCTTTTGTTAAATTTTTCGACAGATTGTCATAGTATGAAAAGCCGTTTTTTTTGATTAAAACGTTCCCAAAAAAAAGTTCATAAAGGCTTATTATTTCATTTTCATTAAGATAAGATAAATTTATTTCTCCCATACAAATTCCTGAGGATCCCAAAAATCTATTTCATAGTTGTAGCCCTGCTCTGTTAAAAATCTTTGTCTCTTATGCGAATACTGTTCTTCAATAGTATCTTTGGTTACCAGTGAGTAAAAATATGAAATATTATTTTGTTTGGGTCGTAAAATCCTTCCTAATCTCTGAGCCTCTTCCTGTCTTGATCCATAAGTCCCGCTTAATTGGATCAAAACACTGGCGTCAGGTAGATCAATTGAAAAATTGGCGACTTTACTTACAACAAGTATTTTGATTTCTCCATCCCTGAATTTCTTATATGTATTTTCTCTTTCCTTATTTGTAGATTTTCCCGTTATCAAAGGAGCGTTGTATTGCATTGCAACTTCACGTAACTGATCAAGGAAATGACCAATTATTAAAATTAATTGACCCTGATGTTTGAATAACAGATCTTTAAGAGCGATATTTTTATAAGGATTTTTAGAGGATATTGTATATTTAAGTTTTTGATCAGAAATCAGATATTCCATTAATAATTTTTCGGGTAAAGGTAATTTTATTTCAAAACACCTTGCCTCTGCGATCCATCCTTGCTTTTCAAGAACCTTCCATGGTGTGTCATATTTTTTAGGACCAATAAGACAAAAGACATCTTTTTCATTGCCGTCTTCTCTGACTAAAGTGGCTGTTAGTCCTAGTCTCCTTTTACTTTGAATTCCAGCAGTTATTTTAAAAATCGGTGCTGGTAATAAGTGGACTTCATCATATATTATTAATCCCCAATTTTGTGCATGAAAAATTTCAAAGTGTAAAAAATCGCTCTCTTTATTTTTTCTATAAATCAATATCTGATAGGTACATATCGTGATAGGTTTAATTTCTTTTTTATCACCAGTATATTCCCCGATTTGATCTTTTGTCAGAGTAGTTTTATCGAGTAATTCATTTATCCATTGATGAACTGCGGCAACACTAGTTGTTAATATTAGTGTATAGGATTTGATCATGGACATTATGTATAATCCAACAATTGTTTTACCGGAACCGCAGGGTAAAACAATCGTTCCATGTCCTCCTATATTTGAGCCGGCATGATAAAATGAGTCTCCTGCCATTTTTTGGTAATCACGTATTTTAAATTCCCGTCCTTGAAGAGTGATAGATTTTATATTAAAATCGAGACTGTCTCCGTTTGTATAACCAGCAATATCATTTACCGGGATGTTGTATTTAAAAAAATCAACTTTTAAATTTCCTCTGTTAAGCTCATTAAAATAATATTCTCTGTCACTTTTTTTATCAAGCAGATATTTTTTTAATTTTGGATTTGAAAGTATTTCCTGCTCGATATGATTATCTTTAACATATAAAACGAGTGTATTTTTATTGTTTGATTTATGGATTTCTACAAGTCCAAATCTCTTGTATATTTGATCTATTTCAACAATTATATTTTGTGGTATTTCAAATTTCGAGTACTTATTAAGAAATTCAATTATTTCATTATATGATAAACCTATAGATGCAGCATTCCATAAACTCAAACTTGTTAATCTGTATGTGTGGATATGTTCAGGTGATTTAATTAATTCGGCAAATTTTGTTAATCCGTTTCTTACTGTTTCAAATTTATCATTAAACACCTCAAGTAATAATGAAAAATCACTTTGAACAATAAGAGGATTAGTATGATCCGGCATTAAAACTACCTACTTGTAAAAAAGATTGTGTATAATACATTATTTTTTCCTTATTTGCAACTAAATCATAAACCTTGAACAAGGCTATTATCCCTAAAATCAGGATTATGCTTAACTATAAAATCCTATTATATTTTTTTGTTTAAATAAATATACCATATTATCTATCTAACAACATTTGACATAAAATATCAAAAAAATGTATAATATAGTATATTATTAAATAAGGAGTTTATTATGGTTTATAGAGACGTGACCTTTTCAATAAGGCTTTTAAGACTTGCTCTGGGTGCGTTTTTTATAGTAATAGGAATTGCGGGATTATTCCCAAATATTCAGGAAAGTATCTTTAGTCTGAGCTTCAGCTATACATGGCTGGAAGTGCTTTTTGGTTTATTAGAGATAGTTTGCGGCGTATTGATGCTTATAGGCTTTTTTACTTTTAGGTATCCTCAGCCCGTTTTTTGGGGTGGGTTGATTGCTTTAATACTCTGGGGTATAAGAGTTGTATTAACAAAATTTGCTTGGAATTTTTTTATGAGAGGGAGTACAATATCAATTCCTGATTTTTTTAATTGGTTAATTGAACTTATAGCTGAAATAATAATAGGTATATCGTTGTTTGCAATCATGAGTAGAAACAATTAAATTAGTATGTTATAAAAAAACCGCATCAATAAAGATGCGGTTTTTTTTATATTTTTTTGAATTAATTCATTTCTGTAATATAGGCATCGAAACACCATCCCACCTGTCCATTAGAATCTTCAAATTTACACCATTTCCCTGTTATACCATTAATCTGTTCTTGATTACCAATTTCTAATAATTTTAAACTCTCTCCTTTTTGAAGAGTCCTAATATATTTTCCATCCAAAGATGGAGATTCCCTGAATCTTAGCCCCTCTGTTGAAGGAGTATAATATGTACCGACAATTTTATCAGGTTTATTTGAAACACTTGACACGGATTGTGTTGAGTTTTCACTTTCAAGCTCTACAATTAAATCTTTTAAAACTTGAACAACGGGAGTCTCTGCCTCACCAGTTGAATCTAATCCGTCTTTTAGATATTTTAATGCATTTGCTTTGTTTTGAGTTTTACCATAAAGTTCATTGTAAGCCATTTTTAACGCATTTGCTTGTTTTGCCGCAATAATATTATCCGTATAATAAGCTGTTTTTATCCATACATTACCTATCCATACAGGATTATCACCGGCTTTTTTGGGAGGAGCATAATGGTAAAAATCAACATTTAAAAAACTTCCTTTTTCTTTTACAAGATAACCCAGAAAACATGGCTGTAATTTTACTTTGTTGATATAACTCTCATCTGGTTGCGAGAATGTTTTAATATCCTTGTCAGTAATGACAATGAATTTTATTACCAGATAATCTAAAGGTGCCCAGCATTTTGATCCGTCAGGAAGCAATACATTAATATATATTGAATCTCCAACCTTTTTGTTGCCTAATACGGTAACCTTGTTTCCAAAATACATTAAAGTTTTGTTTTTGGCATTCACATTCTTAAAATCTTTTCCAAGATCACCTGAGTCATTGTAAAACCAAGCTGAACTATATTTTACAAAAACTTCTGAATTATTTGCCGGGATTACTGGTTGATCGGCGGAAAAAACGAACACACTGCCTGTAAAAATAAACATTATTAATGTAATAACTCTGATAATTATACTTTTCATATAACCTCCTAATTATTTGATATAAAATATATATCAAATAGAAATTTTATAATCAAGATTGTTTTTATTTTTTTTCGCCGAATTTTTCTCTTATTTCTACCCTTCTTATCTTACCGCTTATTGTCTTGGGGAGTTCGGTGACGAATTCTATGATTCTGGGATATTTATACGGTGCTGTAATCTTTTTAACATGCTCTTGTAATTCCTTTGTTAACTCTTCACTTGCAGAATAATTTTTTGTTAGTACTATTGTCGCCTTTACTACTTGTCCTCTGTCAGGATCAGGCACTCCTGTAACAGCGCATTCTAAAACCGCAGGGTGCTCCAGCAAAGCACTTTCTACTTCAAATGGACCTATCCTATAGCCAGAGCTTTTTATAACATCATCACTTCTTCCTACAAACCAGAAAAACCCATCTTCATCCTTCCATGCCATGTCTCCGGTATAATAAATATTATCATGCCAGACCTTATTTGTGAGAGTTTTATCCCTATAATAGCCTACAAACATGCCTATAGGTTTATTTTTATTAGTCCTTATTGCTATTTGTCCTTCCTCCCCCACCTCACATGATTCACCATTTTCATTTAAAAGATCAACCTCATAGCCCGGAGCGGGTTTACCCATAGAGCCAGGCTTGGGATCCATCCAAGGGAATGTGCCAATTATCACTGTACATTCTGTCTGACCATACCCCTCCATTAATTTAATGCCAGTTAATTTTAAAAATCGATTATAAACTTCAGGGTTCAACGGCTCTCCTGCAACTGTACAGTATTTAAGCTTGCTGAAATCGTATTTAGTAAAATCTTCCTTTATGAGATATCTGTAAACTGTTGGGGGTGAGCAAAACGATGTAACGCCGTATTTTGTTATAACTTCAAGCATGTTTTTTGGGACAAATTTATCATAATCATAAACAAACACAGCACAGCCGGATAACCATTGTCCATAAATTTTTCCCCATGCTGCTTTTGCCCACCCTGTGTCTGCTACCGTAAGATGCAGGCCGTCATCATCCACGTTTTGCCAGAATTTTGCAGTAACTATATGTCCTAACGGATAGTCAAAATTATGCTGTACCATTTTTGGCATTCCTGTTGTTCCTGATGTAAAATATAAAAGCATTATATCATCTTTGCCTACGGTTTTAAAATCGTCAGGTCTTGTGAATTTAACATCTGCCTTGCTTAATTCTTCTGTGTAGTTAAGCCAGCCATCATGCTTGCCGTTTAATGAAATTTTAAGCTGTAAGGTTGGAGAATCTTTAACGGCTTCATCAACATGAGCGATTACTTCGGGTTCATTAACAGAGATTATCGCCTTTATGCTTGCGGCGTTATTGCGGTAGATAATGTCTTTTGTGGTCAACAGATGTGTTGCCGGTATAGCTATAGCGCCGAGTTTGTGCAGTGCAATAATACAAAACCAGAATTCAAAGCGTCTTTTTAAAATCAGCATTACCGGATCGCCTTTTTTTATACCGATAGATTTTAAAAAATTTGCCGTTTTGTCGCTTGACTCCTTTAATTGAGCAAAATTGAATTTCGCCTCTTCTCCTTTTTCATTACACCAGACAAGTGCGGTTTTAAGAGGGTTTATTTTTGCCCATTCGTCTACAACGTCATAGGCAAAGTTAAACCCTTTAGGTATATTGATTTTAAAATTGCATATAAAATCCTCATAAGAATTAAAATTTGTTTTTATATATTTTTGTAGCATATTAGATTCCTTAAATTATTTTTTTACATTATTACAGCCAGAAATTTAGCCTTTTTATTATTCAAAGCGACCATACCGTGCTTGTTGGAAGAATCAAAATACAGAGAGTCTCCTTCATTTAGAATTATTTCGTGTCCATTTATGTTTACCTTAATGCTTCCTTCTATTACATAATTAAATTCCTGACCTGCATGGGAGTAACAATTTATCTCTTTTTTATTATCAGGGTCTACAGTAACAAGAAAAGTCTCGCATTTTTTATTGATGAAATTATATGATAGATCTTGATACTTATATTCCTTTCTTCTTTCTACAGTGGGTCCTTTGTCTTTTCTTACAAGACAGTATGTATGAAGTTTTGGCTCTTTGCCAGTTATAAGACTGGTCAGATCAACATTAAACCTGTTTGCAAAAAGACTTAAAAAACTTACAGGTATATCCGTTTCGCCGCTTTCATATTTCTTGTAATCCTCTACTTTAAGATTGAATTCTTTTGCAAGGCTTTCCTCTGAAACACCGTTGATTTCTCTTAATCCTTTAATTCTTTGAGCAATTTCATTGATTTTGATTGACATTTTAATATCCTTAAAATTAAAATTTACCAGTTAAAGGCAAATTACTGGCTTGTTTTAAGTGAAAAATTTTTATTAAAGATAGATTAATATTTAAGTATTTGTCAAATAATATCTTTTTTTATAAATAATTATTTTTTGAATTTGTTTATTTTTTCATAAAAGTTTTCAAATTGGATAGGTTTTGCGATGAAGTCATTTATGCCTATTTTTAAACAATTTGTCCTGTCCTTTTCAGAAGCGTACGCGGTTAAGGCAATTATTGGAATATTTTTATATTCTCTTTTGGATTCTCTGATTCTCGCTGTCGTTTCAAGACCATCCAGTTCGGGCATCTCTATATCCATAAGAATCAAATCATATTTTTCTTTTTCAAGAAGTTTAAGGACTTCCAGACCATTATTGGCTATGAATACCGAAGAGTTTTTTATTTCCAGCATTTTTTTTACCAGTTCCTGATTATTTTTGTTATCCTCTGCGAGAATTATTTTCATTTTACCTAAATCTTGATTGATGTTTTTTTGTATTATTGGTTTAGCAATTGTTTTTTCTATTTGCTCCTGTTTTGGAATTTTAAAATTAAATTCTACTGTAAAGATTGATCCTTCTCCTTTTTTGCTTTCGACATTAATTTTGCCGTTTAAAAGTCCGACGAGCTTTTTGACGATGAATAATCCCAACCCTGTACCCTTGTATCTTCTTATTCTTGAATCATGAACCTGCGCAAATTTTTTAAATATGAATTTGAGCTTTTTTTTATCAATTCCTATTCCGTTGTCAGATACTTTAAAGATAAACTTTTTTTTGTTATGAATGATATTTTTATCTTCAATAATTTCAAAAATAATTATTCCATTTTCAGTGAATTTTATAGCATTTGATAATAGGTTTATCAAAATTTGTTCCAATCGTAGTGGGTCGGTAATTATATACTTTGATAAATTATCAGATTTTTTAATTATAATTTTATTGTTTCTGTTTTTTAAATCGATATTTATGCTGGCAAGAATTCCATCGATTAAGCTTTCCAGATTAAAAATCTTATTTACAATATTTATTTTGCCGGATTCGATTCTGGAAATATCAAGAATGTCATTGATTATTTTAACCAATGATTCTCCCTGAGAATTAATAATATTTAATTGATTGATTTTATCCTGATTTTTTTCATCGTTTAAAAGAATTCTGGTATAACCTATTATTGAATTCAAGGGTGTTCTAAGTTCATGCCCCATGATTGCCAAAAATTCACTTTTCTGTCTGTTCTCCGTTTCGGCATTTATTGCTTTTTTCTTTGAATTCATTGCCTCTCTTTTTGCCAGATCGCCGATTTTCTTATTTAAAATTGCCATCCTTCTCATTTTGAATTCATTAAAGGCTGTTTTTTCAAATACTGTAGACATGATAATAATTGCAATTGCAAACAGCAGATAGTTGCTAAGCAAAGCTAAATCCTGCATGGAGGTTTTTTGAATGATAATTAGATACAGATATAAAACCCCGAGAGGAATCAATAAAATAAAAGCTATTATTCTTTTTGCTCTTAGCGCAAAAAGGAATATAACTAAAAATACTGTAATACTTGCATTAGTAACACCGATCAAATTTTTGGGTTGGTAATAAAAAGTAAAGACTATAATGTTCATTCCTATGATCATGATCATCAATGATGATAAATTTATAATATGAAATATATACGAATATTTAATATGCTTTTTAAACAATAAAAAATGAAGAATTATAAAAATTGAACAAGAAACTATGGGGACTATTCGTAAAGGCAAAAAACAATGAATTTTTATTATATAAAAATCCTGAAAAATAAATAAAATTAATAATGGTATGCCGACGATGCTGAATACAAATCCGAGTTTTCCCGTTTTTATATTTAATTCTTTTATATAATCATCTTTGATTTTTTTATTATCTAATTTCATAATTTTAATTTTATTTCCCGATTAATACTACAGTACTTCTTGGATTGACAATATAGTAATCGCTTGGATTTATGATTAATTCCCTGCCATCGGACAAAAAGTCATCTCCGCTTTTAAGGCTCGTGTCGATTTTACGAAACCATTTCTGTTTATTGTATAAAGTTGGAATTTTGACAAAATGGGCTTTATAATCCATGTTGTATATGAAAAACAAAAAGATATGCTTTTCATAAATATTATCTTCTCCACAATCAAGCATATAGGAAATGGCCTTGCATTCCGGATTAAACCATTGTGGATTATTCAGATTGTCATCGAACCACATGATGTCGGAAAACCTGTTGCCATCCGAGTCAATACCTTTAAGATATTTTCTTCGCTGAAGTATGGAGTGAGCTTTTCTGAAGGCAATTGCTTTTTTTACAAATTCAATCATGTCACTGTTTGCTTTTATCCTATCAGGATTGAAATAACTTATTTCATTATCCTGGCAGTAAGCGTTATTGTTGCCGTATTGTGTTCGTAAAAATTCATCCCCTCCAAGCATCATAGGTGTACCTTGAGAGAAAAAAAGCATACAGAAATAATTTTTTACCAGCTGTTTTCTTAAATATAGTATTTCTTTATCCTCAGTTTCACCTTCATATCCGCAGTTCCATGAATTATTATCGTTTGTGCCGTCGTTGTTGTTTTCAAGATTGTTATCGTTATGTTTATAATTATATGATACAAGATCATTGAGAGTAAATCCATCATGACAGGTAATAAAATTTATAGAGTTGTACGCACTTCTTCCATCATCTTCGTAAAGATCTGCCGAGCCTGTAAACCTATATCCTATTTCTTGAATCTGCCCTCCATCACCTTTACCGAATTTCCTTATGCAGTCCCTGAACCTGCCATTCCACTCAGACCAGTCAATCGGAAAGTTGCCAACCTGATATGTGCCTAGATCCCATGGCTCTGCAATAAGTTTTATCCTGCTTAACAGGGGGTCCTGTGAAATTGTGTCAAAAAAAGCGGCAGATTTATAGAAATATCCTTCTTCACGGCCAAGTACAGATGCCAGATCAAACCTGAAACCGTCAACATGCATTTTTTCAACCCAGTATCGCAATGAATCCATCACGAGTCTTATAACCGGAGTGTTTGCAAAGTTAAGACTGTTACCACATCCAGTGTAATTCATGTAATATCTGCCAGGGTTGTAATGAGATCCTGTTAAACTGTAATATGTTGGATTGTCAATCCCCTTAAAACACATCGTTGGACCAAGTTCATTACCCTCTGCTGTATGATTGTATACAACATCTAGAATCACCTCGATACCAGCCTTATGAAGCTCTCTAACCATAGTTTTAAATTCTTCAACTTGGCAACCTGGATATTTGCCAGTACTGTATGATGATTCTGGTGCAAAAAAACCTATGGTGTTGTACCCCCAGTAATTGGTAAGATTTTTTTGAATTAAAAAATCATCAACATAATACTCATGTACGGGAAGTAATTCAACTGCATTGATGCCTAAATCTTTTAAGTAGGGGATTTGTTCAATGAAGCCTAGGTAAGTACCAGGATTATTAATTTTAAAGGACGGATGTTTTGTAAAACCTTTAACATGAACTTCGTATATAATAAGTTTTTCAAAAGGGATATCAGGCGGCTTGTCGGACTGCCAGTCGAATTCATCGTCAATTACAATTGATTTGGGTACGATTGTCGAATTATCTCTAATGTCCATCTGCATGTCTTTTTGATAAGACATTGGATCATATCCCAGAAGAAGGTTGTCTTTATTGATGAATTTTCCGGTAAATGCCTTGCTGTACGGATCAACCAACAGTTTATTCTCATTGAATCTCAACCCGAAATTAGGATTATATTCACCTCTTGCCTTGAATCCGTATAATTGTCCTTTTTTTATTCCTTCTACAAAAACATGATGAATATATTTTGTGCAATTATCAAGTTTTATGATGTCTGTGGGTTCACCGTCAGCTTTATCGAATAAAAGCAGGTAAATTTCTTTGGCATATTGAGAATAAACTGCGAAATTCGCTCCTCCATTTTGAAGTGTTGCTCCGAGCGGATAAAATTTTCCTGCCTGAATGCTTTTTTTTGTTTTTTGTTTTAATTTCATAGATTTTTACCTTAGTAGTTTAGGTCGAAATTAGTTTAAGTTAATATTGATATTATATTATTAACTGATAAATCTTCATAACAAATTGTATAATTTATGGATTTTTATGTAAATTTTAGGTATAACCAAGTTATTGATATCCTTAGATTATTATGATAGAAGAATTATTGAACACAGAATTTATAAATCCGATTTAAGGAGTGCGATCTATGTATAGACCGACATGGGATGAATACTTTTTAAATATTGCCAGGGTTGTTGCGCAAAGATCAAGCTGTTTACGAAATAAAGTAGGTGCTGTTATTGTACGCAATAAGGATATAATAAGTACAGGTTATAACGGCTCTCCACAGTATCAAAAAAATTGTCTTGAAATAGGCTTTTGCTATAGGGATAAGCATAATATTAAATCTGGTACCCAGCTTGAAAGATGTAGGGCTGTCGGAAGCCATGCAGAGTCCAATGCCATAAGTCTGGCTGCACGCAACGGACATTCTACGGATGATTCTACAATTTATATTGTAGGACATAATTTTGTATGTAATCAGTGCAAAGCCCTTATTGCAAACGCCAACATAACGAAGGTAGTTCAATTAAAAACCGATAATACGATTTGTGTATTTTATCCGGAAAAAGACTGGTGCATACATCCAATAGATCAGGAATGATTTAAAGCTGACATTTTTATATAAATTTAGGTAGATATCATGGAAGAAATACTTCAAAAAATTATAGATAAACGAATAAACAAAATAAAAGAAAAAGGTATTTCATTCGGAATAAAGATTCCGTCTGAGAGAGAAGTACCTCTGGTTAAACCGGATTTTTTAGGCGGGATTGTTATAACGGAGATTAAAAGAGGCTCTCCTTCGGAAGGGCGGATGAATGACATCAATGATCCAGTGAGTCTTGCCGGTGATTATATTAAAAGCGGTGCTGGTATAATATCAATTTTAACGGAAGAGGATTTTTTTTACGGCAGCATCAATGATTTAATGAGCGTAAAAAAAGCGTTTCCTCATATAGCTGTTTTACGTAAGGATTTTTTGATATATGAGGATGATATTGAAATCTCATATAGGATGGGTGCCGATCTTGTCCTATTGATTGCTTCTGTTTTGATTGATGAAAAAAAAGGGATTAAAAAACTTAAATCCATGAAAAATAAGGCTGAGTCAATGGGTCTTTTGCCGCTAATCGAGGTGCATAATTTTGAAGAAATAAAAGAGGTGTTGAAAATAAAACCTAAATTACTTGGGATTAATTCTAGAGATTTAAAATCATTTAAAATTAACAGGGCTTATCCTTTTGCATTAAGATCAATCATTGATAAAGATATAAATGTAATATATGAATCAGGAATACGAAATTACTCTGATGCATTCTTTGCTGGTTCAAGTGGATTTAAAGGAGTACTCGTTGGCACAAGCATTGTAAAAAGTGGGGATGTAAAATCAAAGATTACAGATATTAAAAACGGTTTTATAAACGGCATAAAAAATCATAATGATTTTTACAATAAAATATTTAAAACGATATATCTTGCCAAGAAAATAGTTGTAAAAATTTGTGGAATAACGAATTTAAATGATGCTAAAATAGCCGTTAAAAATGGCGCTGATATCATTGGATTCATTCTAGCAAAAAGCCCAAGGCAAATAGCATTGGACGATGCTATGGCAATTTCATCGAAGATTGGCAAAAAGGTTTTAAAAGTACTTGTTGTTGTCGATGAATTTATTGAGTCTGCTGTAGATGCTGTAAAGAAAGGACATTTTGATGCAGTCCAGTTTCACGGGGATATTGATAATGAAAAAGCAGCGGGCTTTAATGTCAACTGGTATAAAGCGGTGAGAGTTTCTTCAAAAGAGGATTTTAATGCAGGATATTCCAGTCCTGTAATTTTATATGATGCATTCAGTAAAGAAGCCTATGGCGGTACCGGTAAATTGATTGATGATGAGCTTTTAAATTATGCGGTCAGCAATAATATTGATTTGTACCTTGCTGGCGGGATAAATCCAGACAATGTTGCAGAGATTATTAAAAAATAC
This sequence comes from uncultured Spirochaetales bacterium, assembly GCA_964531405.1. GTDB lineage: Bacteria > Spirochaetota > GWE2-31-10 > GWE2-31-10 > JAFGQB01 > CAZHHK01. Next base: position 8,916 of record CAZHHK010000001.1, on the reverse strand, counting down.
AAACCTTTGATGATAGATGCATGCTCAGGACTTGAGTCTTCGCCCGGCAAAAAAGATGCTCAGAAGATAAAAAAGTTTTTTAAAGAGATAAAAAAATCTTATGAATAAATCGTTACTAAAAAGAATTTCTATAATTTTTTTGTCAGTAATCATTTTGGCTTTAATCCTTATGTTGTTTATAAATATGATTATAGTCGATATTTCCAAAGAATATATTTATAAAAACATTGATGATTTTCCGGAAACTCAGGCTGCTTTAGTGCTTGGTGCCCGTGTTTATAACAATGGAGCGTTGAGTGATGTTTTGCGTGACAGGCTTCTAAGAGCAATGGATCTTTACAGGGCTGGCAAAGTAAAAAAATTTCTTTTAAGTGGGGATCATGGCAGGCTAAGTTACGATGAAGTCAACAACATGAAAAAGTTTTTGCTGTCCCATAACATTAACAAAGAAGACATATTTCTTGATCATGCAGGATTTGAAACCTATGACAGTGTGCACAGGGCTAAGAGTATCTTTTGTATAGATTCAATGATAGTTGTGACACAGGCATTTCATTTAAACAGGGCTGTTTTCATAGGACGGATGCTGGGAATAAAAACTTATGGTTTTACCGCAGACAGGATGACTTATGTCGGAATACGCTGGTACAAGATGAGAGAGAAGATGGCAAGAGTCAAAACTTTTTTAAAAATTATATTCAGATCAAAACCCAAATTTTTGGGAGATAAAATTCCTATAACAGGCGATAGTCAAAAAAGCTGGGACTAAGGATATGAATTATGATTAAAAATCCAGTCATTGGTATAATAGGTGGCACTGGAATAATGGGTGGCATTTTTGAAAAATTTTTCACAGAAAGAGGATTTAAAGTACTGACCGCTTCAAGAAAGACAAAATTATCTATTGAGCAGTGCGCTAAAACAAGTGATGTGGTTATTGTATCTGTGCCTATAGACAAAACCTTAGAAATAATAAAAAAAGTCGGACCTGTGGTAAAAAAAACAGGTTTATTGATGGATTTAACTTCCTTAAAAAAAGAACCAGTAAAAGTAATGCTTGAAAATTCGGTTTCATCTGTTGTTGGGATGCATCCTATGTTTGGAGATGGAGTAAGGGATTTGAAGAATCAAATCATTGTAGTCTGCCCGGCAAGGGGTAAGGAATGGTTTGAATGGATTAAAAAGATTCTTGTTAAAGCAAAAGCCATTGTAAAAATTTCAACTCCTGAAGCTCATGATCAAATGATGGCTATAGTTCAGGGATTGACACATTTTACATCAATGACAATGATTGATTCTTTAAAAACAATAAATTTTGATGTTAAAGAAAGCATGGAGTATTCGAATCCGGCATATAAACTCAAGATGTTGCTATCAGGACGGATTTTAAATCAAAATCCTCAATTATATGCAGGGATAGAAATACAAAATCCTGATATGCCCAAAGTTTTAAAAACTTATATTAATTCTGTAAAAAAACTTTACAGGATAATTAAAAACAAAAAATACAAAGATTTTATAAAGTATTTTGATGATGCTTCAGATTATCTGGGAGATTTTAAGGAAACTGCCAGGAATCAAAGTAATAAAATTATTAAATATATAAATTAATAAATTTTATTTATCTTTATACTGTCATATTTAATCAAAATATATTATAATATTAACCGATGGGAAAAATAAGATGCTCTTGGGCAAACAAGAATAAATTTCTTGCGGATTATCACGATAATGAATACGGTTTAAGAATCAATGATGACAAACTCTATTTCGAAAGGTTGATTTTGGAATTATTTCAGGCAGGCTTAAGCTGGGAAACTATTTTAAAAAAGCGTGCAGACTTTAACAGAGCTTTTGATGGATTTGATTTTTATAAAATAGCACGTTATAGCACTAAAAAAATCGACTCATTAATGAATGATCCATCTATAATTAGAAACAGAAGAAAGATTGATGCAACCATATTTAATGCAAAGAAATTTATTGAGATAGTTAAGGAATATTCTTCTTTTGATAAATTTATGCATACTCTGCCGATCGCGGATAGGGATAAAGTATTAAAAATTTTTAAACATAATTTTAAATTCATGGGTCCTTTAATTGTCGAGGAGTTTATGATGAGTACGGGTTTCTGGGAAGTAAGGCATGATGAAGCATGTTTTATGTTTAATAAAAATTAATTAAAAGAGGATTGTATGAAAATATTGTTTATCGGTGCCGGTAATATGGCACAGGCTATTATTAGCGGAATAATCAAAAAAAACGTGGTAAAAAATGAAGATGTTTTTATCTATGAGATAAATAGGGATACCGAACAAAAAGTTATAGCTTCATACAGTATTAATTCGTTTGATCAAAAAAAAGAAAAAATATCCAATTTTGATATAATCATTCTTGCTGTAAAACCGCAAGTTTTTAACGGGTTTAATGCGGATCAAAAAATGGTGGAACTGTTTAAAAATCTTAGAAATAATTCTGTGATTGTTTCGATAATGGCCGGTATTAAAATAAAAAAACTTGAAGAATTTTTTGGTACAGACAAAAGCATAATCAGGATTATGCCAAATACTCCTGCTCTAGTTTTACAGGCGATGAGTGTAATTTCGGCATCGACTAAAACAAATGAAGAAGATATAAATAAAGTTAAAGTGATTTTTGAATCGATTGGTAAAGTTGAAATTATGGAAGAGAAATATCTTGATGCTGTGACCGGATTAAGCGGATCAGGACCAGCTTATGTGTTTACATTTATCGAGGCTCTGGTGCAGGGAGGTGTATTGTGCGGATTATCCAGGCAGATAGCACAAAATCTTGTCGTACAGACTATAATCGGCTCATGTTCTATGATAGATGGCACTAAAAACATAGAAGATTTAAAATATATGGTAACTTCACCAGCTGGAACAACTATCGAAGGTTTATCGGTATTAGAGAAAGCGGGTTTTAGATCTGGAATTATTGAAGCGGTAAGAGCTGCTACAAATAGATCCAGAGAATTAAGTACGTAAAAAAATATGAATGATAGCAACAGAAAGAATAATCAAAATTTTTTTGATGAAAAATCCTTTAAGGGAACCCGCAAAAAGAATTTTTTTATATTTTATTCATTGTTTGGCATTATCATATTGATTGCATATTATTTTATCCAGTTTTATATTTACAAAAATCCTAATATGGCATTGATCGATTTAATCAGTGTAACCGCTATTGTTTTAAATTTAATATTGTACTATATACATAAAAAACTGGAAATTGCTGGCACTGGAGTTTTAATAATTAGCCTTTTTTTATTCATTGGAGGTATAGCTGTAGGCGGATTTTTAAACATGGGAATTATCTGGATTGCAGTGTTTCCATTTTTAAGCCTGTATTTGAAAGGGAAGTTAAAGGGAATCATTTTTATAATAGCATTCATATTATGTGTAATAGTTTTGATAGTACTTGATTATTTTAATCTGAATAAATTGATTTATAACAAATCGATTTTTATAAACCTCTTGCTTATATTCATCTGCCTTGCCACATTGGCTTTTTTTTACGAAGATACAACTAGTAAAAGCGAAATATTAATCAGAAATCAATTTTATTTCAATAATTTAACTAATCTCCCAAACAGATTCAAAATGATAGAGGATATATCAACTAATAAAACATACAATTATCATTTGATACTTATAAATATTGATGATTTTAAAAGAATAAATGATTTTTATGGCAGTGAAATTGGAGATATGACGATTAAAGAAATTGCGAATAGAATGAAAAAATTTTTTAATGACAGCAGAGTAATCAATATGTATAAGCTTCATGCCGATGAATTTGCAATTATTACAAAGATAATCGATGATAAAAATGAACTTATCTCATTCTTAAAAAAAATACATCAAGATCTAACTATGGGTTTTATTTATAATAATCTTGAAATAATAATCAATATAACGATGGGGGTTTCTAAAAATTCAAAAGATGTTCTTGCAAACGCTGATATGGCTTTAAAAAAGGCTAAAGAAATACGTAAAGATTTTATGATTTTTGATGAGTCCATGCATATTATTGATGAATATGAATACAATTTGACGTGGGTTAAAGATTTGACAAAGGCTATAGAAGGTGATGGGATAATCCCGTTTTTTCAGCCGATTGTAGATAATAGAACCGGTAAAATTCATAAATATGAGTGCCTTGTGAGACTTTTAAAAGATGGATTCTTTATGACGCCTCACTTTTTCCTTGACATAGCAAAAAAATCAAAACTTTATTCACATATTACAAAAATAATGATTTTAAAGTCATTTGATTTTTTTAAAAATAGAAATATAAATTTTTCGCTTAATATATCACTAGAGGATATTGTTGACGAAGATACAGTTGAATTCATTTATAAATTATTAAGTGAATATAAAATTGCTAAAAGGGTCACATTCGAACTGTTGGAGACAAATAGACTTGAAGACAATGATGTTGTTTCCAAATTTATAAAAGATCTAAAGAAAAAGGGATGTAGCATTGCTATAGATGATTTTGGGGCAGGATATTCAAATTTTGAGTATATTTTACGAATGCATGTTGACTATATTAAAATAGACTCGTCATTGATAAAGAATCTGGTTAACGATGTTAATTCACAGATAATAACCGAGACGATTGTAATGTTTACGCGAAAGCTTAATATTAAAACAATTGCCGAATTTGTTGCAAACAAAAAGATCTATGATAAAGTAAAATATTTAAAAATAGATTATTCTCAAGGGTATTATCTGGGTAACCCTCTCCCTAATTTAGTAAAATAGGCAACAATGATTATAATAGAAAAACAATCTTGACAAATCAATATATAAAAGTTAATTCAAAATTGAAATAAGTCCGGAGAAAGAAAATAATGATAAATATAAAACCTTTTAGAGGGCTAAGAGCAAATAAAAATTTTTGTGAAAAAATAGTCGAATATCCTTACGATGTTTTGTCAGTAAAAGAGATAAAAGAAATAGTTAAGAAAAATCCTTTGTCTTTTTACAAAATTTCTAGAGCCGAATCAGAATTTGATGAAAATATTAATCCTTATTCCGATGAGGTTTACAAAAGAGCAAAAAACAATTTTTTTGAATTTATTGAAAAAGGATACCTTGTTAGAGACGACAAAAAAAGTATGTATTTATATAGACAGACTCTTGGAGAATTTTCGCAAACGGGTATTATAGGAGTCATTCATGTTAATGATTTTGTCAATGGCAGGATTAAAAAACATGAAAACACATTAACCGAAAAAGAAAATGATAGAATACGGCATATAGAAGAATTAAATGCTCAGACCGGCCCTGTTTTTTTAATACACAACAAAAAAACGAATCTTGATAAAATAATTTTTGATATTCAGAAAAATAAACCAGAAAATGATTTTACAACTGATGATAAAATCAGACATACATTCTGGATAATTAATAACGAAAAAGTTATTAATGATATAATTAATGAGTTTGAAAAAATAGATTGCCTTTATATTGCCGATGGGCATCATAGAGCAAGCGCTGCTAGACAGGTTGCACAGAAAAGAATAAATAGTGAAGATAATGAGTCAAATTATGTTATGTCTATTGTTTATTCTTATGATTCTTTAAGGATTTTACCGTATAATAGAGCCATCAGAGATTTAAACGGTAATACTGTTGAAGGTTTTTTAGATAAAATAAAGACTAATTTTGATCTAGAAGAGATAAATACCAATGATGGCGATGAAGGTTTTAATCCTTTAAAAAAAGGTCAAATCTGCATGTATGTGGGCAACAAATGGTTTTTAATGAAGCCGAAGGATACAATTAAAAATACAGCGGATCCTGTACTGTCTCTTGATGCTAGTATTTTACAAAAATATATACTTGACGCAATATTGGGGATTGTTAATCCAAGGACGAATAAAAGGATCGAATTTTTTGGTGGGAATAAGTCTTCTGGTGAAATAAAAAAAATGGTTGACAACGGAGAATTTAAGGTAATGTTTAGTATGTATCCAACATCTATAGATGAATTAATAAGAGTAAGTGATGCAGGTTTGCTTATGCCTCCCAAGTCAACATGGTTTGATCCAAAACCAAGGTCAGGTTTTGTAATACATCAATTGGATTAAAGCTTATGGAAAACAATTTAGAAAACAGAATAAAAAATACTCATATTCTTGGCAAAATAGCGCTATATGCTTTATTCGGTGCTCTCTGGTCTTTTGCCCAGGTCGGTTATTCATTTGCTCTTCTTACATGGTTTACATTTATACCCTATCTTTATATGATTAAATATGAGAATTATAAAGATGGAGTGATTTACTCTCTTATATTCGGTTTCACTGCATATATGGTTCATTTTTGGTGGATGCCTCTTTCTCTTGCTCCGGTTTTATTTATGAATTCTAACAGTTTCATATTTAAAGCGCTGTCATTAATTATTTCATGGTTAATAAATATAGGTATATGCTCTTATCATGGATTGATGTATGTTGCTGGTTTCTTGATCGCGAGGTATATTGCAAAGAGAAACATACGACTTTTTTATTTTTATGTGCCGGTAGTGTTTACAGTACTCGATGTGTTCTTCCCGAAGTTGTGGTACGATCAAATAGGTTACTCCCAATATATATTTTTTCATTTTTCTCAAATAGCAGATTTGCTGGGAGTTCCACTTATTACATTTATAGTGTTTTCTTCTAACAGTGCATGTATAATTCTTATTGAAGCATATCTTTATAAAAAAAATATAAAACGATCTGCCTTACTGTTTTTGACAGTGATATGCGTAATAATTTTATCAAGCATTTATGGAATTTTAAGATGTAATTATATTAAAAATTTATATAATGATTCACCTGAATCAATAATTGGAGTTGTTCAAGGGAATTATTCAGGAATAGATAAGCTTGATGAGACTAGATCTGATGAAATGATAAATGCCTATAATGAATTATCAATTTCTCTTATTGATCAAAAACCTGTGCTTATAGTATGGCCAGAGACGGCAGTTACAAAGATTTATGATGTAAAAGTCAAAAATTATGATGGGATAAAAAAATTCAGCGGCTCTTCATTGTTGACCGGTATTAATTTGATTGACTATAAAGATAACGGAGATTATGATGTGTATAATTCTCTGGTGCTGATTTCAAGCAATAAAAAGTATGTGGATAGCTACAGTAAGATCAAGCTTTTACCTTTCGCAGAGAGAATGCCGTTAGGATTAAACAGTATTTTAAATTTTCTTGGCTATAAAGAATTTTCAAGTGGTAAAGAAAACAAAATTTTAAAAATAAATAATTTTAAAATTGTACCGAATATCTGCTATGAAGCTATTATACCGGATTTTGTAAGAAAGTCTCTTAACATAAAAGGTGAGGAATCAAACATAATCATAAATGTGACCAATGACAGCTGGTATGGCAATACGATCGAGCCGAAGATGCATTTAATGCTTGCTAGATTTAGAGCTATTGAAAACAGAAAGACATTAATAAGGGCAACATGCACTGGTTATTCTGCAATAATATTACCCACGGGAGATATCATATATCAATCCGAGCTTTTTAAAAAAGATTATATTGCACGGCAGGTGCCTCTTCTTGAAGATGTTACTTTTTATAGAAAATGGGGATGGTTTTTTAAATGGTTATTGATGTTGTTTTTACTCGGTACATTGATTACTGTTTCATATAGGAAGATTAAATTTAAAAACGATAAAGCAAAAATTATTTCTAGAAGAGTATATGAGAATAATCTAAGAAAATTATGGTATGAATAATTAAATCCGAAAGTAAGGCTCACGCTAGTTTAGATAAAGATTCAACTTACTAATAATTATTTACAAACGAAATACCTTTAGATATAAAAGTGCGTTTATAATTAATATTATTATTCGTAATACTGTCTTGCTAATAATTTGAGGGCATTGCCCAATAAATTTAAAGTAAAAACATAATATAGAGAGAAAATTGAAAAAATTTATTCAAATTTTTAAACTTTCTCCGTCTTTTTTTTAAAAATTATTTTTTGGGCAATCCCTCAAAGTAAAAAAATTCATATAGGTAAAAGTATTTTTTACCATCCCATATTAGCTGGTTGCCAGTTATCATATGGTTTGTGAGTTTTTTCATATAATTTTTGTAATCTTCCGGATGCTCTTAATTTTTTTATCGCGGTTGACAGTATTTTATTCACTTCTTCTCCTCGCGGATTTTTTGTCGTTATAATAACATCATCGAGATCTTGATAATGTTCTCTATGTATGGTTTTTAGTTTCATTTTTTTTAATACCAAATCAGGCTCTTCTTGTGCCCATATTAGAGCATCGATTCTGTTACTATTAATCTTCTGCATGGTTTGTTCGAGATTATTTGAGGCGGTAATAGGGAATGGATAAAGATCTTCCATGCCTCCTCCTGCTTCGATTTTATAGGGGAATTTACCTCCTTTTGCGACAGCATCATCAATCATTTTTTTTGTAATTATTTTATTAACATTTGAATAAATTACAAGAGAAACTACACCCATTCTTTCGGTAACTATTCTGTATGGGAGTTTTTTTTCATCTACCAATGGATTTCTAAGACTTGGCATATGGAAATCCGCTTTCCCTTGAATTATATTACTATATGATCTTGGGAAAGGGAAAAGCTCTATGGTTATTTTGCCATCGGTATAAACATCATCTATTGCTTTAACTATATCAACAAAAGCACCTTTATCTGGTGTATCAGCAAGACCAGGCAATTGTGCAAGACTTGCCTTTAAATCCTTTTCCCCGCTGGCATTAAAAAATAAACATATTGTAAAAATGAGTAAAATAAATAACGGCACCAGCCAAATTTTTTTAAAAATCATAAAAACCTCCTAAAATAATTTAAGCTTCTGTCAAATATTAAACCATTTGACAAATTTGTAT